>NZ_JAWOWP010000512.1:0-637 GCF_033340555.1 Vibrio sp. 1069
TGGACTCTAACTTTTGTTCGGCAGCGAGCATGGCTTTGCTGAAGTTTTTGCTCGATAACTTGCCATTTTTGAAGTACTGCTGTGTAAAGCTGACGCAGCCCATCTGTTTGCTATTAAGCAGTTCTGGCTCGAACTCTTGTCCGATGATCATCTCGGTGCTGCCACCGCCAATATCGACCACCAGTTTAGAATTAGATTCCACTTGAGTGTGTGCGACACCCAAGTAAATTAGGCGCGCTTCTTCCTCACCCGGAATAATCTCTATCGGGAACGGCATGACTGCTTTTGCTCGTTGGATAAACAAATGCGCGTTTTTCGCTCTTCTTAGCGTGTGTGTAGCAGCGATGCGCACATTGGATTCCTCAAAGCCTTGCAGCCTCTCTGCGAACATCGCAAGACACTCCAACGCTCGCTCCATGGAGGCGTGACTTAAATTCAATTCACTGTCTAGGCCAGAGGCTAAACGAACCCTCTGTTTATGGCGACTGATGAGCTGTAGGTCGCTGCCGACCACTTTCGCCACCACCATGTGGAAGCTATTAGAGCCGAGATCGATCGCGGCAATATAGCGTTCATCTTGTTCAAGTATCTGAGACATCTGACTTTTGTCTTCTCGTTTGCTTTTCTATATTTTTAA
>NZ_JAWOWP010000513.1:0-637 GCF_033340555.1 Vibrio sp. 1069
CTACATGACGGGAAGTTGGACAATTAGTGACAAAAGTAGAATGGACGGAATAGCGCACATTGATGTGCCCAACCATACCGTTAAACACATCAATAAAAGCAATAAGAATTACGAAGGGTTAGCTGGTGAGGCTGACGGCGTATCGATATACCAAACTTTGCGTTTTTTGCGGCATGCGCGTAATGACCCCGTGGTCACATCACCGTCTTTGGTTAACTCATAGCTCAGCGCTCGACAAGTGTAGCTGCCCAGCAGCTCGTGTCGGGCACTCGATACAGAATGAGTCGCTTGCTGAGCATCGAACAACGGATTCGGTTGAGTCGACAAAATATCGCGATTCACTACGTTGCTGCGTACGTAATCTTGGTGCACGTAGCCCTTAATAACGCCTTTTTGTTCAACCAGAATCCAAGGTTCTCCTTCAACTCTCGCCAACGCATTGAACACTTCGCCTTTTTTAAGTTGCCCCAGCTTTGTACTCTCTACACTCGGTTTAGAGCGTAAATTTAACCCCGTTTTTGAACGATAGGAGACATCCATGAACTCCAGCTTGTTAGAGGTATCCACTCCCTCTTCTACTGGCCTGACTATCTCAGCTTGTTGCCACTCATTAGGTTGCACGCGGATCTTCCACCAC
>NZ_JAWOWP010000514.1:0-636 GCF_033340555.1 Vibrio sp. 1069
AAATCAAACCAGACGATGACAAAACCAACGCGCAAAAAGAGGTTACACGCTAATGAAGATGGATCCCTCTACAGGTAAAAACCGCGCCTTGTTTGAGCGCTTCCATATCGACTTGCCCCTCCTACTCGGCATCTTTGCTTTAATGGGTTTTGGTCTTGTGATCATGTACAGTGCCAGCGGACAAAGTTTGGAGATGATGGATCGCCAAGCAATGCGCATGGTATTGTCTCTTGTCGTGATGGTGGTTCTGGCTCAACTTTCTCCACGAACGTATGAAAGCCTGGCGCCACTAATGTTTGTTGCCGGTGTAGTTTTACTATTTGGCGTACTGTTCTTTGGTGAGGCCTCGAAAGGTGCGCAACGCTGGCTCAACCTAGGCTTTGTTCGATTCCAACCGTCCGAATTACTCAAACTTGCGGTACCGTTGATGGTTGCGCGCTATATCGGTCGCCAACCATTACCACCAACATTCCGAACGCTGATTGTTGCGCTAATCATGGTGTGCTTACCAACGATTCTTATCGCGAAACAACCAGATTTGGGAACGTCGATTCTGATTGCGGCTTCAGGTATTTTCGTTATTTTCCTAGCAGGCATCAGTTGGAAGATCATCGCAGCGGCTGCCATTGCCTTAGG
>NZ_JAWOWP010000515.1:0-636 GCF_033340555.1 Vibrio sp. 1069
CTAATGATCTTAAACAAACTGCGCACACTAGGTTATGCAAAATTGATAAGTGTCGACGTTCGGATCAACCCTTCACTTTATCGTAATCGATACGAGAAAGACGATAGGCCCAAACGCCCGCCGCTCACTGAGTCAGCAGCTCAATCACTGATGACCATCGCTGATATGGCCCCACCAAAAATCCAAGAGCGACTAAAAAGGCTCGCAGATATGGCAGAAAAATCTGGCCAATAACCATCATCACGTGCGGTAAAATTTAGATAGAAAAAAACCAGGTCGAAACCTGGTTTTTAATATTCTTTGACTAACTTATGCTAGCACCATGTTTGGCTCTGCAAAAGCGACTGGAGAACCGACTTCTTCTTCGAAAGTTGTCCATTCCCATGCTTCTTGATCCGCCAAGACTGCGCGTAGAAGTTGGTTGTTTAAACCGTGACCTGATTTATAAGCACGGAATTCACCAATAATTGGATGACCACACATGTAAAGGTCGCCAATTGCATCTAACACCTTGTGAGTAACAAACTCATTCTCAAAGCGCAGACCTTCTTCGTTCAGAATTCGGTAATCGTCCAATACGATAGCATTGTCGAAACTACCACCCAAAACTAGGTTTTGAGATTGTAGGTACTCGAT
>NZ_JAWOWP010000516.1:0-636 GCF_033340555.1 Vibrio sp. 1069
TACTCAGTAATTGCTTAAATTCACTCAACGTTTTATCACTGCGATTATGTAACACAATCGCAGCCGAGTAATGATGTCCGCTCACCTTCCAAACATGCAGATCTAGCACGTCTGCGTATGGCTCAATCGTCTCTCTGATTGCCTGTAGGTACTCGTGATTAATATTCTCATCTAATAAGACTGGTGCGGTTTGCTTCATCAAACCGAGAGTCCATTTACCAATCACCAAAGCACCAACGATCCCCATAATGGCATCTAACCAAATCCATCCGTAAAACTTACCAACAATAAGTGCGACGATCGCTAACAGTGACGTTAAGGTATCTGCCAAGACATGAAAATACGCGGCGGCAAGATTGTGGTCGTGGTGCTCGTGCGAGTGTCCATGCGAATGGTTATGATCATGTGGGTGGTCGTGATCATGATGATGGTGATCATGCAGCAGCAACATACTTGCTAAGTTAACCACCAAACCAATCACTGCGACCATAATCGCTTCGTTGAATTGAATACTCTCAGGGTTAAACAAACGGTGAACGGATTCCACCATCATCATTAGCGCCACCATGCCCAAAGCAATCGCGCTCGTAAAACCACCTAAAACACTGACCTTCCCAGTACCAAACGAAAAACGCT
>NZ_JAWOWP010000517.1:0-635 GCF_033340555.1 Vibrio sp. 1069
CAAGATTGTTCAACCAATTATGTAAGTGGGTTACCTAAATCACCGATTCAAAAGTAAGTGATGCAAAGGTAACTATACTCATTTTGATGCTTTTAGCGCTTAGTGCGATGAAAGCTCACTTAAGAGCAAATGCTCCACAACTTTGCTTAGAATAACCGCTAGGACACAATTATGATTATCTCAGCTTCTACCGATTACCGCGCTGCCGCGAAAGCCAAGCTACCTCCGTTTCTATTCCATTATATTGATGGCGGCTCTTACGACGAACGCACGCTGAAGCGTAATACTGACGATTTAGGCGATGTTGCACTACGCCAGCGCGTCCTACGCGATATGACAGACTTGAGTCTGGAGACCGAGATTTTCGGTGAGAAACTTGCGATGCCAATCGCACTAGCACCTGTTGGTCTAACTGGCATGTACGCTCGCCGTGGTGAAGTACAAGCAGCAAAAGCGGCAGAGAAAAAAGGCATTCCTTTTACCATGTCGACTGTTTCGGTTTGTCCGATTGAAGAAGTGGCACCAGCCATTGAGCGTCCAATGTGGTTCCAGCTATACGTACTAAAAGACCGCGGCTTTATGAAAAACGTTCTTGAGCGTGCAAAAGCAGCAGGCGTTACTACATTGGTGTTCAC
>NZ_JAWOWP010000518.1:0-635 GCF_033340555.1 Vibrio sp. 1069
TGATCGGTGTCAGTTTCTAGGCGTTGCGTTAAATCACCTTTGCCAGATGCGACGTCTTTAATTGCCGTGTTTAGTGTATCTAGCGGGCGCATTAGGGTTCTGATCAGAAGTGTTAATGCGATAACTGAAGCAAGTACAGCGATGATTGAGTAAATGATCGCGCTATTACGTAGCTCTCCAACCACTGAGTAAGCTGCCGTTTCATCAATGATGGCGCCCACGTACCAGTTCTCACTTGGGATATGAGTAAGGCTAACCATGTAAGGATTGTTATCAACTTCGATGTGTTGAGTCGCCTTATTTAAGTCAACTTGCGGTAGGTAGCTATTGAGCTTTTCACCGTTGTACTTACTTTGCGGGTGCGCAATCGTCGTGCCATCGTCAGTGACTAAGAACAAGTAACCAGCATCAAATAGGTTCACTTGGTTAACTAGGTCGGAAAGGGTAGTTAGCTCTAGGTCGTAAAACATGCCCGCTAAGAACTGGCCGTTTTGTTTTACTGGCGTACCAACAGAGATGATCACATTCTTAGATGAAGCATCAACATAAGGGTCGGTAACCACCAAATCGCCTTTGTTTTTGGCTGCGATAAACCAAGGGCGTTGTCGAGGATCATAATCAGGCCCTGCATCCCA
>NZ_JAWOWP010000519.1:0-635 GCF_033340555.1 Vibrio sp. 1069
GCAACTCTGTGGTCTGTCTGCCCCGCTAGAACAAGGCTAGATTTAAGGCTTTGGTCAACTTGATCTAAGTACGGCAAGCCAACCTTGGGAGCTTAATTTGAGTGCAGATGGTATTCCACTCAAACTGCTCCACCCATACCTGCCAGATGTATTCGCGGTAGATGGATTTTCTGACCTAAACCTCGACCTGCAAGGTCTATCTGGTGACAACAACATGTTGGCGTACAGCTTAACGGGGCAAGTGGAAGCAAACCTACGAGAAACGACACTACGCTCACAAGCCGATAAGTCGCTTAAGAGCATCACGTTTTCCCCTATTCGAGTGCACGCGCAGCGAGGCGCTGTATCGCTCAAGCCTGTAACCATCTCCGGCAATGTCATATCCGGTCAGATTGGCGGCGAATTTGACATGGCCAACAACCCACTCAGCGGTTTGACATTCCAGCTCAAGGATCACTGCGGCATAATCATAGGCGATCTGCTCGATGGTGAAATATCACGTAATGACTGCGACTCACCACAACAGCCAGACCACTTAACGCCGAACGTACCAACGAACGATGCTCAGCCGGAGGAATCGAGCTTTCATGGCATTGCAGAGGCGAATCTAGAGCAACCGGAAGAAGAGCTGGTTG
>NZ_JAWOWP010000520.1:0-634 GCF_033340555.1 Vibrio sp. 1069
GGTTTAAGATCATCGGACGTGGCACATAAGCCGTCCGCTTTGAAGTCTTTCGTAACGCGCCAACCATTGGTATACGGCAAACGAGCAAACTCATTCGCTTTATAGTTTGGGTAGCTCGTAATGTTCGGCAAATATTTTTCTAGTACTGACAAGTTTTCTGCAAACATCGAGGCATCGTAGGCAGGATCTTGATAAGAGTTGATCTGGTGATCACCCGTTGCATTACATTCTGCCGCACTGTTTGGGCCAAATTCTTCAACACAGTTGTGAACCATATGGTCATAACTGTGGTTTGCGACGATGTGGCCGCTATCCAACGCCAGTTTTAGTGCCTCTAACGCTCTGTCTTCGTTTTCATCACCAATACCATCTAGATGCCACGCATTAAAGTAAAACGTCGCTTTTACTTCTTCTTGATTTAGCACATTAATGACGTCAATTGAGGCGTTGATTGGGCCATCATCAAACGTCAGATAAATGGTTCCTTTGGTGTCAGTTTGGGCAAATGCATATTGAGATAGAGCGGCACTTACAAGCGTTGCAATAGCCAGTTTATTTAATTTCATTTTCGATTCCTTTTCGAAATTAATAATGACGTTGTCAGTAGTAATATATTGATAGTTGTAAATGTAAA
>NZ_JAWOWP010000521.1:0-634 GCF_033340555.1 Vibrio sp. 1069
TTGCCCGTATTACTACTGACTTGTGTTCAGCTGTTTTCGGCAGGCTGTCTAGGTCTGTTGGTGTCGTTCTTGATGGAATCACGACCAGAGCAGGTGGATTCATCCATTTGGTGGTGGTTTGCGCTCAGTACGTTGCTTGCGACGAGTTTGCGTTACGTTATGCAGACGATGGGGCAAAAGTTTGTCCAAGCAGGGAATGCGGCACTGATTATGATCTTAGAGCCGGTTTGGACGGTTGTTCTCAGCATTCTTTGGTATGGCGAAGTTCTGACGGCCAATAAACTTGTTGGTTGTTTGCTGATTCTCTTTTCTTTGGTGATTTACCGCACTGGCGGCAGATTCTGCTTCCCCAAGCGAGCGTAAATACACGCTCTAAAGATGAACGACGATGGCAAATACTGAACATCAAGAAACATTAGATTTTTTAGATAAGCTGAGCGTATGCTTGTATCGCGCTGGCATCAGTGTGTTTGCCATCGCTCTTTTGGGGTTGGCTGCGTTGGAAAGTCAATGGCTCGACGGGATGGATGGTAGGTATAGAGCAGTATTTGCGGTATTCGCCATTGCTGGTGCAATGTCTGCGAGTAATATTCACGTTTACAGTAAGTCAGTTCGCACTATCATCAGTTGGTCT
>NZ_JAWOWP010000522.1:0-633 GCF_033340555.1 Vibrio sp. 1069
TACCGTAAAACCATGAACGAAAATGCTCTGCTGACTCCTGATAGCAACACCGATATTTCTATCGCTTACACTGCGATGCACGGTGTTGGCGCAGACATGGCAGAAACGTTACTTGCTGACGCTGGCTTTAAAAAAGTGGCCAGTGTTGCGGAGCAGCGCGAACCTGATGGCACATTCCCTACAGTTAACTTCCCAAATCCAGAAGAAGCAGGGGCCATGGACATGGTCATGGCGCTCGGTAAATCCGTAGATGCGGATATCGCCTGTGCAAACGACCCAGATGCAGACCGTTTCGCCGTCGCCGTAAAACGCCCAGACGGTGAATACCAAATGTTAACTGGCGACCAAGTTGGTTCATTGTTTGGTGATTACTTGCTAGAGCAACAGCCGAACTCACTGGTCGGTAACACCATCGTGTCATCTCGTCTCTTGAGCAGCATCGCAAAAGCGCATGGCGCAGAGTATTACCAAACGCTAACAGGCTTTAAATGGCTAACCAACGTCGCGATGAGCCAAGAAACCGAGCAACATCCGTTCTTGTTTGCTTACGAAGAGGCGCTTGGCTACACCGTTGGCAATAAGGTGTGGGATAAAGATGGTTTGTCCGCGATTGTTGCGTTTTCGCAATTAACC
>NZ_JAWOWP010000523.1:0-633 GCF_033340555.1 Vibrio sp. 1069
TGAGGCTGGTTAGACCGTAAGCGTAGTTTTGTAGGCTGAATGGGAATACAGGCACAAGACGAGTCAGAATCAAGAAGCTGGTGCCGTTTGCTGCTACACCGTCATCGATTTTCTTGAAGATTGGGTTGTCGCCAAACTTCTTCATGATGGTATTACGCAGTAGGAAGCGCGCCACGATGAATGCCGCCACCGCGCCAAGCGTTGCAGAAAACAGCGCTAAGATACCGCCTTTGATAGGGCCAAATACGATACCTGCCACAATGGTGAACGCGCTGCCCGGCAGTAGGAAAACACACGCAAACACGAATGCTGCTACGAATACGGCGTAACCCCATACCCCAAAGCTTGCGATCCAATCTTGTAGGCTCTTGATGTCAGTGATGATTTCAAGAATACCAGTTTGTTTTGCCGCGAACAGAGCAATAGCTACAACAGCGACGATAAGAGCGATTTTTACGACTTTCATAAGTTCAACTTCACTTAAACCTAATAATTAAAAAGAGATAGCTACACAGACATACACTTGATCAGACCCGCTTTTGATTTGTAGCGGTTGAACCAAGCTTTCACAGGGCTAGCGAGTACGTTTACTGGCGGTTCATCACCTTGCATGATCACAGGGCCGAACATTAG
>NZ_JAWOWP010000524.1:0-632 GCF_033340555.1 Vibrio sp. 1069
GAAAGGGTTGGACAATGTCCAACCCTTTTTTGTACCTATCGGATCGCTTATGGAATCGCTTTACCAGCAGTTTTCTCATGTATTGAACACCTATTATCAACCTCAAACGAAGGTCGTTGTCGCGTTTAGTGGTGGTGTGGACTCGCGCTTGTTACTTGAGTTACTTCGCCGTTATCGAGAAGAAAACACCCTCTCTTGCCACGCGGTTTATGTTCATCATGGTTTGAGTGAAAATGCGGACATTTGGGCCGATAAGTGTCAAGTATGGGCGAAACAAGCAGGTATTTCGTGCTCGGTAGAGCGTGTGAACCTAGATACCAATAGTGGTGAGAGCATTGAATCGCTGGCACGTGAAGCGCGCTATGAAGCTCTGGCTCGTCATATCAATCGTGGCGACTTATTGCTAACAGGTCAGCATGCCGACGACCAAGTCGAAACATTTTTACTCGCGTTGAAACGTGGAAGTGGACCTAAGGGCTTATCTTCGATGGCAGAAAGTGTGCCGTTTGCTGGTGGCACATTAGTTCGTCCGCTACTTAACACCAGGCGCGAGCAGATGGAAGCGACGGCGAAGAACATTGGTTTGGAATGGGTAGAAGACGAAAGTAACCAAGACACGCGCTACGATAGAA
>NZ_JAWOWP010000525.1:0-632 GCF_033340555.1 Vibrio sp. 1069
GCCCTTCAGAGGAGCCATAACCGAAATGCAGCAATGGAAAATTCGTATTTTATCCGGCGTGCATTCCGGGGTTGAAGTCACACTGCCAGAAGGCGCATTGGTTTTAGGTAGCGACGACTTTATCGCAGACCTTGTGTTATCGGATGCTGGCGTAGAAGCCAATCACTTCACCTTAGTGTGTGACAGTGAATCGGTGATGTTGCGTGGATGTCAGGACGTAACCATCAACGGTGAAAACCGAGCGGTTGGTGAATCGGGCATCGAGCTAGAGCGCCATGCGGTGATCTCTGTTGGCGTGGTGAAATTTGCACTGGGTTATGTTGAAGACGAGCTGATTGTCACCAACGTTACGGATGCTCAAACCAAACAAGATGCACCAGTCGTTACTGCGCAAAGCACAAGCTGGAAAAGAACCGCACTGATAGCCGTGCTGTGCAGCGCGATACCAAGCGCGATATTCGCTGGCATGTGGTACAGCCAAGCCAATGGCAATGACAGTGAAGTTGTGGCAGAAGCCGAACCGATTGTGTTGGTACGCAATATTTTAAATGAGCTTGGGCTCAATGATGTGCGTGTGGAGTGGAACGCTACTGCTCATCAAGCGGTTTTAGAAGGTTATGTCGAAGACAGAA
>NZ_JAWOWP010000526.1:0-632 GCF_033340555.1 Vibrio sp. 1069
AAAACCTAGCTGTTGCTCCAACATGCATTTCTGTGCAAAGTTCGGTCTTAGCGTCATCACGATATTGAGGTCTTTGAGACCACTTTCGTTTGCGAGGTTATCCAATTGAAGTTCGAATTCATCTCTGGTTGGCAAAAATGCCGACCAGTCTTGCACTTGCTCACAACGATTTTTCATCCACAAAAGGGAAGCCGAGATATCCGTTGAAAAACCGAGAAAAAGCACACGCCCTGAATTGAATGTGAGGCGATAGATACACAAATGATGCGCTTGGTTGCTGCCATTGGCTGTGCGGCTAAGAAGATTGCCGCTCCAATACCCTTCTTCATCAATGTGTTTCCAAAGTTGATCGTAGAACGCTTGGCTATGGTGAGAAGTGCTGAAGATGTAGGTTTTTAACCCAACGAGATCGCGATTTTGATAGCCCATCTGAAGCTCAAAGGCGCGATTGCAACCAAGAATACGCGTGTCTTCATCGGCAACGAGTACGCCGACGTTTGGCAAATCGAAGATGGTTTCAAGAATCTTCGCCAGCTCTTCACACCCAGTGATGGTCAGCTGAGGAATGATTGTGCCTTGAACAATCCGCTCGTTGAGCTTTTCAAAACTCATGGTGACATGAATGAGCTTGG
>NZ_JAWOWP010000527.1:0-631 GCF_033340555.1 Vibrio sp. 1069
GCTAACGGAACCGCGATAACGGCGGCTACAAGGTACACAAAGGCTTGTAAGAATATCCCTGTCATGACGCCTCCTTGATGAGCTCCGGCAATGCACTGTTAAGTTTAATGAGCGAAGCGGCGGCCTCGACATCCAATCGGTCTTCGACCAGTGCCGTTAAGAGCTTTTTATAGCGTTCAATATGGCGCGGGATACGACCTTCTTCGGCTGCGGTACGCGACCCAAACAAAGCAAGAGGCGCAATATAGTGCATACCCGTGAGTGCGGACATTTGCTCGATAGGAGCGAGCAGTTCCCGAATCGTAAAATGGTTGTAGCCTTCGGCTTTGTAGGCTTCTTCTTTGCCGCCGGCAGAAAGCACGCACAGCATGGTTTTGCCTTGCAGTTCGGTTCCTTCGGTGCCGTATGCAAAGCCGTATTCCAACACCAAATCTTGCCATTCTTTCAAAATCGCTGGTGTTGAGTACCAGTAAAGCGGGAATTGGAAAATCACCACATCATGTTCACGAAGGCGTTGTTGTTCTCGGTCGATATTGATGTTGAAACGAGGGTACTCACCGTACAAGTCAACGCATGTCACGCCTTCGATTTTTTGAGCTTCTTTGAAAAGTGGAGTATTCACTTCTGAACG
>NZ_JAWOWP010000528.1:0-631 GCF_033340555.1 Vibrio sp. 1069
GTAGGCTTGGTATCTTTGCTGTAGTGAAGCCGCCTCGTCTTTAACCGATTGCGGCGCGGCATTTCGGAAATAGTCATTCAGTTGGTTCATGGCCGCAGGGGTTTGTGCTACTGCACCACCGAGAGTTTTAAAGTCGGTATTAGTCATGGAGCCCATTTGGTTTTGGAGCTGACTCATTGTTGTGAAGGTGTCCGATGCAGACACCAGTTCAGAAGCGGACTTGGATAGGTTCTGGGATAAGCTATCGCCCCAGGTTTGCTTGAATGACTCGCTTCCAGAACGGCTGAAACCCTGCGCTAATTGATTTGTCAACGCCTGGCTATCGGTTTGCGAATAGCTCACACCCTTCATGAACTGGGACACATCACTCGCTGACCAGCTTGAAGAGTCTTGAGTTGATGACTCTGTTGCTCCCTTCGCTTGCGCTTTGATGTCCAGGACATCACTGCCGCCGCCTGATTCGCCATTACCACCAGCAGGAACTAGGGCTGTACTGTTTGATTTCACACCAGCAGCGGCCTTCATTGCTGCCCTGGCCTTGCCAACCCTAGGCACAAGCATGGACGCAGCTTCGTCAACACCGAGTGTGCCCATAGCCCGCATGGCAAAAGCACCTTTGACAGCATCAGAG
>NZ_JAWOWP010000529.1:0-630 GCF_033340555.1 Vibrio sp. 1069
CCAACGATCGTTGATTGGCATGATTTCACTACGTAGCTTATCGTTTGGCGCATGTAGGGAGATCGCCAATGCGACGTCAATCTTACCTGTCATCTGATCAAGACCAGAAACCACACCTGAAGTTGATACAGTAACGCGACGTTTAGAAAGACCAAAACCAAGATCATCAAGCATGATTTCTAGCGCAGGGATCAAGTTCTTCATGTTTAGAAGAGGCTCACCCATACCCATCATTACGACGTTAGTGATTGGACGACGACCAGTTTCTTTTTGCAAACCGATTTCACGTGCAGCACGCCACACCTGACCGATGATTTCAGATACTTTTAGGTTACGGTTGAAGCCTTGTTGAGCGGTCGAACAGAACTTACATTCCAACGCACAACCTACCTGAGAAGATACACACAACGTCGCGCGATCCTCTTCTGGGATGTAAACCGTTTCTACGTCTTGGTCACCCACCTTCATTGCCCACTTAATCGTGCCGTCCGAAGAGTGCTGAGCTTCTGCAACCGTTGGGGCTTTAATTTCGCACTTGTGCTGCAGTTTTTCACGTAGTTTCTTGTTGATGTTCGTCATGTTGTCGAAGTCATCAACACCGAAATGGTAGATCCACTTCATAACCTGATC
>NZ_JAWOWP010000530.1:0-629 GCF_033340555.1 Vibrio sp. 1069
GCACAACTTCTGCTGCAGTACCGGTCATGAATACTTCATCCGCAAGGTATAGCGCTTCGCGGGCAATGTTAGCTTCACGGACTTCGTAACCTTTATCGCGAGCAATGGTCATGATCGAGTCACGAGTGATGCCCGGTAGGATAGCGCTGGTTGCTGGTGGTGTGGTGATCACGCGATTTTTGATGACAAAGATGTTCTCGCCCGCGCCTTCTGACAAGTAACCGTCAACACTCAGTGCGATACCTTCGTCGTAACCATGACGACGTGCTTCACCACCAACGAGTAGTGAAGAAAGGTAGTTACCACCCGCTTTTGCAGCGGTAGGGATGGTGTTAGGTGCCGCGCGATTCCAGCTTGAAATCATCGCATCCACGCCTTTTTCTAGTGCTTCTTCACCAAGGTACGAGCCCCATGGGAACGCCGCGATGATCAGCTCCATTTCGGTGCCTACTGGAGGACACACACCTAAACCGACATTGCCCACAAATCCCAATGGACGAATGTAAGCGCTGTCGAGTTTGTTTTGACGCAGAGTTTCACGCGTTGCTTCCATGATTTCTTCAACAGAGTATGGAATAGGGAAGCGGTAAATTTTGGCGGAATCTTTTAAACGCTGTGCATGTTCACGG
>NZ_JAWOWP010000531.1:0-629 GCF_033340555.1 Vibrio sp. 1069
TCGTAAATAGCACCAACCACTCCTGGCTCACGACCAACCATAGGAGTCATCGCATTGAATAGATGAGTGGCAAAAGTAATACCAGCCTCAAACCCTTTACGAGCTTCAGCATAGGTCGCGTTTGTGTGACCGATTGAAACCACAATACCTGCAGCTTTTAGGCGTGCGATATGTTCAGGGGCGTTCTGCTCTGGTGCAAGAGTTACTTTGGCAATGATGTCTGCATTTGAGCAAATAAGGTCAATCATGCCGTCATCGGATGGACGGATGAAGTCTACGCTATGAATACCTTTTTTCGCGACGTTAAGGTATGGGCCTTCAAGATGTAAGCCAAGCGATTGGTTTTGGTATTTTTTGTGATATTCGCGAGCTGCGGCGATTGCCGCGCGCATATCTTCATCAGAAGACGTAATAAGCGTAGGAAGGAAGCTGGTACAACCCGACTTTAGGTTTGCTTCGTGCATGATTTGCATCGTTTCTGCTGTGATAGCATCGTTCAACATGACGCCGCCACAACCGTTCAGTTGCAGGTCGATAAAACCAGGACTTAAGTTAGCTCCATTCAGATCTTTTACTTCAATGCCTTTCGGTAGTTCAGCAACGGGCACAATGGATTGAATTAGATCGTT
>NZ_JAWOWP010000532.1:0-629 GCF_033340555.1 Vibrio sp. 1069
TGGGACTTCGGTGATGGCACGACCAGCCCACAAACCCAGCCGACGCACCAATATGGGAGTGAAGGTCAGTACACGGTCAGTTTAACAGTGACAGATAATGACGGTTTGACAGCTACCGCGACCCACAATGTGACGGTTTCGGCGACTGGCGGTAGTAGTACGCTTCCGCAAGATTGCGCGGTACAAAGCAAAGTGAGTGGTGGTCGTTTAAATGCTGGCGAGCCTGTCTGTTTGTCAAATCAGCAAACCATTTGGCTGAGTGTGCCGGCAGTTAATGAACATGCGAACATTGCTATCTCAACTGGCAATGGCACGGGTGACCTCAAAATTGAATACAGCAACCTAGGTTGGCCAGATGGTTCAAACCTACATGGTTGGTCAGACAATGCTGGTAACAAAGAGTGCATAACCGTTTCAAACCAAGCCAATTATTGGGGCTACATAAAAGTCTCTGGCAGTTTTGAAAATGCCGCGATTGTTGTAGATTTTGACGCGGAAGCTTGCCGAGAGTAACGCGCATTTTTACACAAATAGACGCCCTGTCATATTGGCAGGGCGTTTTTGTATTTGGTCATCGGCGGAGCGTATTTAGTGCTTTCTGTGACGACTAATGAGCGTTAATCATTGGC
>NZ_JAWOWP010000533.1:0-628 GCF_033340555.1 Vibrio sp. 1069
TGAGCTCGCTGTTGCTTCGGTTTCGACCCGCTCTTATGCGTGTTTGTGGAAGCAAAAATGCGGCTCTGAGCTCTGATCAGACGATTTACGTAACCAAACTTTTTCGTGGAAGTAGTAGGCTACGGTATTTAATGATGGCTCTAGCATTGCCATAACGCCACCGATAAATGCATCACCCGTTAACAAGTAAACCACCGTAAACGCTACGCTAAAGTGTACTGTTGCGAAACTCGCGGTTTTTAGCTTGGTCATGAATTGACGAGCTTTTAAAGCGGGAACACTTGCCCAAGCTTTTTCATGAAAGTAAAAAGCGACGGTGTTTACTGATGGCTCAATCATGGCAATTAAACTACCAATTAGAATGTCGCCAGTAAGCACGTAAGCGACACTAAATGCGATAGTAAAATGCAGCGTTGCGAATGTTAGTGTCTTTTTCATGATAATTACTCAATCGTGTTTGTTTCGATGAATACATTATCGATAATACTTCTCATTAACGCCAATGGGTGGTGGATATTAATTTGATAGGTAAAAACTATCGATAGGAGGATTTTTACTGAATGGACTGATAAAAAAAAAAGGTTGGCCATGATGACCAACCTTTCTGATTTTAAGAGCAGAAGCGTTT
>NZ_JAWOWP010000534.1:0-628 GCF_033340555.1 Vibrio sp. 1069
ATGGCAACATTGACGGGGCGCGCACCGCAAAACTCGAACTATAGCATTGGTTCTGCGCTGGTGGTTCGGGCAAATTCGCCATACCAAACATTAAAAGATGTTTCTGGATTTCCTGTCGCGGCAGTGTCCGAAAAAGCGTTTGGTGGTTATCTGACCCTGCGCTATCAAATCGTGGAAATGGGACTCGATCCGAATGATTTTTTTGCGGATGTTCGCTATCTTGGTTTCCCAATTGATGCCAACCTCTACCAATTACGTGACGGCAATGTTGAAGCCGCTGTCGTGCCTGCTTGTCTACTGGAACAGATGCAAAATGAAGGTCTGTTACAGCACGGTGATTTTCGAGTCCTAAATCAACAGCTAAATGAACATTCTTCGTGCGCCGTTTCTACGCCGTTATATCCAAACTGGTCGTTTGCCAAAACAGAACGCGGCTCGTCTCTTCTGGCGAAAAAAATCGCGCAAGTCTTGCTTGCTATGCCACCAGAGCACCCCGCCATTATTGCCGCTGGCGCGTCAGGCTGGACATCGCCCGTTAGCTTGTTGAGCATCGATAAACTCTATCAGGCGTTGGATTTACATCCATTGCAGCAACCTTGGTGGAGTGAGGCGCTGCGCTGGTTGCGCA
>NZ_JAWOWP010000535.1:0-628 GCF_033340555.1 Vibrio sp. 1069
AACGACGAGAAAGGCTTCTCAATGGATGCGACTGCTATTAGTGCAGCACGAGAAGTTCTAACGCAAATGTCACTTCCAGAGCGTGCATATCAGCGTATGAAGATGCAGTTTGCTAAAAGCCACGTTCCGTCTTTCCGTTTAACAGACGTGTTAGGACCTAAAGGTTTAGAACAATTTGAGCGAGCAAGTGGAAAACCTCTATCGCAAGGTATTTCCGGTTTTTATACCTACAACGGTTTTCACAGCATTTTCCAAATTCAGATTAATCGCACCGTCAAAGGATTGATGGAAGAAAACTGGGTGTATGGGGATGATCTTAAAGCTCATGAAATTGATCATGATAGTGCTATTCAGGGGGTCCAAGCCCGCTATTATCAAGATTATGTCAATGAGTGGAAAACTCTGATAGAGGATATTCAGCTTAAACAAGCTCCAAGTTTGGCTTTAGCAACAGAGCAATCAAGAGTTCTATCCGGTGTAGAAAGACCAATTGAATCACTTCTGCGTGCAATACAAAAGGAAGTGGGGTTATCGAAAGTAACGTTATCGGAAAATCAAAAGGCAGCAACGGAAGTCGCAGGAAAGGTTGCAAAAGTGAAGTTTTCTAATACGGCAGACAAACTCGATA
>NZ_JAWOWP010000536.1:0-626 GCF_033340555.1 Vibrio sp. 1069
AAAGATGATTTTGCCCGTAAATTGTTCGCTGAATTGGCGCAAACGAGATAATGGCTCTTTGTTTTGCTGTTGAACGCCAAGTTCTGCCAGTGTTTGTACCGCTAAGTTTTGGCGGCCAGCACGTTTCACTACTTTCTCTAGGCTGAGCTGTGCCTGAGGAAGTTGTTTGAAGTGTGCAAACAATTCGTCTTTCTTGAGCCACAAATCATGTGGGGCAAGAAGTGGACGCAGAGGATCAATTTTCTTTTGATCGTAGCGATATTCGACGTCATTTAAGAATGTGTCGACAGCTGCTTCAATGTCGCCGTATGTGATCAGCTGCGAATCTTCAGGTAAGTAGTCGAACAGGGTTTCGGTATGGTCGAAGAACAGTGGTTGCCAGTATTCAATGCCTGCCGGCCACGTTCCTTTGGTGACTTGCATGTAGATGGATTCTGGCTCGCGTCTCGCCTCAAACTGGGCGCGCCAACGAGTACGGAAATCTTCAATCGCTTCTTTCGTCGTTGGGAATTCATGCGCAGGCAGCAATTGGATTTGCTGAATGTCTTCAATAGAACGCTGGTTTTCCGGATCGAAAGTGCGAATGGTGTCGATTTCATCATCGAAAAAGTCAATGCGGTAAGGAT
>NZ_JAWOWP010000537.1:0-626 GCF_033340555.1 Vibrio sp. 1069
CTATACTCCTACTTCGAGAAGAAACTTCAATCACCAAATCATGTTCAACCGGAGGGCCGGCATCCGGGAATTTGTACTCTAACTCAACGCCATAAAATTGGTCGGTGGTAGCTTTTAGCTCTTCAATGATCGTTTTGACTTTACGACGATATTGCCAATCCACAGGAGTTATTTGAATCTGACCGATTTCGTCACCATTATCGCTCGATCCAGTGCGAGTGTAGACACTTTCACACTCATCATGACCCAGCATGACCTTTTCAATTTCTCGCATTACGATATCTTTCTCATTAATGGAAAGATCCCCGTAAGAGCGTACTTTTACGGTGAAAAATGGCGGATCGACTTCAGGGAAAAACTCCGCCCCTAACCCCGCTTTACTGTAAGTAAATCCAACACCACCCGCCAGCAATACCGCGCTCAGCAGCACTTTCCAAGGATGTTGAATCGCCACAAACAAGGTTTTGTAATAAAGCTTGGTAATTCCTGTCGCTTTCTCAAAGTTTCCGTTGTGCAGCTCCACCATTTCTTGTTGGGCTTTAGGATTGAGAACCTGAGGTTTACCAATAATGCCGCCAATAACAGGCACAAATAGCAAAGCCATCACCAATGACGCCGCTAACGTC
>NZ_JAWOWP010000538.1:0-625 GCF_033340555.1 Vibrio sp. 1069
TCTTGCCATTTGCGCGTCCAGCTTCGGTGCTGATTACGCCCGGAAGGTGGCGCATAAATTCTTGTACGCCCCAAAGGCAGCCGCCTGCGAAGTAAATATCTTCCATCATTTTATCCTGTAAAACTTTGCGCCATTATGGACAACACCGTCATGCAAACACAACTCCTACCATAAAACAGGAACAAGGTTGCAGTGATTTGCTCTCTTTTTCATTCAAGTCGTCCTCGTTAGATTTGATGCCAATGCCAGCAATTATTGAATCAAAAATACTTACGAAGAGAGCCAATATGAAAATAGAACATGTCGCAATTTGGACAGAGCGTTTGGAAGAGCTGAAAGGCTTTTATGAGAAATATTTTAACGCCGTATCCAACGATAAATACCACAATCCAAAGAGGCACTTTTCGTCTTACTTTCTTTCGTTTGAAAGTGGTGCTCGATTGGAGTTGATGTCGATGGAAGGAGTGAGCGCCTGTGAAAACTCTCACGCGATGCAAGTAACAGGGTTGGCACACTTTGCCTTCGCATTAGGATCAGAGCAGGCCGTTGACCAAATAACCCAAACCTTGGTGGAAGATGGCTATCAAAGGATTGACGGGCCGAGATACACTGGCGATGGTTATTA
>NZ_JAWOWP010000539.1:0-624 GCF_033340555.1 Vibrio sp. 1069
CGCTTCACGCATCAGGTTACCTAGACAGAACATACCAACCAATCGCGCCGCAGAATTTAGGAACAGAATCGTCATCAACAGCACGGCCATCGGGAAGAACACTTTTTCCCACTTACCAACATGACGAAGCTGCGCCATTTTGATTTCACGCTCTTCTTTGGTAGTCAGCGCTTTCATAATTGGCGGTTGAATGATCGGAACTAATGCCATGTAGCTGTATGCCGCTACCGCAATCGCCCCCAATAAGTCTGGCGACAACTTGCTGGCCAAGAAGATCGCCGTTGGACCATCAGCACCACCGATGATGGCGATCGATGATGCATCTGCCATCGAGAATTCCATCCCCGGCACAAAGTTAAGTAAAATCGCCCCAAACAAGGTCGCAAAAATACCAAACTGCGCTGCCGCCCCTAACCAAAGTGTTTTAGGGTTCGCGATCAATGCGCCAAAGTCCGTCATCGCACCAACGCCCATAAAGATCAACAATGGGAAAACTCCCGATTCGATCCCGATATAGTAGACGTAGTACAACAAACCGCCCGGCTCAGTGAAGCCCGCATTAGGAATGTTAGCTAAGATCGCGCCAAAGCCAATTGGCAATAAAAGTAATGGTTCAAAGCCTTT
>NZ_JAWOWP010000540.1:0-624 GCF_033340555.1 Vibrio sp. 1069
AAAAGGGGCGAGGTGTTCAAAAGATTGTTTGCTCATTTAAAGTGGATGATATTAGTATATTAGATTTTTCTAATTCACTTATTCAAGACCAAATTTCTAAAAATGAGCTTAATAGTGAAGAGGTTGAAGAGTTTAAAAACTGGTTTGAATCAACCAAAGAGGGTGTACAAAAAGAACTAAATAAGAAAGAGAATGAAAATGTTTGCTTCTGGCTCAAGACAGGTAGAGATCACATTAATAATGAAATTACCGAAGAATTAGCGGATAATATTTATATTGAGCTTAAGCGCATTAAAAATAAACTACGTGAGCTGGGCTACAAAGAAAAGCGAAATCTTGAAATCTAGCATTTGGGGGGTTGAGGGGTTAGGAGCAAGGTATAATTTAGCTCCGCTAAATTCCCTCCATTTTCGCTTCGCTTCATTCCGTGCCTTGCCATTGCATGGAGCTTGGTAGCCTAGCGGCTACGGGAAACCTGAAGGTTTCAGACTTCCTCAACCGCGCAAAGCGAGGGCGAGGAAGGCGGGTGTGTGAGGCGGCTGCCTCCCCCTACCAAACACAAACACAGCAATAATTATTATAAAAAGGCTGAATTATGGAACGTACCAGACCAGTAAGAATAAG
>NZ_JAWOWP010000541.1:0-624 GCF_033340555.1 Vibrio sp. 1069
CGTATATTGAGTAATCAAAATTGGAGCGATTGAGTATAGAACCAACGGTAAAGTTATGGTTCTTAACTGCTGGAATTTACTTGCACCGTCCATCGTCGCCGCTTCATAAAGATCATTAGGGATCGCCTGTAGAACCCCCGTTGTCATGGCGAATACAAATGGGAAACCTAACCAGGTTTGGATCATGATGAGCGCAACTTTCGTCCAGAATGGGTCTGTCAGCCAAGCTTTAGGCTCAATACCAAAGAAGTCGAGAATCACGTTGTTGATGACACCAAAGCTGTCGTTAAACATCCCGGTAAAAATAAGGATGGTAACAAAGCCCGGTACCGCCCAAGGAAGAATAAAGATAGTACGGATCAGAGGCTTAAATTTAAGGTCTTTTTGGTTAACCAGAATCGCCAAAAGAACCCCGACTGTACATTGCAATGTTGATGCAACTAATGTCCAAACGACCGTCCACTGCAACACATCGATAAAGGTGTTACGCCACAAGTTAATTTGGAAAATGTTGAAGAAGTTCTTCAATCCAACCCAGTCCACCAGCTTCGCAGGCGGTGAGTTGTAAAGGTTGTAGTTAGTAAAACCAATCGCAAAACCAAAGATGATCGGAAACACAACAAC
>NZ_JAWOWP010000542.1:0-624 GCF_033340555.1 Vibrio sp. 1069
TTTGAAATCGGTAACAAATTCGATAATGGCCGAGCGCAACGTTACGTTTCTGCGTTTTACAACAAGTTCCAAAACTTCATTGATGTTGTTACCACGGGTCAAGATAACTGCGGCAACTACGTCAAGCAATACCAAAACTTACACGGCGTTGAAACCTATGGCGCGGAGCTTTCTGCTGCGTATGCTTTTACATCGTCTTGGAAGCTAAGTACCAAGCTTGGTTATGTGGATGGAAAGGACGCTGAGGGCGAATACGTTCGTAGCATCCCGCCTTTTGAGGGCAATGTTGGGCTGAACTACCAGCAACAAGACTTTAATGCGTTCGCGACGTGGAATTGGGCTGGTTCGATGGATCGTGTGCCGAGTTGCCAAACGTCGCTCGGACAAAAGACAGAATGCGCACAAACAGAGGCATGGAACACGCTCGATCTGGGGGCTAGTTACCAAATCACCAAAGATTTTCGTTTGAGTGCGACCATCATCAACCTGTTCGACAAAGAATACATTCGTTACCAAGACGTTGCTGGCCTAGCTGATGAGAGCAAACGCTACTCAACGGAACCAGGTCGTTACTTTACGGTTAACGCGAAGTACATCTTTTAGTAGGAGCTCAGCATGAAACTC
>NZ_JAWOWP010000543.1:0-623 GCF_033340555.1 Vibrio sp. 1069
CGCTATTTGAATTCTTAGGTATGACGGTTGGTGTTAACGTGCCGAACATGCCTCCTCAAGCGAAAAAAGAAGCGTACCAAGCTGATATTCTATACGGAACAAACAACGAGTTTGGTTTCGATTACTTGCGCGACAACATGGCTTTCCGCAATGAAGACCGTGTTCAGCGCGAACGTTTCTTTGCTGTGGTCGATGAGGTGGACTCAATCCTTATCGATGAAGCTCGTACTCCTTTGATCATCTCTGGTCCGGCAGAAGACAGTTCAGAACTTTACACTCGAATCAACCTGCTTATCCCACATCTACAGAAGCAAGATAAAGAAGATTCTGAAGAGTATCGTGGCGATGGTCACTACACTGTTGATGAAAAATCAAAACAAGTTCACTTGACTGAAACGGGTCAAGAATACGTAGAAGAGCTATTGGTTAAAAATGGTTTGATGGAAGAAGGTGATACATTGTACTCACCTGCGAACATCAGCTTGCTTCACCACGTAAATGCTGCTCTACGTGCACATGTGCTGTTTGAGCGTAATGTGGATTACATCGTTAACGATGACGGCGAAGTTGTGATCGTTGATGAACACACTGGTCGTACAATGCCAGGTCGTCGTTGGTCAGAA
>NZ_JAWOWP010000544.1:0-623 GCF_033340555.1 Vibrio sp. 1069
CGACAGTGAAGGCTCAGCTAGTAGTTCAAACTGATCGTTTGTACGGATCATGTCAGCCACTTCAAGCGTTTGAGCGAGTAGATGATCGTACATGTCACCCAGTGCCTTCGGACCCACGTTTTGCATGGTCATAAAGACTTTCAATGCATCAAAACGTTTGGTTGTCGCGATGGATTTATCGACCAAGTTTGGTAGCTCATCGTGCTCACGGTTCAAGTAATCTGCGTGATGAAGCAAGAACTTAAAGTTCGACTTGTCATTCACCAAAAGTGCGCCACAGCTGATTGTTTGGTAGAACAATTTGTGGAAATCGACACTGATAGAGTGAGCGCGCTCAACGCCTTTCAGGCGAGACTTATGACTGCTAAGGATCAGCGCACCACCGTAAGCACCATCCACATGCATCCACATGTCGTGCTTGACTGCCATGTCGGCGATGAAGTCTAGGTCATCAATTGCACCGTGATCCGTCGTACCCGCAGTACCAACAATCGCAAATGGAATTAGCCCTTCAGCTTTCGCTTGCGCAATCACTTCATCTAGCTTCGTGATATCCATGGTGCCATCAGCGTTTGCATCCACAGTCATCACCGCTTTCTCACCAAGCCCCATCCAAGATGCAG
>NZ_JAWOWP010000545.1:0-622 GCF_033340555.1 Vibrio sp. 1069
AAAACTCTCACTGCACACATAAACCTATTGATGGCAGCATATTCAGAGCCTTCGCCTTAGAGACTCATACATACCGTTACCCACTTCACTGATAAGTCAGTATCTTTTCTGCTTTTATGCATCCTTTGGTATAGTCATGAAATGCATTTGTACTGAGCTGGCTAATCGCATGGAATCGACAATCAATAAATCAAAGCTATCTGAAACCGACATCATCACGAAATTCATTCTTCCTGCTATCAAAGGTGCGGGATGGGATGATATGTCGCAGATTCGCCAAGAAGTAAAACTACGTGATGGTAAAGTCATTGTTCGTGGTCAGGCAGCGGCGAGGAAAAAGGTAAAATCTGCGGACATCGTCCTTTACCATAAACCGAGCATGCCTCTAGCCGTTGTCGAAGCAAAAGCGAATAAGCATGAAGTCGGCAAAGGTATGCAACAAGGACTAGACTACGCCAACTTACTTGAAGTCCCTTTTGTCTTTGCCTCAAATGGCGACGGTTTTATCTTCCACGACAAAACCAACCCAGCTCAACTCGAAACTGAAATTCGACTTGAAGACTTCCCGACACCTCAGCAACTGTGGGACAAGTACTGCGTTTGGAAAGGCTACAAAACCGAG
>NZ_JAWOWP010000546.1:0-621 GCF_033340555.1 Vibrio sp. 1069
TCACACACATGCGCAGCCATCGGAATCGGCTGCAACAAAGCAATCATGGCAGATGCCTGACACTCTCATTTTAATCTTTTTTGTTGGTATCTTTGCTGCGATTCTTACCTATCTAATTCCTGCTGGTCACTTTGATAGCCAACAGGTGTCCTACGTGGTAGATGGGGCGGAAAAAACACGTACTGTTATTGATCCGTCTTCTTTCTCGTACGCAACCGACGAAAACGGCGAGCTGGTTTACAACAAAGTGGGTCTCTTCGCTTCTGGCGGCGGTATCGGCTTGATGAACTTCCCATTTGAAGGTCTGGTTTCAGGTTCAAAATGGGGCAGCGCAATCGGCGTTATCATGTTTATGCTTGTGATCGGCGGCGCTTTTGGTGTCGTGATGCGCACGGGCACTATCGACAACGGTATCCTTCGTCTGATCGACAAAACCAAAGGTAATGAAGCGCTCTTCATTCCTGTTCTGTTCTTGCTGTTCTCTTTGGGCGGCGCTGTCTTTGGGATGGGTGAAGAGGCGGTGGCGTTCGCCATCATCATCGCTCCATTGATGGTTCGCCTGGGTTATGACGGCATTACGACCGTAATGGTGACTTACGTTGCGACTCAGATTGGTTTTGC
>NZ_JAWOWP010000547.1:0-620 GCF_033340555.1 Vibrio sp. 1069
CGCTTCGATTTCACCGCTGTTTAGCTTAATACGCAATGCGATTGGTGATTTGAACCATATGAACGCTCACATGGGTTATCAACTTGATCGTCAAACTCGCAAGCTACAAGAAAGCTACCGTCGTGACAGTCGCACTGGGCTGCAAAATCGCGTGGCGCTGCAAGAGCGCTTAAGTCACATCGATTGTGACGAGCATTTGTTAACGCTGAAGCTGCTTAATTTCAGCCACATCAATGAAAAGTATGGGTATCGAGTCGGAGACCAGCTGCTCAAAGATCTGTCGATGCATTTTACCAATCGATTGAGAAAGCGCTTAGGCATGCCAGCGGCGCTGCAACTGTACAGCATTGGTGTAGGTGAGTGGGCTTTTGTGTTTAAGGCTGAACAAAGTAGCGAGACGATAAAACAGCACTTTACTCGTTTTGCTGATGCGGTTGAGCAAACTAACTTTGAGCCGCTCGGCCTGCGCGAAATTGATTACCTGTCTATTTCCTTGTGTGGTGGCTTGGTTAGCCGTCGTGATTTTCCTTCGGCTTCTCCTGATGAGCTCTTATTAAAAGGCATAGAAGCGCGTCGTTCTGGCGTTCGCAGCAACACACATATTTGCAACGCTAAAGACA
>NZ_JAWOWP010000548.1:0-620 GCF_033340555.1 Vibrio sp. 1069
TGGGCATGGAAAGGTGTAGAAACAACATTTCAACGCGCGATTTCGTTGATTGATCGAGGAGAGCTGCATCACCACTCGGTGTCTGAACTGGCTGAACGCGTTGGGATTTCTGATCGTTACTTGCGTATGTTGTTCGAGCAGTATCTCGGCATGTCACCAAAACAGTACGCGCAATATCAGCAGTTAATGTTCGCCAAACAGTTGCTGCATTCCAGTTCGATGTCGATTACGGAAGTCGGCTTTGCCGCTGGTTTTAACAGTACGCGCCGTTTCAACGATGCGTTCCAAAAGTTTCTGAAGCTCACGCCTTCTCAAGTTCGTCGAAGAGAATTTGATGGCGTGAGCACGAATCGAATTGCGTTGTCTTATCGTGGCGAGTTGAATTGGCAACACATGCTGGATTTTTACCGATTAAGAGCCATTGAGGGCGTGGAGCGGGTGAGCGGCGAGAGTTACCAACGCAATGTTTGTTTGGATAACAGCAAAGCGTGGTTTCAGGCGAGCAAAGGTGAAGGAAACCTTGAGCTTGAATTCGAAATTGAAGAAGTTGCGAGGCTGCAAAATTTAGTGTCTGGAGTGCGTCGTATGTTCGATCTCGACACCGATATCTGTACTGTCGA
>NZ_JAWOWP010000549.1:0-618 GCF_033340555.1 Vibrio sp. 1069
CGTAGTGATTTTGTTCGAATGAAACATCTGCCGCGCGAAGCACAGGATCTGTGCCTGGAATCTGTTGAGCACCAAACAATGCTTTGCCACCTTTTTCCGCTGTTTTGTAATCAGGGATAAATTGGGCCATGTGCTGTATTGCGTTATGCGTTCTTTCACCCAAAATTTCTTCACGCCACCCACTACGAATTTTAGACAGTAACGGTACAGGTAGCTCAGGTTGAGCAGAGAGTGCCGTGCTTTCAACTAAGCCATCTTCAAACAACGTGATCTCTTTCGTCATGCCGTGCAGCTGGAAATAGCCATCTCCATAAGGAGTTAACTGCGCCATTCCTTTATCTGTGCCACGGGGGCCGTGGAAAATGACTTCTGGCCATTGCTGGTTACATTCGTTCCATTTGGTCACGTAAGCGGCTTTGAATTCAACTAAACGGTCACGCTTAGCGCCAACTGCGTTATCAATAGTTCCCGTCTCGAAACCACATGCGTTGACTAAGTAATCACAAGTAAGCAAACAATTGACGCCATTGTGTTCGTAAGTCAATTGCCAATGATCACCAAGCCAATCTGCCTGATTAAGTGTCGCTTGAGTAATCACGTTTGAATTCGGCAGTTTTG
>NZ_JAWOWP010000550.1:0-617 GCF_033340555.1 Vibrio sp. 1069
GACTATAGTGCCGACGTGCTCACTCCCCATCAGACCCATTGAAGAGATACGCTCTTCAGCTGTCGTTGCTCTGTCTTCGAATGGCAGACGTACCGTTTTCTCGACGTATTCGCCTTCGAGGTTTTGTCCGGCAACACGTAACTCAATGGATTCTCCTACATTTAGGTTTTCCGTGATTTGAGCTATCTCAACCCCAGGAGAAAGAACTTTCGCTGGGTATAACATGTCCCACCAAAAACCAGGTCGGAAGAATGAGAAAGTTAATACTAATAATAGGACGGTTTCCCACCACTTGTTACGAGTCAGCCACCATCCCTGCGTAGCGGCAGAGAAGATCAGCATCGCAATGATGGAAGAGATTACCGTGAGTGCTAAATGCCACCAAGAATCGATACCCATCAACAATAATTGGGTATTGAAAACAAACATGAATGGCAGAATGGCGGTTCTAATATCGTAGGTAAAGCCTTGGATACCGGTACGAATTGGATCGGACTTCGCGATTGCTGCAGCGGCAAAGGCAGCCAGACCGACCGGTGGTGTATCATCGGCGAGAATACCGAAATAGAACACGAACAAGTGCACCGCAATCAGTGGAATGATAAGACCGTGCGCTG
>NZ_JAWOWP010000551.1:0-617 GCF_033340555.1 Vibrio sp. 1069
TCACTTCAAACGTCAGCTTTTCACTTTTCTCACTCACTTTTGGTAACGTCACTTCTACACTTGCCGTGTCCGTGGTGGCAAACTGAGCTTTAGTCCCAGAAACTTGACGCCATTTGAATGAGTGATCCGTTGAATCAACGTCTTTTAAGCCAAGTACAGATAGTGTGACTTTTTCGTTTGATAGGCCTTCTTTACGGCTCGCTTCAACAGCGAAGATCGGCTCATCATTAACCGCTTCGACTGTAATTACAGCCATAGCTGTATTAGATTCACGTCCGTTTTCTTTCATAATAGAAAACTCAAACTGGTCATTACCAAAGTAGTTTTCCTTACTTTGGTAGGTATTCCCATGAATCTTGCCGTGCATCGGCGGCTTTTTAATGACGATGGTGTCCCCTTTCTCGAGTCCTTGTTGCTGATGTAAGTTAGGTTCCAGTGGCGTATCTTCTAGCGCTTTGTATTGAAGACTATTGGCGGTGATTACTGGAGAATTGATCGTGATGACCACCTCACCTTCTGCTGTCGTCCCAAAATCGTCAGACACTTGATACTTCATTACTGCTCGTTGTTCTGGAATGTCTGAAACAGGAACAGAATAGTGGATTTTTTGTCCTGAG
>NZ_JAWOWP010000552.1:0-617 GCF_033340555.1 Vibrio sp. 1069
ATCTTGTATAACTTCAATCGTTTTTTCAGCAGGCATACCATAAAGAAAGTTTTTAACGTGAAGGAATAAAAAACGTGAACTTTCGCAAAAATACTCTAGTACTCACGATGCTTGCAACGGCAGCTCCGATTGCCGCACAAGCAGCTTCTAAACCCAACATGCTGGTTATCATGGGTGATGACATCGGCTACGGTAACATCTCTGCTTACAACCAAGGCATGCTTGGCTACAACACACCAAACATCGACAGAATTGCGCAAGAAGGTGCGCTTTTCACTGCGTACTACGCGCAGCAATCCTGTACTGCGGGTCGTAGTACTTTCATTACTGGTCAAATGCCAATCCGTACCGGTTTGACGAAAGTAGGCCTACCGGGTGCAGAACAAGGTCTTCAACCGCAAGACATTACAATGGCGACGGCACTTAAAGATATGGGCTACGCGACAGGCCAATTTGGTAAAAACCACCTTGGTGACAAAGATGAAATGTTGCCAACAAACCACGGTTTTGATGAGTTCATGGGTAACCTTTACCACTTGAACGCGGAAGAAGAGCCTGAAAACCCTGATTACCCGAAAGATCCTGCGTTCCGCAAAAACTTTGGCCCGCGTGGCGTA
>NZ_JAWOWP010000553.1:0-617 GCF_033340555.1 Vibrio sp. 1069
CCCTTTTTCTAATTGGAAATCGAACTTCACCTTACCATTACCCGGTTCAACGCTGATAGATTTTGAAACCAGCGCACCTAAGTTCTTCACGCCGCCAAGGCCAATTTCAGGTTCAGTTAGCCAAAAATGCGTGCCTTCTACCGCGATATTTGCCACGTATTCCGGTAAAATTCGGGCGGTGACTTCAACCAGATTGCGACGGAAATTCGGTACGACAAGCGTCACTTCACCTACCTTCACGCCTTGGTATTCAATCGGCATACCTTTAAGTACTTCTTGCGTGCCGTCTGTTTCTAGCGAAATGACTCGACCAAATTTGCGCGCTTTTTGCTGATCAGCGTAAAGCTTCCAACGTTCTCCAACTTTGTTTTCCACGCCAGGCACGGAATCAAAGGCAATTCCACCTTCAATTAGAGATTTTAGTGGATGTGCTTTAACGCTAACGCCAGAAAGTGAGGCATCAATTTCGATACCTGAACGATTCCAAAAAACGGTTTGTGGTGTGACCAGATAAGCAAAGCGATTTTCAATCGTTGCTTTAATCAATACGCCACCATCGACGAGATGGAAGTCCGAAACGTTACCGACAGGCAGATTTCGATAGAGTAGAGGGCTGC
>NZ_JAWOWP010000554.1:0-615 GCF_033340555.1 Vibrio sp. 1069
ACTTTAACATTATTACGTATATGTAAAAATCATTTTCAAAATGGACGGATTATCATTTTTATTGAAACACCTAGAATGGACACCAACAAAACGACGCAGCGCAGGAAGCAAACCTTAACTACGCTTATTACGTCACTCCATATACTGAGAATATAAAGGAAAATCCAATGACTCTTGAAATCAAACCTGGTCAAACTCACATCAAATCCAAGGCAATGGTTGCGTGGGCGGCTGGCGAGCCACTGAAAATGGAAGAAGTGGATGTACAGCTTCCTAAAGCGGGTGAAGTGCTAGTGCGCATCGTCGCGACAGGTGTTTGTCATACTGATGCGTTCACTCTGTCAGGCGACGATCCAGAAGGCATCTTCCCTTCAATTCTTGGTCACGAAGGTGGCGGTATCGTTGAAATGGTTGGCGAAGGTGTTACCAGCGTTGAGGTTGGCGACCACGTGATTCCTCTTTACACCGCAGAATGTGGAGAGTGTAAGTTCTGTAAATCGGGCAAAACCAACCTTTGCCAGGCCGTTCGTGAAACACAAGGTAAAGGTCTGATGCCAGATGGTACAAGCCGTTTTTCTATCAACGGTGAAACCATCTTCCACTACATGGGTTGTT
>NZ_JAWOWP010000555.1:0-615 GCF_033340555.1 Vibrio sp. 1069
AACCAACCAACGGCAGAAGACAAGATAGGTGAAGACTTCCACTTTACCGGCTTTGTAAACCTGCATGAAATCGAAGCCGCACTCAAACAAGACAACGTACAAGTGTACTTCTGTGGTCCGGTGGGCTTTATGCAGCACGTCGCGAAACAGCTACAAGAACTTGGCGTCCCTCAGGAACAATTCCATTACGAATGCTTTGGCCCACATAAGGTGGTTTAAGCGCGTTCACCTATCGGGAAAACAACAAAGCCCACGAAGTGTGGGCTTTGTTGTATGAAGTTACCGAAAATTTTCTGGAGATCTACCAGAACATGTCACGCCTTTTTGCGCGTGCAATGATGTTTTGTGGCATACGCTGTTCTAGCCCACGCCTTAACACGGCAATGCGTTTGTGTTGACGCTGATCGGCGGTCACCGAGTTGTACAACCAGCGGTAAGCATCTTCATAGTCCAACAGACTACCGTAATCGCGTAGCAGCAATTCAGCCAGATGAATACGCGCGTTTAAATTACCCATAGAAGCCGCTTCACGCAAATACGGAATCGCACGCTCTTTGTCTTGTTGCACCAAAGTACCGCGCGAATAGTAACGTCCAATCTGCTCTAATGCCGCAG
>NZ_JAWOWP010000556.1:0-614 GCF_033340555.1 Vibrio sp. 1069
GTTATGACTGAGTCTGCAAAAGATATTAATTCGATCTACTCTTCTTATAACTTATCTCAACATAAGTATATTGAAACAACAGAAAACGAGTCTTACGTGCAAGCTAAAAATAAGTGGTTGGTCTTTCAAGCCAACAGTGCTCGTAATGTTCTGCCTCAAGCGCGTAATAAGCAGAAAGGTTTAGAAACGGAAGCGATATGAAACGCCTTCTTTTTGTTAGTTTAAAAGGTGGTTGTGGCTCAACGACCGTCGCTGCGAATTTGGCACAAGCGTTAGTTAAGATAAATAAACAGGTACTGGCCATTGAGGTGGTGCCTAATAGTTTACTGCAAGCTCATCTTGGCTTGCCGAGGGAAGAGCAAGGAGGCTGGGCGAAACAACTTCTTTTAGATAAGCCTTGGACCCAGGCTGGTTATGAAAGCCCACAAGGTGCACTTTTTTTACCGTTTGGCCATCTGAATTCTGAGCAGTTAAAAGCGTTTTTTAATGAGCGTTCTCACTATCTATCAATGCTAGGTGAAATGACGTTGCAAGTGAGCGAAAACCGTGGTGAGCAGTGGCTGCTTTTTCACGCCGACTTAGCAGAGCTTACTGATCCTGAAGTGCGATCTTTT
>NZ_JAWOWP010000557.1:0-614 GCF_033340555.1 Vibrio sp. 1069
GTGTAGTGCAAATCATACAAGGAATAACAGTTGGACAAAGCGATGACGAAACCGTTATCAATTGCCATTCACGGCGGAGCAGGCACCATTTTGCGTGAACAAATGAGTGATGAACTTCAGCAATCCATCTTGGCAGACTTAGAAGCTGCGGTAAAAGCAGGACACCAAATACTCGAACAAGGCGGAGAAGCGCTTGATGCGGTGGTCGCTGCGGTAAAAGTACTGGAAGACTCTCCCAACTTTAATGCTGGTAAAGGCTCGGTTCTTACTCACAACGAAATGGTAGAAATGGATGCCTCTGTGATGGATGGTCGCAACCTTGCCGCAGGTGCTGTCGCGGGCGTTAGGCACATTAAAAACCCGATCGAGCTGGCTCGGGATGTAATGCTTCGCAGCAACCATGTGTTGTTGGTTGGTGAAGGCGCTGAGAAGTTTGCTTTTGAACAAGGTCATCAATACACCGAACAAGATTACTTCTTCACAGATCGCCGTTATGAACAGCTGCTCTCAATGCGTGAGAAAGGTTTGCTTGCGTTATCTGAGTCTCGTTACCCGGATGATCGTAAACACGGCACCGTAGGCGCAGTGGCGTTAGACCAGCAAGGCAACTTAGC
>NZ_JAWOWP010000558.1:0-614 GCF_033340555.1 Vibrio sp. 1069
AACAGCACCGAAATGATCATTGGAAATGGCAGTTCACCAGTGATTGCAAGCAATACGGCTGGAAGGTTGAAGCCTTCAAACGCCGAAGAGATCAATCCCGGATTAGCTAGCTCGAATGCTAAACCGCTACCGCCCACGATGCTAAACCAAAAACAGGTGATCAGCGGCGCAGCAATACTGATGGACAAAATCAATTGGCGAATTGTACGGCCACGCGAAATACGTGCGATGAAGATTGCCATCATTGGCCCGTAACCAATAAACCAACCCCAGAAGAACACTGTCCACCAGCTTAACCAGCCAGTGTCACCGCGATAAAGCGCCATCGGGAAGAAGTTATCCACCATGCGGCCTACGCCTTGCACATAGCCATCAATAATAAAGCTCGTTGGGCCAAAGAACAGGATGTAACCGATCAGCAGTACCGACAGGATGATGTTGTAACGGCTCACAAGTTGGATGCCTTTGCTTACGCCACTTAGCGCCGAAAGCGTGTACATCACGATGGCAGCGACAATCACCATGCTTTGGGTGATGAAGTTATCTGGGAAACCAAATAATGAGTTCAGCGCGTAGCTGATTTGCAAACCAAGAAAGCCAATAGGGCCGATAGT
>NZ_JAWOWP010000559.1:0-614 GCF_033340555.1 Vibrio sp. 1069
TCCATCCTCAACGACATCATCAGGCAATGTCGCCGTGAAGTACTGACCGCACGCATTGCAGCGCAAGCGTTCCATAACATGCTGCTCAGCTACGAATGGGCTTTGCCCCGTGATACGCAGCAAGGTAGCCGGCTCATACTTATACAGCTTGCCTTGATGGCAGTCCGGGCATGCATCGCCTTTCCTTAGGTCGGTTAATTTGTGCTGAGTAACTTTTGTTTTTACCGGCACATCAGGTTGAGTCGCTTTAGGTTTGGACCGTTTTTGACTACGTTTTTTGTTCTTCTTGGCTTTCTGGCCAAGCAGGGTATCCATGGTCTCTGACGATCTGACCATCCCCACCAGTTTACGCAGTTTATGCAAGGTAATATCGTTATCAGATAAGCGCTCTTGTATGGCCGCCAGCGTTTTTAATGCTTTCAACAGGATATGACAATCTTCCGCGCTCAGTGCCAGGTCATGCTCTTTCGCCTCCTGCACTCGCTGGATAAGTCCATCCAACTCTTCGCTATCTATGTCGGTAAACTCTTGCGCCACTTTCTATCCTGTCGGCTAATGTGCTCTGATGATGTATCTCATTATTTCAGCTCAGCATGATCGGTCAACTCGATCGA
>NZ_JAWOWP010000560.1:0-613 GCF_033340555.1 Vibrio sp. 1069
TGAATCGCCATAAACTCATCCATAAGGTCTATAAATTCCTGTGCTAGACTCAATGAACAGAATGAGATCAATAAGCCTAACGTCCTATTAAGGGATTATTCGGCGCATAAAATCTGTCAGTTTGGCTTTGCTATTTGTGCAAAATAGGGGACTTACCGATGGATCTAGGATCAAAATATCAGCGCAAGCTCGCAGTTGGCTTGGTGTTGGTGTCACCACTTCTTGTTTCACCTTCTCTCTCTGCCGCTCAGTTGGAGCGATTAGAGCCAAATCATGGACGTGTGGTTTCTCTCGAAAAGCAAAACCTTGCCGCGACCCAAAATGTCGCCAAAGCGCTTGGATTAAAGCCGGGCAATAATGTTCAAAAGCTTAAAGCCAACCAAGACAAAAATGGTGATGTCCACGTCCGGTATCAACAAACCTACAAAGGAATTCCGATCTGGGGGAAACAGATCGTTTTACACCGGGATAAACAAGGGAAAATCAAACGCTTTGGTGGTACGTTAGTTCATGATATCGGGCAAGACATTTCTAACACGACTCCTCAGCTCAACCTTGAAAGAATAAGAAGCAAAGTACAAAAGCCGTATTTGGATGTTGGCTATCACATCGA
>NZ_JAWOWP010000561.1:0-612 GCF_033340555.1 Vibrio sp. 1069
AATATTGAATATGAATCAGGACTTGATGACAACCTACTTACTGGGTGCGCAATTAAAGGAACTGTGGCGTTGTGGATCAGAACTTCAGGCTAAAAACCTATGGCTGGTATGGTGGGAGCAAGTGAATGAGAGTGGAATTAAGCCGTTAAAAGAGTTCGCTCGAAAGCTCCGTCCATACCTTCATGGGATCACTGCTTCAGCAAGCTATCCGCTGAATACCTGTACGCTTGAAGGGATAAATAACAAGATAAAGTTAATCAAGCGAATGGGATATGGCTATCGAGATACTGATTACTTCTTCTTGAAGATAAAAGCGGCTTTCCCCGGAAAGCCGCGATGAACCTTATTTTATGCCCGTTACCTGCATCTCCCTGTTAGTCAGATACAAAAACGCCCGCTTTAATTGCGGGCGTTTTTTATGCTTCCAAGCTTATGATTCAAACTCTTCAATCATTTCTTGAACTTCACTCTTCGGTTTATCTGTTTGACCAAAGCCACGTAGACCAACAACGTGTACGTGTTCGTGATCTTTAAACACCTTACGTACCAACTTGTAGGTTGTACCTTTCTCTGGGCTGATGTTCTCTGGCGCAGCAATCAACAGCTGCATAT
>NZ_JAWOWP010000562.1:0-610 GCF_033340555.1 Vibrio sp. 1069
ATGGCTAATACAAAAGAAAGCGCAGTTAAACCTCAAGAGCAATTTGAAGAGGCGTACCACCTTGCAGAGCAAGCCACTTCAGAAGCGGTTGGCGCCATGAAAGAACATGCCAAAGAGAAGCTGGAAGTCGGCGCAGAGAACATTCAGCAAGCGACCAAATCCGCAGAAAACGTCATTAAAGAGCGCCCGCTGTTGAGTATCGGTTGTGCATTCCTGGCAGGTTGGGCGGTCTCTAAGCTCATCAAATAAGCCTGTTCCTTACATTTCGCTCTAATCATGAAGGAAGAGTTTTATGAATGACTCCGTGCATACCATCAATGAGCGCCAAGGCTCGGCTACTGCAGACAGTAGCCGAGCCCTAAATGGGGCTAAAAATCAGGAAGTTGAACAAGCCATTAATGGGCTACGAGCCATTTTGTCACAGATTGACGACCTTTCGACGTCACTGCGAACGTGGTCGGGCTCGACGTTGGATTTGTTTCTGCTAGAGATGAAAGTCAACGTGGCGGCAGCGCGCCAAATCGTGATGTTCAGCATCATTTTTACGCTGCTGTCGGTGCTGTTTATCTTCAGTGTGTGTTTGGCTGCGGGTGTAGTGACGTACCACTTT
>NZ_JAWOWP010000563.1:0-610 GCF_033340555.1 Vibrio sp. 1069
GCGGAAGCGCAACTTCTCAATGCGCCACCTTGGACCGCAGCTCTGACCATCCAACTCGCGCTAGTCAATAAGCTTGGCTACGTATCAGACGAAGGTGTAGACATGCACCTAATTGGTTTAGCAGAGAAAAAGCACCTCCCTGTCCTCTCGTTAGAATCGGTGCAGTTTCAAATCGATCTTATTGCTGGTCAGCCAAATGGTGGGCAAGAAATGCTGCTGTCCTCGATAGACGAATACGAAGGTGGTGACAAGCTTGTACAGTGTTTGATAGAAAGCTGGAAAAGTGGTGATGGCAGTATGCTGGAAGAGGCATCTTTAACAGACAAAGCGACGGAAGATTTTAACGAAGCGTTCTTATATTCTCGCAACCGTGATTGGGCGAAAAAACTCGATACTGGTAGTGTGCTGCCTAAAAAGTCAGGTCGCTACACCGTTGTGGTTGGAAGTCTGCATCTGGTGGGTAAAGACAACCTTATCGATTTGCTCGCACAACGAGGATTTGAAATTACCTCGCTTGGTAAAACACGCAAAGCAAAGTGCAATATTTAAAACCCAGCCAAAACCATCATTACACATGCGAAAAAGGCTCTACATTTCTGTAGAGCCTTTT
>NZ_JAWOWP010000564.1:0-610 GCF_033340555.1 Vibrio sp. 1069
TCAAACATCTCATTTAGCTTATACACCGCAGAACTCACTTAACTCATAAAACTTCGAGGCGAAGACCTTAATGGAGAGGCGTGTCTAGGTCAATTCAAACCAAAAATTAATTGTTAAAATAGCCCATTTTGTAGTTTCATACTCAGGTTCCCATTATTTTAAGGTAAGTAAAGATGTACAAACTGATCGCCCTAGACATGGACGGCACGTTATTAAACAGCGACAAAGCGATTTCAGAAGAAAACAAACACGCTATCGCGAAAGCTCGTGAAGCTGGCGTTACTGTCGTTTTGGCTTCTGGCCGCCCACTTGAAGGCATGCAGGCAAAATTGGATGAGCTGAATATTCATTCCGATAAAGATTTTGTCCTTTTCTACAATGGTTCTATGGTTAAAAACGTAGGTACAAACGAAATTATCCACCAGCAAATCATTGATGGTAAGGCTGCTAAATTAGTCGCTCGTAAAGCGAAAGAACTAGGTGCTTATGTGCACGCATTCAGCCAAGTGCATGGTTTGATCACAAATGAACACAACCCATACACTGACATCGAAGCCAACATTAATGGCTTAGACGTGACAGAGATGAATTTTGAATCGCTAGAAGATGA
>NZ_JAWOWP010000565.1:0-610 GCF_033340555.1 Vibrio sp. 1069
TACTGCTTATCCCTAACGCAATTTCTCCAGTCTTGATGTACTTGGTAGCAATTGCTGCAGGTACGGCGGTAACAGGCTTTACCTATGCATTCCTAAAAAACAAAGCGGATGCAAAACAAGAAGTTGCTGCATAAGCAAAACTTAAGCGATTAACACTTAAGCAATTAACAATGCCACCCTCGATTTGGCATTCAGCACCTCCCTTAAATTCCGGTTAAGGGAGGTGTTTTTTATTTCCCCCTCTTCTGACAAAACCATACATTTCGATACTTAACCTTTATTTTTTGACTCGTTATGCTGCACGCATGAGAGGTGCGACTTATTTGCTTAACTAACGCTTCGGTGACTTGTGCTTTTTCAAGTAGCCGATGAAAAATCCCAAATGCAGATAAAGCCTCTTATATTTCACTTCGTTTTAATCAAAATAATAAAGTTAAGTACACATGAAAAAAGCTGTCCTTTTGTTAGCTGCTGTTTCAGCATTCGCGCAAGCAAATCAAACTGATGTCGAGAAAAAAGACGTATCAGGCTTTTACCTTGGTGGTGGTATCGGGGTTACAACTGTCTATGACGACAGTGTTTGGCCGTATGCGGTTAATCTGGATTCTAA
>NZ_JAWOWP010000566.1:0-610 GCF_033340555.1 Vibrio sp. 1069
AATAACGATGTTCCAACCGCTGATGGTATTGGTTACGAAGATGGATTAATTCAGCTTAATTTGAACGTCGATTTTGCAGATGGCTTTAACAACACATTAGGCGGTAGAGAAACGTTAACCAACATCAAGTTGACGCTTGATGACACGACACAGGGTGAGTTTGTCGATAGCAATGGCAATAGTTTGGGCACGAGTATCGAATTTAATGAAGCCAATATTTTAGCGGGAGCGTTGGATAACGTTCTGTTCAAACCGAGTGAAAACTACCCGGTTGGTGGTGGTCAAAATACGGTGAAAATTAACATCGATGGCGAAATCACAGACGTTGCCGTGTTTGACCAATCGACATTGATCAATCCGGGCGATAACGTAGATGTACGCACCTTTACCGACGACGTGACATTTGAAGTCACGCCTGTCGTGGATGACATTGTAATTACGGGAACCGATCCAAGTCAGCCTATCGTCGTGACGGGTGATGAAGATACGTTGATTTCACTCAACCAGTCAGGTACTGGCGTTACGATCAGTCTGACCGACGATGATGGCTCTGAAAGCTTTGTTTCACTTAAGCTGACTGGCATTCCGAATGACTTTGTTGTTGAGTCTA
>NZ_JAWOWP010000567.1:0-609 GCF_033340555.1 Vibrio sp. 1069
CTTGCCTTCGAAGCCGTGCTCACGCACTACGCGAGCTTCTTCATTACTGGTGATACCTACACATGCAACGTTGTTCGCGATGATGCTAGGCATCAGGCCTGCGATACCGTTACCGTACGCGTCAGCCTTCATGATGGCACAGATCTGAGTGTTGCCCTTTAGATCCTTCTGAAGCAACTGAATATTATTTGAAAATGCCTGAGTATCAATTTCCAGCCAAGCGTTGCTCGCCTGAACGCGCTCTTCGCGCTCGCTGTCATCAAAATCAACTAGCAGAGGAGCGGCATGTGCGGCTGTTTGGCCCATCAGAGCCAGTGCAGTTAGGCTAAGTTTCAGTTTCAAAGGATATCTCCTGTTATGAGTTTTTCTTCTTGTTGGTTGAAGTTAAAGTGTAAATAGATGCACAACGTCGCGTAGCGCAGTAGCCTTGCGTTTCCACTCTTCAACCCCTTGTTGTGCGTCCTTAGTAGATAATCGGTTTTTTTCGGCACTGTTGCTCAGTGCAGCAAGATTGAATGATAAGTGTTCGCAGGGAAAGGTCTCTCTTTGACCGATTCAGTCCTCTCTTCCATGCTTTGGTAACGGTTGAGATTTCGCTGCGTAAACCGT
>NZ_JAWOWP010000568.1:0-609 GCF_033340555.1 Vibrio sp. 1069
GTTCACCAAACGCTTCGGTACAATTGGCACGCCGTAAAGCATGACTTTTTCGTGCGCCATCACCGCAGCGCGTTTCTTCGACCAATGCGGTTCGCTGTAACTGCGCTTGATAAGGTGCTTGGCTAATGGCTCGATCCACTCCGGTTGAATCTTGGCGATGATACGACCCCAAAGTTTCGAGGTTTCCACCAGCTCAGCCGACATGATCCACTTAGGTTGCTTCTTGAACAGCCCCGATGCCGGGAAGATATGAAAACGAGCGTTACGCGCGCCTTGGTATTCATTCTTCTCTTGGTCTTTCATACCAATGTGCGACAACAAACCAACCAGAATCGCACTGTGTACGCCATGGTAAGACGCAGGCTCATCGTTAAGTTTGAATTCCATTTCACGCATAGATTGGTGAATCTGGAAGTACACATCTTGCCACTCACGTACTCGCAAGTAGTTCAAGTAATCTTGCTTACATTGTTTGCGGAATTGGTTGCCCGTCAACGCTTTCTGCTGCTTCTGGATGTAATCCCACAAGTTCACAAATGTCAGGAAATCCGACTCTTCATGGAAGAAACGACGATGTTTATCATCTGACGATTGTTGTTTGTCTGAAGG
>NZ_JAWOWP010000569.1:0-609 GCF_033340555.1 Vibrio sp. 1069
TATCAATTATGGAGATGTAGATGTCCACTCTTAGACTGCCAGTGCTAACTGCAACTGGTGTTTTAGCCTTCGTCAGTGTCCCTCATGTATTTGCTAACGACTCAGTTTCTAAAATGGAAACCGTCGTGGTGACAGCGTCAAGTTATGAGCAATCCCAAGCGGATGCGCCTGCAAGTATTAGTGTTATCTCGCGAGAAGAATTGGACTCGCGCTACTACCGCGACGTGACTGATGCACTGAAAAGTGTGCCGGGTGTTGTTGTGACTGGTGGTGGTGATACAACCGATATCAGCATTCGTGGTATGGGCTCTAAGTACACGTTAATTCTTGTGGATGGTAAGCGCCAAAGTACTCGCGAAACTCGCCCAAATAGCGATGGCCCTGGTATTGAACAAGGTTGGTTGCCACCACTTCAAGCCATTGAGCGAATCGAAGTGATCCGCGGCCCGATGTCGACGCTGTATGGTTCCGATGCGATTGGTGGTGTGATTAACGTGATCACCCGTAAAGATGCGCTTGAGTGGACAGGTAATGTGCAGCTGGGGACGGTTATCCAAGAAAACAGCCGTTCTGGTGGTGAACAGAGTACAAACTTCTTTGTAAATGGCC
>NZ_JAWOWP010000570.1:0-609 GCF_033340555.1 Vibrio sp. 1069
TGACCTTCGTAGTTACCCAGCACATCAATCTGCTGACTGAAAACAAACGTCAGCGTCTTGTCGATTTCTTTGAGGTGAACTTGGATAACTTGGCCCTTGAGACGCGCTAAACGACGACCCAATGCAGGATCGTCTTTAATCAGTGTGTTCAGCGAAGTTTCAATGACAGCAGTGATAAGAGGTTCAAATGGCATGCCGTTAACCCTTAGAATTTGTAACCGCGGTGCAACGCCACAATACCACCCGTTAGGTTGTAGTATTTGGTGTTTTCGAAGCCAGCGTCTTGCATCATACCTTCCAGAGTTTCTTGGTCTGGGTGCATGCGAATAGATTCAGCAAGGTAGCGGTAGCTTTCTGCGTCATTCGCGACCAATTCGCCCATTTTTGGCAATAGGTGGAATGAGTACGCGTCGTACACTTTTGATAGTGGTTCGAGAACTGGTTTAGAGAATTCCAAAACCAATAGACGACCACCTGGCTTGAGGACGCGGAACATTGAACGCAGTGCTTTGTCTTTGTCGGTTACGTTACGAAGACAGAAGCTGATGGTGATCACATCGAAGTAATCATCTGGGAAAGGCAGTTCTTCTGCGTTTGCTTGTACGTAGT
>NZ_JAWOWP010000571.1:0-609 GCF_033340555.1 Vibrio sp. 1069
CTGTTTAATTCCTCAATAATTCACAGCGAATTTGTGTGCTTTAGGTAGTAATAATAGCCCGCAATGATTATAGTGTGGCCAACTCCATTGGTAAGTTAAGAAAAGATGTTTCAAGATAACCCGCTATTAGCCCAGCTTAAGCAGCAAATCCAAGAAAACCTGCCTAAAAAAGAAGGTTCAATCAAAGCAACAGATAAAGGCTTTGGTTTCCTGGAAGTGGACAGCAAGACCAGCTTCTTCATCCCACCAGCGTACATGAAAAAGTGCATTCACGGCGACAAAGTCGTGGCCATCATCCGTACTGAAAATGAACGTGAAGTCGCAGAACCACAAGAGCTGATCGAACAATCTCTTACTCGCTTTATCGGTCGAGTAAAGATGTTCAAAGGCAAGCTAAATGTCGTGCCTGACCATCCTCAACTAAAGAAATTGTCTCTAAAAGCGAAACTGAAGAAAGGTTTAAAGCCTGACAACTTCGCAGAAGGTGATTGGGTTGTAGCACATCTTGTTCGTCACCCGCTAAAAGGCGACAACACGTTCTTCGTTGAAATTTCAGAGAAAATCACTGACGCTGACGACAAAATCGCACCGTGGTGGGCAACGCTAGCG
>NZ_JAWOWP010000572.1:0-609 GCF_033340555.1 Vibrio sp. 1069
ACAGATAGTAAGTTTTCGCCTTGTTGGACGAACTTGGAAATGTCGAATTCCGCTGTGAGTCGGCTGCCTTTACTAAAGCCGACGTACTCGCCGTTTACGTACACTTCAAAGTAGGTTTCCACGCCATCGAACTTGATGATGGTTTGTTGGTTATCCCACTGTGGACCAAGTGTAAATGTGCGTTGATAAGCGCCCGTTGGGTTGTCGGTTGGTACAAACGGGACATCGATCGGGAATGGGAAGCCTTCATCGGTGTATTGCAGATCGCCGTGGCCTTCCATTTGCCACATGTTTGGGACGGTAATGTGTCCCCAGTCGTTCATTGTTTGTGAATAAAACGCATCAGGTACCAACATTGGGTTGGTGAAATAACGGAATGTCCATTGGCCGCTGAGCAACATAAAGCGGCGACTCAGTTCACGTTGAAAGGTTTGTGCGCTCTGAACAGAGTCGTAGGAGAAAAAGTACGCACGCGGTGCCATACGATTCTCGTGTAAGTGTTGGAAGTTTTCCCAATTGTTCACGTTTTGATCTCCCCTCGGCTTGGTGCGCTTATGTTGGAGTGCGGATTGGTTTCATCGCGGCTCAACATCAGTGCAAAAACAACGG
>NZ_JAWOWP010000573.1:0-609 GCF_033340555.1 Vibrio sp. 1069
TAAGAATCTGTGGCGTTGCCAGCTTGAAGACAACACCCTCTACATCATTGAGAAAGAAACCGATATGAATGACGTAAACACATCCGAAACACTCACAGACCACCAGCAACTGCCTGTGGAACTCACGTTCGACATCGGCCACCAAACTGTCACGTTGGAGCAACTCAACCAACTGCAACCTGGGTACGTTTTCGAGCTCAACCAACCGGTGTCTAAGCCCGTGACACTGCGCGCGAATGGTAAAATCATTGGTGAATGTGAACTGGTAAACGTCAACGATCATTTAGGTGTACGTGTGCTTGAATTATTCGGCGGCACTCAGGAGCCGGCATGATTCAGTTACCTGATGAGCTAAACCTCATTGTCAGCCTTGCGCTGCTGGCATTGATCCCGTTTATCGCCATGATGGCGACCTCATTTGTGAAACTCGCGGTCGTGTTTTCGCTGCTGCGAAATGCGCTTGGCGTACAACAGATTCCGCCGAATATGGCGCTGTATGGCTTAGCGATCATTTTGTCGATTTTCATCATGGCACCGGTTGGCTTTGAAACGTACGATTACGTAAAACAGCACGACATTTCTTTGGAAGACTCTGCCAGCGTTGAGGGC
>NZ_JAWOWP010000574.1:0-609 GCF_033340555.1 Vibrio sp. 1069
TTCATATTTATTTAATGAAAACTCAATTATTTCCATTCATAATCTACATTTGATAAAGAATAAAAATACTTACTTCGGTTTTACATTAAGCATAATATCGCCATCCAAGCATTAGGTGCTTAGACTTTCTGCTAGCTCACCTCTATCTCAAAACGTTTGACACTGGTACGAACTGCACAAATTGATCTCCATCAGTCTGTGCTCCACAGGTTAGTGATACTCTACCGCCAAATATAAAGCCCACGTCCTATGGCTCAGCAAAGCCTGTAGATAAGGTCATTAAGTAGCAATGTCGATTAATATTTCAGATCTAACGAATGCACTAACTAAAGTCGAACACGTTCATAAAGTTCAGTTGGAAAATGTCCATCAGTTTTTCAAAACAAATGAAGCTTTATCAATCGAAACATTCAGTCAAATCATCGCCTGTGATTCTATTGATGAACGATTTAAAACGATCGACAAAGCGTTTTCGCCCCTAGGTGATGTAAAAACTTACCTATTAGAGGCGTCTTACTTAGTTAGCTAACGCAGCATAATCCACAAACAAAAAGCCCCACTCATATTGTGGGGCTTTCTTTCTATCTTAGTCAGTAACGATTACAGCTT
>NZ_JAWOWP010000575.1:0-609 GCF_033340555.1 Vibrio sp. 1069
GAATACATCATGAAAGTGATGCAGGCAGGGGCGGTGGGGTACATGCTCAAAGAAATTTCAGCCGAGAAAATGGTGCAAGCCATCAAAACCGTGAACCAAGGTTCAACCTATTTTTGCGAGTCCGTAACTCAGACGCTCTTTACGCAAGAAATCAAACCCGCCCATCACAAACCCAATCCGCTTAGTCGACGAGAAGAGGCGGTCTTGAGGTTGGTGGCACAAGGCAATAGCAGTAAGAAAATCGCGACGTTACTCAATATCAGCTATCGAACAGTAGAAACGCATCGTCACAACATCAAACATAAATTAGATTTGCATTCGACAGCGGAATTAGCCAAATACGCATTTGAAACGGGGCTGACGGAATAAAAAAGTGCCCGTTTAATACGAGCACTTAAAGAGGCGATTATTCTGGTTTGGTGATGCTGCCGATTTCTAGCAGAGGCGCTACATCGATGTCTTCTGCGTTCATCATGGTGGAGATGCGCTGGACAGAAGAAAGCAGCAATGTTTGTTCCCACTCTTCCAATTTTTGGAATCGATTGATGAAGTGTTCTTGCAGCGGAGTTGGCGCTTGTCTCAGAGCTTCTTCGCCCTTCTCGGTAAGTA
>NZ_JAWOWP010000576.1:0-609 GCF_033340555.1 Vibrio sp. 1069
ATGTTTTTCTAAGTTCCTACGAAACAAATAGTTATAATTTTCTACTGCAAAGGTAGAGAGGTAGGGATGCTTATAAAATCATCTGCGAAAACAGCAGAAATCGATTGCTCTTGGCGCAATCAGTTTGAACTCAGTCAAAAACCGTACAACGGTTATTACTATGACTCCCAATTTTGGAAAAGGTTTTCCGAACACACCGCTGTTTATTTATTCCAATCTGATGCGTTTACTCTTTTATCCTGTCCGGAAAATCTCTGGCATAAAATTAAACATTTTCAGCCGAGTGAGCTAGAGAGAAAATTAAATAACCTGCAATTATTCTGCGAATATGACGACGTCGACTATCATTTATTTAATGATAATACCTTCAATAAAGATGCTGATGTTTTCACTTTGAATATTGAATCTAACAATGAGTTGCTTGACGTATTTTTACGTAGTAACAGCGCAGAAGTATTTGAGAAAGCCGATTTCGAGCTCGATAGCCACTTCTTCTATGGCATTTTAGAAGAGGGTAAATTGGTTGCGGCATTGGCGTCATATTGCTACGAAGGAAAGGAACCATTTGAGTCGTTATCGTTACTGGTTAGCCCTAAAGCGAGAGAAAAA
>NZ_JAWOWP010000577.1:0-608 GCF_033340555.1 Vibrio sp. 1069
TCACAATGTATTCGTCAACTAGAGAAACTTACGCCGCCAGATCCGCTCGACCCCGACAACTGGTGCCATATTGGTATCACTATGTACAAAGAGGGAGAGCGACACAGCCAAATTATTGATGAGGCGGAAACGGCACTCAGAAGTGCGCAGCTACAAAACAACAATAACTGGAGCCGTTTTAAGAAATGGAACCACGATGAAGAAGCGCGCGGAAGTGTGAGATGGCGTACGTTATTTGATACGGCACTTACATCAGAAAATGTGATACTCTACGCACAATCGGTTCACTCAATAAGTGATGCGACGCATAAAAAAGCCTTACACGAAGAGTTAACATGTCGAATTCGGGATCCTGAAAATGGCATTGTTAAAGCGTCCCGGTTTATCTCTGCTATCAGACAAGTGGGCTATGAAGCTCAAATGGATAGAGCTGTACTTCATAAATTCTTAAAAGACTTTAAAGAGAATTTTGACAGCTCTAAAAATTATGCTCTAAATCTAAATGTGACGCCTTTTTCGAGTCGCGAATACTTCAAGTGGTTTCGTGATGAACTTTTACAGTTGTCACGCGAGCAGAGAAAGTGTCTCAATTTTGAGTTTGTGGAAGC
>NZ_JAWOWP010000578.1:0-608 GCF_033340555.1 Vibrio sp. 1069
AAGAAGACTTTCAACGCCACAAAGGCCAGTATAATTAAGCCGATGCGTTGCATCATCATCGCCTTGTGAGTGACGCCACGCCAAGTTAAAGCGCCACCAACCATTAATCCTGCCACTGAGTAGCTAAACAACTCCGCCATACTGGTCGGTTGAAACAGCGTCATTGACGTGGTTTGCCAGAACTGTCGAATCGACATCCCTAGCCAAATGGCCGCTAATGCAAAGCCAAGACATGCGACCGCTAATCGGTGTACACGCAGCGTATTCCAGCGTCTAACGACCGCAGCAATGAGAATGCACGCTGGCAGAAGCCAACCTAAACTAAGCATGTTGAACACAGGCATGGCTTGTGCCGATACGTTGTTGGTGATGAGTGGCGATTCAACGCTGTTCAGCCATACCGTCAATAGCGCGAATACGCCCCACAATAAGTAGCTGTAGGCTTGATAAACAAGGGTGAGCTGCTGAGCAAATTGGCTGCGATAACTGTAAACCAAGCCCATAACCAGAGCTTGGTTGGCAAAGACCACGGCACTTGTGAAATCGATGTGCCCCAAATAGCCGTATTGTCCCGTTAACCAGTAGTTGGTTTGGGTGAACAACGCCAT
>NZ_JAWOWP010000579.1:0-608 GCF_033340555.1 Vibrio sp. 1069
AGAAAAAGAGCTGAACAAAGTTCGTGCAGAACAGATCGCGATGATCTTCCAAGATCCGATGACCTCGCTAAACCCATACATGAAAGTGAGCGATCAGCTGATGGAAGTGTTGATGCTGCATAAAGGCATGGGCAAGTCAGAAGCGTTTGAAGAATCTGTTCGCATGCTTGAAGCGGTAAAAATCCCTGAAGCTCGCAAACGTATCACCATGTATCCGCATGAATTTTCAGGCGGTATGCGTCAGCGTGTAATGATTGCGATGGCGCTATTGTGCCGTCCTAAACTGCTTATTGCTGATGAACCAACAACCGCGTTGGACGTAACGGTTCAAGCGCAGATCATGGACTTGTTGAACGAGCTGAAATCCGAGTTCAACACTGCAATCATTATGATCACCCACGACCTAGGTGTTGTTGCTGGTTCATGTGACAAAGTGCTTGTGATGTACGCAGGTCGTACGATGGAGTACGGCAACGTAAACGAAATTTTCTACAACCCAAGCCACCCTTATGCGGAAGGTCTGTTAAAGGCGATCCCTCGTCTGGATACAGAAGGCGAAATTCTGCCAACCATTCCTGGCAATCCACCAAACTTACTGCGTCTACCAC
>NZ_JAWOWP010000580.1:0-607 GCF_033340555.1 Vibrio sp. 1069
TAGGTTGTCTGAAACACGCACCTCTATCGCATCAATATCGGATGTGCCTAACTCTTTTCTAGCAACTGCTGCCGCGTACGCAGCAGCAATGGGTTCTGTACATCCTAATGCAGGTTTCACAACTTGCTTAATGATTTGGATATATTGTGTCCATTGCTGGTTCATGCTCTGTTCTCCGTATTACTTTTTATGAGCAATCGCTTCGACTTCAATTAACACGCCAAGAGGCAAATCTTTCACTGCGAAGCAACTGCGTGCCGGACAATCTTGTTGGAAAAACTCTGCGTAGACCTTGTTAAACTCGGCAAAGTCATTAATATTCGATAGGTAACACGTTGTTTTTAAAACAGTATCGACACTGCCACCACCAGCCTCTAAAACGTGCTTCAAGTTAGCAAGAGATTGATGACTTTGTGCACTGATGCCGCCTTCAACTACTTTTCCTGTTGCCTTATCAACGGGTAATTGACCAGATGTAAAAATCAAATCGCCATAGCTAGTGCCATGTGAATAAGGTCCGATAGCAGCAGGCGCGTGTTCAGATGAAATCAATTCTTTCATTTTTAAATCCTCACATAAATTTTATTTTTTATTAAGAAGTTTCTAA
>NZ_JAWOWP010000581.1:0-607 GCF_033340555.1 Vibrio sp. 1069
CTAATCGACTCTGGCGATAAACTAGGTAAAGTTGGTGGCAACACTACAGCTTCTAAAGCTGATGCAGAAGACGAGCTAGCTCTAGGTCTACGTTACGACTTCTAATTCCAGTCTTTAGACTTGAATACTCAGTGCCCGCTTATCGCGGGCATTTTTTTATCTTTCATTTCTCATCTTAATAGCGCGTTCTTCTAACCACTTTGTCTCAATATTAATGATGAACAAAGCATTCTTGGATACGCCTAGCATATTGAGTGGACTTGCGTATACTCAATCACATAACTAACCCTAGAAAATCTCACTATGCGTTTACGTTGGCCTCTACTCATTTCTTCTCTTATTTTTCCGCTATTGTCTTATGCGTATCCTCATCAAGAGGTATTGCCAGAGGGCGCCCGTATCAGCTTAGTTGCAGAAAAACTAAACGAAAGTTCTACGCTCGATGGTATCCGTCCAACAGACCAATTATTTCCACCAGCGAGCACATTAAAAATTGTCACAGCCTTAGCTGCTAAATTAGAGTTAGGGGACAGCTTTGCATTTCGAACAAAGCTTGAAACCTCGAGTTCCGATGCCGTTATCTACTTTGTCGGAGATCCCACCTTAC
>NZ_JAWOWP010000582.1:0-607 GCF_033340555.1 Vibrio sp. 1069
CTTATCAAGGTCTCGACTTTTTAGGACGACGCTTGGTAAAAAACACGTTGGAACTGATTGCACGTGAAAATCTCAGCCAATTGCTTTACGTCTCCCATTACCAAGAAGACAGCCTTGAGAGCATCAAAAACGATCTTGAGTTTGTCTTCGATGACGAAGCGCAGTGTTATCGCGCTCAAATTCATCACTGGTAATGCGTAACAAGAGCTAGGAAATCGGCTGCTGCGCAAGCAGGGAATATGGTAAAGGTTTGGAATACAGGTAGCCTTGATGGTATTGCACTCCCATATTTTTCAAATGCTCTGCTTGCGCCGGCGTTTCGACGCCTTCGGCAATCAACTTCACTTGCAGCTCGTCCGCAAAATGAACGATGGCATTCAATACGGATGCACTCACACTTTGAATGCCTATTGTTTCAACAAAACACTTGTCGATTTTCAAATAATCAATTTTCATGTGCTGCAAAAATGCTAACGACGTTTGCCCAGTTCCAAAGTCGTCGATCGATAAAGCAAAGCCCAGCTTTTTAATCGCATTCAGCATTTGCAGCGTATGTTCGCTGTCACTCATCACCGCGCTTTCCGTTAGCTCAAACGTGATGCAACTT
>NZ_JAWOWP010000583.1:0-607 GCF_033340555.1 Vibrio sp. 1069
AACTTAGAAATCCTCACTTTTATGGGCCGACTCAACAGCATCGATCTGAAGTAATCCACTCTCGTACTTACACAACTTAAAAGCGCTTCAGACACATTTCGCTTCACTGCTAAAAATGATTTCGAGAGTTGAACCTCTATCGAACGCAAAAAGAGAACCCGTCATCAACCGGTTCTCTTTTTTTGTGTCCACCATTCACAAATTAAGCGATACAAAATGAACAGATAAAAAAGCCCCGAAGAGCGAACTCTTCGGGGCATTCAGCTTTAGGCTGCTATTCTACGGTCGGATAGGAGCTTATTGCTGAACTTGGTATTCAAACTCAGGTACAACGATTTCTACGCGACGGTTTTGTTGACGACCTTCACGAGTATCGTTTGATGCGATTGGGTTGTTTTCACCTTCACCGCGAGCTTGGATGCGTGATGCATCGATGCCTTTTTCAACTAGCGCGTTTGCTACAGACTCAGCACGTTTCTCAGAAACTTTTTGGTTGTATGCTGCAGCGCCTGAAGTATCTGTATAACCAACTACTTCAACCTTCGCTTGTGGGTGCTCGTTTAGGAAAGCAACTAGGTTGTCTAGTTTAGAAGCGCTTTCTGGTTTA
>NZ_JAWOWP010000584.1:0-606 GCF_033340555.1 Vibrio sp. 1069
GAAGTGCAAAAATTGGTTAACCGTGAGCAAGATGAAGAATTCATCTTTGCGATGGTGGCACGTGCGAAAGAGTTGGGTTTCCGTTCGACCAACCTCGATTTGATCTACGGTTTGCCGAAGCAGACCAAAGCCTCTTTTGCGAAGACGTTAGAACAAGTGCTGGAAATGCAGCCGGGTCGTCTGTCGGTCTTTAACTACGCACACATGCCGCAATTGTTTGCTGCGCAGCGTAAGATTAAAGACGAAGATTTGCCAAAAGCAGAAGAGAAAATGGCAATTCTCCAAGACACGATCGCAACTTTGACGGGTGCTGGCTACCAGTTTATCGGCATGGACCATTTTGCGATGCCTGACGACGAACTCGCCGTTGCGCAGCGCGAAGGTGTGTTGCATCGCAACTTCCAAGGCTACACCACTCAAGGTGAATGTGACTTGGTGGGCTTTGGTGTTTCTGCCATTTCAATGATTGGTGATGCGTACGCGCAAAACCAAAAAGAGCTCAAGAAGTACTACGCTCAAGTAAATGACCTTCGCCACGCATTGTGGAAAGGTGTCTCACTCGATTCGGATGACTTGCTCCGTCGTGAAGTGATTAAGCAGCTGATT
>NZ_JAWOWP010000585.1:0-606 GCF_033340555.1 Vibrio sp. 1069
CGGTAACCGTGTTGCTGGTACCAATGACAGCGGCACAGGATCATGGAGTGATCCTGGCAACAACAACGCGCATGGTACTCACGTAGCGGGCACTATCGCTGCGATCGCGAATACTGAAGGCGTGAAGGGCGTGATGCCAAACCAAAACGTGAACCTTCACATCGTGAAAGTGTTTAACGAAGCGGGCTGGGGTTACTCTTCTGGTCTTGTGAAAGCGATACAAACGTGTGCTGATAATGGTGCAAACGTGGTGAACATGAGTCTCGGTGGTAGCCAATCGAGCCGCACGGAGCAAAATGCGCTGAAAGCGATCTACGATCAAGGCGTACTGTTAATCGCTGCGGCGGGTAACGACGGCAATACAGCGCACAGCTACCCAGCGTCTTACGATTCTGTCATGTCAGTTGCAGCGGTCGATAATCAAAATGATCACGCGGCGTTCTCGCAAGCGACGGATCAAGTTGAAATCGCGGCGCCGGGTGTGGCGATTTTGTCCACCGTAACAGTAGGCGAAGGTAAGTTATCTGACATTACGCTAAACGGTGTTAGCCAGTTTGACCGTGGCATCGTGCCTCATAACCGTTTGGTCCACAACGGCACTGAGTT
>NZ_JAWOWP010000586.1:0-606 GCF_033340555.1 Vibrio sp. 1069
TCAGCGTGGTGCGGGTGCAAACCTTGCGGGTACGATCTCTGACTCTGTGGCACTTAAGTCAACAGAAACGCCAGACATCTTCTCTATGGTTGTGAACATTGTCCCAAGCAACCCAGTTCAGGCGTTTGCAAATGGTGACATGCTACAAATTATCTTTATGGCTATTTTGACAGGTCTAGCCATTCAAGCTCTGGATTCTCGTGGAGGCCCTGCTATCCGCACGTTTAAGATGGCCAATGAGATCATGATGAAGCTGGTTGGTTTGGTCATGAGTCTAGCACCTTACGGTGTGTTTGCTCTGATGATTCAACTAGGTGCAACCTTAAATGCTAATACATTGATGTCTGTTGCAGGTTACGTTGCGCTTGTCGTGGCTATGCTTGTGTTCTGGATTTTCATCTTCTATCCAATGGCAGTTGGCATTACGACTGGAACTTCTCCAAAGGCGTTTCTCCGTGCAACTCGTGAACAAATCCTATTTTCCCTATCTACGGCAAGTTCAAATGCAACCATCCCTGTAACCATGCGTACTCTGACAGAGAAACTGCAAGTTTCTAAATCAGTTGCGGGTTTTGGTGTACCGCTAGGCGCGACGATGAACATGTC
>NZ_JAWOWP010000587.1:0-605 GCF_033340555.1 Vibrio sp. 1069
AAGTAGGTAAGTTAGACATGTCTGACGTAAAGTTAGGCGACAGCATCGCAACTAATGGTGTGTGCTTAACGGTGATTGACTTTGGAAGCAATTACTACAGCGCGGATTTGTCTCTCGAGACCTTGAAAAAAACCGGTTTTGCAAACTACCAAGTAGGCGAAAAGGTTAACTTAGAAAAAGCCATGCTGCCGACGACACGTTTTGGCGGACACATTGTATCTGGACACGTGGACGGCGTGGGTGAAATTGTGGAGCGCAATCAAGTTGGTCGTGCGATAGAGTTTTGGGTCGCGATGCCTGCTGAGATCAGCAAGTACGTGGCAGAAAAAGGCTCTATCACCGTTGATGGCATCAGCTTAACGGTGAATGATTTGCGTAAAAACGCATTCAAACTGACGATTGTGCCTCACACCAGTGAAGAAACCACCATCGACCAGTTCCAAGTGGGCCGCAAAGTGAATTTAGAAGTGGATGTGTTGGCGCGTTATATGGAACGCTTGCTGCAAGGTCAGCAAGAAGAGCAGCCTGAATCTCGCATCACCATGGACTTCTTACAACAAAATGGCTTTGCGTAAGCGCTCAGCCACGTTGCGATAATTGCCATA
>NZ_JAWOWP010000588.1:0-605 GCF_033340555.1 Vibrio sp. 1069
TTGATCCGCAATTTCATTAGACGTTGGCTAAACGGCTCTTTAAAGTGCTTTTGAAACAATCTTGTGACCGCACTTTCACTCAGCGATAAGTAGTTCGCCAAGTCTGCGAGCGTCACCTTAGTTGCAAAGTGTTGTTCGAGATACGCGTTAACACTTGCCACGCGCTCTCTTTCCTGTAGCTCGTGTTCACTCATCGATAAGTATGAGTGAGTCATCAGTGTTTTTGCTCCTTCATCGTGAGCAATCAGAGACAAAACATGGAGAAATCTCGATAGTTGCTCCATTGCAGGAAACGTCATGAGCTCATGCAGAAGATCCACAACGTGCTGAGCTGTCCGTTCAGAAAACACCACACCTTTATTGGCCGCCTTTAAAAGCGGGTCAAGCTTTCTAAGCTCTGCGCAATAGAACATCAAATTGGCAATCCACTCACGCTTAAACCAAATCACATGAGTCTCGCACTTGCTTTCGACCAATGTGGAGTGAATCGAATGAGGCACGCCAGGCGCGATCAATAGCATTTGGTTGTGAGTCACTTCTAATTCGTGATGACCAATATGCAAACTGCCAGTGAAGTGTCGATGGATGACCAACTCAAACACATC
>NZ_JAWOWP010000589.1:0-605 GCF_033340555.1 Vibrio sp. 1069
GGCATGGACTACGATTGGCATAAAGCCATGAGCTCGTCCACAAAGCTCTGCACACTGACCACGATAAACACCCGGCTCATCAATTCGCGTCCAAGCCTCGTTGATGAAACCCGGGATGGTATCTTTTTTCACGGCGAAATCAGGCACCCACCAAGAGTGAATCACATCGTCTGAGGTCAGTAAAAATCGCACTTTACGATTCACAGGGAGCACGAGCGGGTTATCCACTTCAAGTAGGTAATGCGCACCTTTCATCTCTAAACCGTCAATCTGCTTTTGGCTGGTTGCGATCAAGCTGAAAAATTCCACATCTTCACCAAAGTAGCTGTAATGCCACTTCCATTGCGAACCTGTGATTTGAATGGTGATATCCGATTGGCTAGTGTCTTCCATTGCGACTAAAGTTTTCGTTGCGGGAATCGCCATCGCGACAAGAATGATGATAGGGATTACAGTCCAAATAATTTCCACTTTGGTGCTTTCGTGGAAATGTGCGGCAACTGCACCTTTTGATTTGCGATGACGGATGATGGCATAGAACATAACACCAAAAACAACCAGAGCTATCGCGCAACAAATGTAGAAAATGAGCATATGTAATTCAT
>NZ_JAWOWP010000590.1:0-605 GCF_033340555.1 Vibrio sp. 1069
CCTTATCGATGTCTCTAATCAAGCTGCCATCCAGCTTTATCACTTCCGGCTCTAGCTTTAAGATCTCATCAATATTGGAGTATCCAGAACCAAAATCGTCCACGATAATGCGCGCACCCAGTTTTCTGAAATGGCTGCACACTTCTATCATACGACCGTAATCTTTAATCTGTTCAGACTCCAGCACTTCCAGCCCTATTCGCGTCGGGTCATTCAACTGGCTGATTTCATGCTCCAGCAACATCAACGTTTTGTCGCTCAACAAATCTTGCGGAGACAGGTTAATCGAGAAATCCCCTTTCTTATCTCGCATGTAATGCAGCGTCGAGCGGATCATGTGACGACTCAATCTGGTGTACAAATGCGTGTCTGAGATGATCGGTAAAAATCGCCCTGGAGCAATCACTGTTCCGTCTTCTTCTAAAATCCGCACCAGACATTCTTGGCTGGCAGGAAGATGACTGTAAGCGTGCACAATCGGTTGGCTATACGTAATGATGTTCTGCTTGAGAATCGCGCGGCTGACGCAACTCAACCACCCTAGTTGCTCTTTACGTACATCTTCACTGACTTCGATGTCTTTAGCGTTGCAGATATGCGTGTTG
>NZ_JAWOWP010000591.1:0-604 GCF_033340555.1 Vibrio sp. 1069
TTGGTAACGCTTGCCCGCTTCGCTCTGTAGGTTCACTTGCGTTTCGTACTCGTGCCCTTCGCGCAGCCCCGATTCGGCTAAAACGCGCGCCAACACCACTTCACCCCAGTTACCTTGCTGTTTGTTATCGCCTTTGAGCGCTTGGGTCAGGTTCACGGCTTCTCGAGTCATTTGTTCATTGAGGCGTTGCAGATTTTTCAGCTCATGCACCAACGTATGACGCTCTTTAGCTTCTTGGCTAAAGCTGTCGTTGACTTGCTTTTTGAAACCTTCTAACTGCTCTTTTAACGGTGACAACAACCCTTCTAAACTTTGACGGTTTTGCAAATCGACTTTCGCGGTTTTCTCTTCAAACAGTTGATTGGCAAGGTGCTCAAACTGTTGTTTCAGACGCACTTCGGCCTGCTCTAAAATTTGCAGTTTTTCCGCATTAGCCTGATTCATTTGCTCGTGGCGCGCCTGCTGCTCACGAAGCTGCGTTTCCAAACGGGATTTTTGTTCACGCATTTGGCCCAGCTCATCAAAATACTGCTGACGTTCTTGTTTGACGGCTTCGAAGTAACGCAATTTCTCCATGGCCGCCATCAACTTGCCGTGCGATTGT
>NZ_JAWOWP010000592.1:0-604 GCF_033340555.1 Vibrio sp. 1069
TAACCCACTTCAGGAAAATCACTCAAAACGCCAGCAACTTTCTCTCTCACGTCAACCACTTGCTCAGGATGAACGTGTAAGATCACTTGCTTTTGATTACTCACCAATTGCAGCGCTTCTCTGACCACGCTGATCGTGGTGTCAACGTCATCAAATGTGTCGATGATTTTACGCACCGCGTCTAAGACGACGTTCGTCATTTTGTGCTCAACTTGCAGGTAATATTCATTGCAGCGAGCCAAAGTAGCGACCATCGCCTGCGCATTTTCTATTTTCGCCTGCTCCAAACCATCTTGATAGCCGCGCTGCTTTTCGGTTTCATACGCTTGCTGCGCTTTAGCAATGATGCTGTCGGCTTTCGAATTCGCCGCTTCAACCAAATGTTGCGAATCGAGATAACTAACGTAATCCTTGGCTTTGAGCACCTTTAAACCTGGCGCTAACTGCAAGTTGTCGGTTTTTATTTCAACAAATGAAACCATTGGGGGATAACCTGTTTTGCGATTTTTTTGGTGAGTCGGTACGCGAGATCACGTTGCTCTTCAACAAGCCAAGAGGTGTTTTCTTTCACTTGGCTAAGTGATTGATCAAGCTTGAACTGCCA
>NZ_JAWOWP010000593.1:0-604 GCF_033340555.1 Vibrio sp. 1069
CTTTTCTTATTTACCAGGAGTTGCATGAAGAAGAATTAAGTTCGGTACTTCGCCAATTCGATTAGCATTTTGAAGAGCCATATCTAGAGCGACGGAGACACACTCATTTTCTTCACAATTAGAAATACCGGTTCCATAAGCATGTGGGCCTGAGTCATAGATAGCCATAGCCGCTATGACTGGCCCAACGTGAAAACCATGATCGGTCATAATGGCTTGGCATGAACTTGAACCGTGGAATGGAACACCAGGGAAATATCTAAGAAAGGCAGAGCGAATGGCTCTGAAGTCGTACTCTTCTGTGTAATAACAGATGATATAAGACAAGTGTTCTTGCCTCAGCTCTGAACGAAGCCTCTCTACTGCTAAATATTCGTCGGTAATATGGGTAAATACTGATTGGCACTGCATACGCTTTTATTATTGTTTGTCACGTTACTGTTATACCATTACGACAAATTATCGTTAGGCTAGAAGGTTCGAATTTCACAAAGAAGATGCCATTATCTCGTGTCAGATCTAATTTATAAATGCACTAAGACAATATTTTGGTTTATTTTGAGCTTAATCGTTTTGGTTGCAGATATAGCATTCCATTCAGCTC
>NZ_JAWOWP010000594.1:0-603 GCF_033340555.1 Vibrio sp. 1069
TCGAGTAAAAAGTCAGGTAACACAATAATGGTTACCGCTGCGATGAGGAGCAAAATGATTTTGCTATTAATGGCCACATCAATAAAGAAAATGACTAATGATGCCACCACAAAGAGAAAAGCTTTAAAAGGAAAGTAGTACTTCGCTAGCTGCTTATTGTAATAACCCGCGTTTAACAATTTTTGTTCTAAGTCTTTTTTACCACTCTCCCCAAATGCAACGATAAATGTTTCCATTTTTTGCTTTTTCATTTTTTTGGATTGGTGTTTTAAATATTTATTTAGTGCGATTTCACGCTTGCGTGTCGAGTAATAATCATAAAAGACAAAAGTCAGCGCGCAAACAATTAAAAACACACTTATTGCTAAAATCATCGCCTAACTCCTTTTACCAGAAGCCAAACAATAAACAGACCGATCAACTCACTACCGACAACATAATACAATACTAATTGTCCACGTGGGTCATTGAGCACAAATTCAATATGGTCGGGATTAATTTGACTAATAATGATAGCGAACGCCAAAGGAATCGCTGCAACCACTTTGGCTGAAATTCTTGCCTCTGACGTCATTGCCATTTTTTTCGATTCTAGTGTTCTTG
>NZ_JAWOWP010000595.1:0-603 GCF_033340555.1 Vibrio sp. 1069
TTGCACCCATTGACATCCGGACAAAAACAGCCACAACCCACCTCGATTATGATGAACATCCTCGCTCCATCGATCTAGAAAAAATTCCTCAGCTCAAACCCGCTTTCGATAAAAAAGGCTCAGTGACTGCGGCGAACTCCAGTGCCATTTCCGATGGTGCAGCCGCGTTGATTTTGATGGATGAAGAGACGGCGCGCCACCAAAATCTTCCCCCGCTTGCCATTATCAAATCGCACGCGACTCACGCGAGAAAGCCGGATGAGTTTACGTTGGCTCCGGTCTACGCCATTGAACAATTGTTGTCGCAAATGGATTGGTCTATTGACGAAATTGATCTCTGGGAAATCAACGAAGCCTTTGCGGTAGTGACACAAATTGCGGTTGCGGAATTAGGGCTTGATTCAAGTAAGGTCAATATTAAAGGCGGAGCTTGTGCGCTCGGGCATCCAATTGGTGCCAGTGGGGCTCGCATTTTGGTCACATTGATCCACAGTTTACGACAGCTACAAGCTCTGGGGATTGATGGTGATACAAGCAACAAGAAAGTGATGCGAGGCGTTGCGTCACTGTGTATTGGCGGTGGCGAGGCGACAGCGATAGGTA
>NZ_JAWOWP010000596.1:0-603 GCF_033340555.1 Vibrio sp. 1069
TACAAACGTATTGCGAAATAATGATTACGACAGACTGACACCGAAACTTACGCTTTCTGGAAAGTCTGTTGGTAATTTATACAAAGGCCGCTATCATAGCGGCCTTTGTCGTATACCCCAGCCAGTTAAAAGCGCCTTTCTGGGCCATATTGATTGGCGTTATTAAGGTATTTGATGATTTGAGAGTCATTGGGTCAGTGAAAAATATGACCGTGTACTTACGTAACTCTGTAGCGTTCTCGACAGTTTTTAAACAACATTCGAACACTTTTTGTTCTTCTTGATATACTATTCAATCTGTTTAAATGCCTTAGAGAGCGCAATATGACGGAGAAAAGACGCTTTTCACGCATCATCTACCAAGCTCCAGCTCAGTTAGAACAACGTGATTTGAGACTTAACGCTACGATTCAAGATCTTTCCTTACATGGTTTGCTCTTACAAGCCGGAGGCTTAGATACATTGAATCCTGCACTTTTGGTTGATGTCGGTTTCTCGTTCCACCAGTCTGAACAAGAGATTACGTTAACGGCACAGATCGTAGACGTCACTCAAGACCAAATACGGCTCAAGATCACCAACATCGGCATTGAAAGCATTAGA
>NZ_JAWOWP010000597.1:0-603 GCF_033340555.1 Vibrio sp. 1069
TTAATGAAGCCCAAATCGGTCGACGACGCCGCCCATAAGCCATAATCAGGAAGGTATTTGAGTGTGATTAATTCATTCAAACGTTGGGTATCGACGACGACATTGATTGCTCGGGTTAGCTGTTTTACTTGGTCGGTATCCCAGCCGTAGTCTTGCTGGATTTGATCCAATAAGGCTTGTTTATTTAAATCATCGGCGGGCTTTTGATAGTCCTTGATCGTGGTGTCTTCAGATGAGCTAAACGTAAGGTAGCCGTCGTTTCTAATTAGGGACACGCGATTGTGTTCATTAGCATGAATGTCGTTACGAAACACTGACGACGTATTCATGTTAAAGCCAGCCGTCATTACCGCTTGTACTACGCCATTTTTATCTGGAATCGCTTTACGAATGGGAATAACTAACGAATCTTGCGCTTCCATAAAGTAGGTTCTGCCGATCACCATGCGATCGGAGTTCAACGCTTCAAGGAAGGTCTCTCTGGTCAGCGGATCTTGCTTGAGATTGTGTAGCTTTTCCAAAATCAAGTTCGAGCTAACGGAAATGTAGTCGCCGTTGGGATTGGTCAAGCCAAAACCGATGATCGCCGGATGAATGTTGAGA
>NZ_JAWOWP010000598.1:0-602 GCF_033340555.1 Vibrio sp. 1069
AGCCTTTACTCGACAGTCTAGAGCGTATTCTCGAAGGTGAGCCTTGCGATATTGCGATTGTTATTGATGACGCTCATTTACTTAGTGAAACGCTCGTTTCGGAGTTATGGACGTTAGTCTTAGAGGCGCATGAAAAGCCGAACTGGACGATCAACGTGTTGCTTTTTACTCAGTCTGGGCGTTTGGAGTCGGTCTTGTCTCGGTTGAGTTATGGGCAAGAACTTAAGCCAGTTGAACTTGATATCGATATGCTATCCGAAGTGGAAGCGCGTCGTTTCTTCGAATCACTAGTGGTTAGGTATGTCGATGACGATGCGGAGAAACGTGTTCGAGATGCATTTAAGAAAGTCGACCCGATTCCGGGTGACATCATGGCATTAGGAGAGATGAAAGTGGAAAAAAGGATCATTATCCGTTCAATTGTCGGATCGCCACTCAACATCGCATTAGTGGTTTTGGTGCTACTGTTGCTGGCCGCTGGTGGTTATTGGTGGATGTTTAATCAGCCAAGCCCAGATGACAAAGCGCAGCAGATCACGGGAAGCATCGAGCAAACTGCCATTCCGACACTCACTGAGCCGACTCTTTCGCCATCAGAATCT
>NZ_JAWOWP010000599.1:0-602 GCF_033340555.1 Vibrio sp. 1069
TTGGATTGGCGCGATGATCTTCAGTTACATGCATGTGAAAGAATCCAGTGGTTCAGGTGCAGGCTTTGGCGGCCTCACTACTTTAGGGATCTTATTCGGACAGTATCTCACGCCCGATGGTGACCTGATTTTTAGTGCTTTGTATCGAGTCAGCAGCATACTGTTTGCCATCGTGGTCACTTTGCTTGTTACTTATGCCGTGCATCGGTTACTCAACAGCTTTGCTGCAACGCGCTTTAGCCAATCATAGCCTTGATGCGCCTCAGTTTACTAAATCATACGTTGCTGGTCAGAAAGGACTGTTCCAGCAACTTGGTTTTCAAATCTTCAGTCATAGTAATGGGTTGCTCGAATCGAATGCCTATAACCCAGCCTTTGGGTTGCTTCTTTATATTGGCGATCAAGCAAGGATTTTCCTCTCCTATATGAATGCTAAGAGGTGATACCACCGAAACTCGGTCTCCAACCTTAAACTCAGGTTCAATAAAGGTCTGAACACCGACGCCTGCCAGTGAAAAATCAACCAAACTGCCGTCATAAATATTGCCGCTGTGATCGATGGTACAGTCCATTTGTAGCTTGTAACGCTCGTGCTCTCTAAC
>NZ_JAWOWP010000600.1:0-602 GCF_033340555.1 Vibrio sp. 1069
CAGCTTCTTCATAGTCACTCCTTATTGAAATGTCAGAGACCAACTGTTGATTGTACCTGTGTCTCTTCTGGCACTGTCGACGGCTTTAAGTTCCCAAGAACCTTGTGATTCAAAACCAGAGAAATCAACTTGGAAAGTGGTTTTAATATCATTAGCGCTGCCGCCAGTATTGTCGTGAAGCACGACTTGTCCACCTGTCGGTGAAGTCAGAGTCACTCGTAGGTCACCGATGTAAGTATGGCTAATATCTACGTCAATGCTTACAGTACCTGAGTCGCCAGTGCGATCGACATTCAGTGCGCTGATGGCACCAGAGGTTTTGTTGTCAGGAATCGCAACAGGGTTAGTGTTTGAGTAGCTAGAATCTGCAGAGCTACCGCCACCGTCAGGACCATTACAGCCCGCATCCAAGAACAACTTCGCCGCTTCCGCATTCACTAGGCCGTGACCTGTGCGGTTATCTCGACCTGCAACATCAATGTCTGTCGCGGTTTTGATCAACGCGTTACGTACTTGCGCTGCGGTACACGTTGGGTGGTAACTCCACACCAAGCCAGCTACGCCCGTTACGTGCGGAGTCACCATCGAAGTGCCGTTGTAGT
>NZ_JAWOWP010000601.1:0-602 GCF_033340555.1 Vibrio sp. 1069
GGATGAGCCTTATTGGGCGATCAACGGACAAACGTACATTGATTGGGAAAACTTCACTCTCGCGCTGCTAGAAGAGAGTAAATCAACCGATAAACCTATTGTGATTGGTGCAGAAAAAACAGCCAATATTCAATCACTTGTTCAGCTTCTTGGCTTTTTGCAAGAAAACGGAATTCAGGCGACTCAATTGCTCACTGAAGAGTCGCCATAACAAGAACATAAAACTGAGAACATTTTCATGAAGAACACATTATCACCAGTGCGCACTGCGTTGACTGCTGCCGCTCTGTTACTTGCAAGCACGAACCTTTTTGCCAACAACGCCCCAACCTCAGAACGAGTCGTCAGTGCAGGCAGCGCCGTTACCGAACTATTACTTGCGCTCGATGCGAAAGACAGCTTGGTCGCCGTTGATGTAACCAGTACTTTGCCGCAAGGCATGGAGTTACCCGACGTTGGGTATCATCGCCGACTTTCAGCAGAGGGGTTGTTGGCACTGAGCCCAACCAAGTTAATTGGCTCTGATGAGATGGGACCAACTACCACCTTAAATCAACTAAAGTCGGCAGGTGTGGATGTCGAGATAGTCAATACAGAAGCCA
>NZ_JAWOWP010000602.1:0-602 GCF_033340555.1 Vibrio sp. 1069
CACTTTTATGCGCATTAAAAGGTAACGTTCAAACACTTTTACGCGCATTAAAGTGTATTAACTGTATTTTTGTATGTAGCAGCCATTCTTAATCTCCTCATTCACTTTGTTCATTTAAGGCAACTGTTCATTAATTATGAACAACCTGCATAACTGAACAAACAATTAACGCCCCACTCCCTATCGCAGCTTTCATAGCTAAAATAATCCATTCTGCTCATCAACAATTTTGACTTACAAGCCATGCGTAATCATTTACTCATAAAGAGCCTCGTCACACATTAATGAGTAAATTTTTACTCATAACTTGAAAAAAAATGACTTTAAGAGTAAAGTTTTACTCATTGATAAGTAGAGGTGTTGTCGATGGAAGAACTAACCGTACAAGCTTTTCTCAGAGGTGAATGGATAGATATTGGTATCATCTCATTCCCTAAAAGTAGCCAACATAATTTCCGAGTGACTGAACTCAACTACCTCAGCGACTATGCGCTAGAACATCACGATAAAGATGACTTTCACGCTGTTTCACTAAATCACCCTGTCTCATTCTTTTTTGATGACATGAGTAAACCTGGATGGTTAACGTTTCTAGACAATAT
>NZ_JAWOWP010000603.1:0-602 GCF_033340555.1 Vibrio sp. 1069
ATCCACAACACCGATCGTCAGGATGTCTTTATCTTTTAGTTGCTCAGCATTCCATTTGTCTGTCAAAAGCACCTGAATACCTGGGTACCCAGAATCACGTCCTAACGACCCCATGACGTTTAAGAAGGTCTGCAACACTTCTTTTGGAGCTCTCTCTGGAACAACAATCGCAGTTTCTGACAAATCGGCCATGCGAGTGTAAGGAAAACCAGAAGTAGCAAAAGCGCGCATATTTGGCATTTCGATGTAGTGAGGGAAACCACTAAAATCAACCGTAGAGTCACCATCAATGACCGCGTATTGCTTACTTGGTTGCGTCACCTGACATTGCCCATCGGTCACCGACGCAAAGCCAAACTCAAACTCGATTTGGTTTTTACTGCCAACTTTAAAGGCCGGAATACGAACAAGCGCATCAACACTCAGAATACTGTCATCTAATAGAGGAACACGCACACGGTTAGACTCACCACCTTGGCCTTTTGTGGTTAAGGTAAACGCCTCAATGAACTGGTCATTGATGCTCAAAGTCAGGCGAGAACCAGAATGATCCGCAGCAGGTGGCGAATACCGATAGTTAAGATCCATCGGTATACCACGGC
>NZ_JAWOWP010000604.1:0-602 GCF_033340555.1 Vibrio sp. 1069
ACACTTGCGGCTTGTAGTTTGTTTCTCTAAATGGCGAGGAGATATCAGAGTTTGCCAGTTGCCATAGGGACTTTTGAGTATAAGCCCCCATCAAAGCAGTGCCTGAGCTGAAGCGATAAAATGGAATTGATGCTGAGATCTGAAACTTCACTTCAAAATCTTGCAGTGAATCCATCTCTGAGCCCATTTCGCTATAGGCGCTTTGGTTGATGTCTGTGGTGTATGTACCTAGAACGTAGTTGTCTTCGTAGGTTGAGATATGGGTAATGTCTTTTCCGTAAGCAAGTACGGGGCACAACAAGAGCGGAATTACTTTATACTTCATCGTTATCCTTTTGCCGCCAAATCATAAAGCGGCAATATCATTCCTTATCATCGATAACTTCGACAATAAACAGCAAGGGAAAAGCGGTTAAAGCAATTTTCATTCCGGATTTTATAATTAACTGAAGATTTTACAATAAGCTGTAGATACACAGCTCAATTTCTACCAACTCGTTGATAAAGTTCGTTTATTTGACATCCACCACACGGCTGGCTTTTTTGTACTGAACTTTCCACCCAGCCCATCTTGGAAGTTCCCAGCGTTTAGGGTCACCTTT
>NZ_JAWOWP010000605.1:0-601 GCF_033340555.1 Vibrio sp. 1069
CACAAATGCGTTGCACAATCACTAAGCCGCAACCATAACCCGCATTATACGTTTCGTTCCCGTCATGACGATTGGTGATAATCAGCGTGTTTTGCTGTAGATCGATCTCGATGTCTCCAACGCTATAACTGAATGCATTTTTGATTAAATTGTTGATGACTATCGTCACGAAGCTTGCTGGCGCATACACTTCGCCGCTATTTTGTTCGTTAAGCTGATAATGCGCATCTTGCTTTGCAAACAACGGAGCAAGCTCTTCCAATTGCTGGTGTAAACAAACTAAAAGCGTTTGATCGCCAAAGTGCTGTGGCTCAATTTTCTCTTTACCTAACAACAAAAACGCCTCGGTCAAAACGCGCATGTCTTCACACGCAGCTTGCATTCGCGCAATCGCTTTTTGTGCCACCCTTGGCTGGTCAGGTACTCGAGATAAAATGTCTGTTGAGCCTGCGATCACCATAATAGGCGTGCGAAGCTCGTGGGAGGCAAAACGACTAAACTCTTGTTCGCGGCGGAAATAGCCCGCGATGTCGTTCTTACTGTCTAACAACGTCTGCTCAATATGGCGCGTTTCACTGAACTTCGTTTCCACTTCAAATGC
>NZ_JAWOWP010000606.1:0-600 GCF_033340555.1 Vibrio sp. 1069
CTGGTTTTGCTCTCTATTCCAGAGAAGTAACACATACATTCTAAGAATAAGAAAGGCAGGATATTCCTGCCTTTTGTTTATCAATATCTAATTTTTAAATGCTTGTTTTAGATGTCTGTCTATTTAAGAGATCGATTTATCTTTAGATAACGATGACTTAGACGCTTAAGGCGTAATATGCCAAAGCACCTCACCACGCTGTGTTTGTGGTTCGTATTCGATGCACACTAAACCAGAAGTTGGGAACATTGGAGGCGTCATCTCTTTCACAAACTCAGACGTCAAATAACCAACTAACGGTAAATGAGAAACAAACAATAGAGACTCTAGTTTCTCGACTTCAATGAGCGCGTTCGCAAAATCAAACACGCAATCCGATTGACCGTATGGTGTGATGTCGTCACTGGTCTCGATGCTTTTTGTCGAGAAAAACGTACTGATTTCTTGCCAGGTTTGCTGAGCACGGATGTACGGGCTCACCAACACTTTGTCAAATTGAGCAAAACCTTGCTCAGCACAAGCTCGTGCAACAGCCTCTGACTCGGTTCTGCCTCTTTGGGTCAGTTCTCTTGCTGCGTCTGAATCTGCGAAATGCTCAGC
>NZ_JAWOWP010000607.1:0-600 GCF_033340555.1 Vibrio sp. 1069
TTCATAGTCATCGAAATCATCACCGACAAAGCCCCCCATAGGGAACCATTCCAAGTGATAACTAAACAAAGTAATCAATAACACGCCAACCACATAGCCAGGCAAGGCATAACCGACGAATATCAAAATGGAGGAGGTAGAATCAAACACAGAACCGTGCTTGAGGGCTTTGTAATAGCCAAGCGGTATCGAGATGAAGTAGCTGATAAAGAAAGTCATGCCACCATAGAACAGCGAAACAGGCAGACGCTCTGCAATCATATCCGATACTGGTTCGTAATAACGCGTTGATTCACCCAAGTCCAACGTCACTAATCGACTCAACCAATCAACGTAAGCTTCCATCACAGGTTTATCCAACCCGTAGAATGCGTTTAGCTCAGCGATTTGCTCATCAGACAGTGCAGTATTGCCACCCGCTGACGTCATCGATGCTGCGCCGTCTCCCTGAGACTGCATTTGTGACAGCATGCGTTCAACTGGCCCACCCGGTACAAATCGAGTGATGGCAAAGATAAGAATGGTGATACCGAGAAACGTCGGAATGACTAACGCTAAACGGCGTAAAAAGTACGACAGCATATACAACTTGCTCCTTGT
>NZ_JAWOWP010000608.1:0-599 GCF_033340555.1 Vibrio sp. 1069
ATGCACTTCCAGGTGGACGTGCCCGATCCCATCGCCTGCGAGGAATGCGGCGTGCAGGGTGAGTTCGTACGGTTCGGCAAGCGTGACGTTCCCTATCGTGATCTGCCCATCCACAGCAAGCGGGTCACTCTCTGGGTGGTCCGCCGCCGATACACCTGCCGGGCCTGCAAGACAACATTCAGGCCCCAGCTACCGGAGATGGTGGACGGATTCCGTATGACACTGCGGCTGCATGAGTACGTGGAGAAGGAATCCTTCAACCACCCCTACACCTTTGTGGCGGCACAGACCGGCCTGGACGAGAAGACGGTGCGCGACATCTTCAACGCCCGCGCCGAGTTCCTGGGGCGCTGGCACCGCTTCGAGACGCCCCGCATCCTGGGCATTGACGAGCTATACCTGAACAAGCGCTACCGCTGCATTCTGACCAACATTGAGGAGCGAACCCTGCTCGACCTGCTGGCCACCCGCCGCCAGGACGTGGTGACCAACTACCTGATGAAGCTGAAAGACCGGCAGAAGGTCGAGATCGTCAGCATGGACATGTGGAACCCCTACCGGGCAGCGGTCAAGGCTGTGCTGCCCCAGGCCCGTATCGT
>NZ_JAWOWP010000609.1:0-599 GCF_033340555.1 Vibrio sp. 1069
TACTACTCGATCTTATCTTGGGTATCGACCGAGACAAGTTCGAGCCAATTGTCTGGTCAAACTGCCAACCTCTGATTGAGAAATGCCAAGATCTTGGTATCAAAGCAGAGCACTCTACGTTCAATCTCGTCGGTGGCTGGTGTGCGCCGCGTTGGGACATCACGGGTTGGAATAACCTGATCAAACAAGGTTCAGCGCTCATCGAGAAGCACAATATCGACCTCGTTCATGTCAACAGCGGTGGCCCTTGCCAGTGGATGTCCTTAGCCGCGCGCATGAATCATGTACCTCTAGTCACGCAATTGCATTGTCACTACACGCTGCGCGATCGTTTTTCGCTTGGCTTGCACCTTTCGCCAAAATTGATCTGTGTAAGCAAAGATGTAGGCCGTGAAATTCTGCGCGATGGTTATCCAGAAGAGCAACTGCACGTAGTGCACAACGGCGTCTCTTTGGATGACTCTGAAGCGCCTATCGACATCAAAGTGCGCTTGGGGATTCCTGCTAATGCATTCACCTTCCTTTCGGTTGGTTCGCTGATCAAACGCAAAGGGTTTGACCGCCTCATTCATGCTATGCGAATGCACAACTACCATCAA
>NZ_JAWOWP010000610.1:0-599 GCF_033340555.1 Vibrio sp. 1069
ATGAAACCTACTCAACAGAAACAATTTGACAAGAAGTCCTTCCAAGACAGCGTTAAGAAACACCTTTCCGTAACTTACGCTCACACGGTTGAAAACGCAGACAGCCGCGCATGGTACCTAGCAATGGGTCGCGCACTGGCTGAGTTCACTACTTTTGATTTGCTTGCTACAGAAACTGATCCTCGCATCCAACAAGCGAAGAGCGTTAACTACCTTTCACTAGAATTCCTTATTGGCCGTTTAACGGGCAACAACTTAATCAGCATGGGTCTGTACGAACAAGTAACAGAAGCAATGGCTGAGTTAGGTCATAACCTAACTGACCTTCTAGAAGAAGAGCGCGATCCATCACTTGGTAACGGTGGTCTTGGTCGTCTGGCTGCGTGTTTCATGGATTCATGTGCTGCTCAAGAGTTCCCAACAGTGGGCTACGGCCTTCACTACGAATACGGCCTGTTTAAGCAGTCGTTCAAAGACGGTCGCCAACAAGAAGCACCTGACGCATGGCGTGGTGTGGAAGGCTACCCTTGGGAAGTAGCTCGTCCTGAGCTGGCGCAAGAAATCGGTTTTTACGGTCACGTTGAAGTTGTTAATGTAGA
>NZ_JAWOWP010000611.1:0-599 GCF_033340555.1 Vibrio sp. 1069
AGGCCAGCTTCTTTATTCTATTGAACCTTCTTCTTTTGAAGCACAAGTGGCAAGTGCGAAAGCAGCGTTAGCACAAGCAAAAGCTTCGCTTAAAAAGGCAGAGCTTGATCACCAACGTGGTAAAAACCTGCTTCCTCGTGGCAGCATCTCCCAATCGGAATTTGATGCGTTGACAGCAACATTGCTAGGCGCGCGTGCAGAACTAGAAGCTGCGAATGCACAGCTTAAACTTGCAGAAGTCAACCTTTCGTACACGCAAATCCGAGCGCCGTTTAGTGGTCGTATTAGCGACACAAAAGTGAGTACTGGTGATCTGGTTTCTCCATCTTCAGGTGTGCTGACGACGCTCGTGAGCCTAGATCCTGTGCACACTTCGTTTAGCGTCAGTGAACGTGAGCGTTTAGCGATGGGAATGGATCGAATTAAAGGCGATGGTTCGGCCGAGTCGAACGGTGTGGAAGTGCAACTAGAGCTAGAAAACGGCCAGTTTTTCGAACATCTAGGTCAGCTTGATTTCTTGGGTAACCGTATTGATACCAAAACGGGCACGATTGCTATGCGTGCGTTGGTGCCAAACCCAGAACACAAACTGCTTCCTG
>NZ_JAWOWP010000612.1:0-599 GCF_033340555.1 Vibrio sp. 1069
CTAGATAAACGACAAACTGACTTGCTAGAGCCTGTAAATCACTTCAGGAATCCATAATTGAAAACTGGTAGCTGGATTGGTCATTATGCAACCTAAGCTAGTTGTATCTTGCCGTTGTTGTCGATCTTTTTTCTAGAAGAGTGATTGGTTGGTCGATGAAAAGTCGAATAACTAAAGAGTTGGTTTGGGATGCGCTTTTAATGGCTATATGGCGCCGTTCTCCAAGCCAAAAGGTGCTCGTACATTCAGATCAAGGCAGTCAGTATACGAGTCACGACTGGAACAAGTTCTTAAAGCAACATGGACTGGAAGCCAGTATGAGCCGTCGAGGTAATTGTCACGATAATGCTGTGGCAGAAAGTTTTTTCCAGTTACTGAAAAGAGAACGAGTTAAACGAAAAATCTACTCTACACGGGAAGATGCTCGCATGGATATCTTTGAATATATTGAGATGTTCTACAACGTAAAACGCAGGCACGGTTCCAATAATCAATTATCTCCTGTAGAGTATGAGAAGCAATATGAGAGAAGACTAACTAGTGTCTACTGACTCGGTGGCTATTCACACCTTGAAAATGAAGGGCACGCATATGAGGTA
>NZ_JAWOWP010000613.1:0-598 GCF_033340555.1 Vibrio sp. 1069
TTCATTTGCTGTAACTCGGCTTTGCCAATCAAATTCTGCGTATGCTCGTTAAGCGGACAGTGCAAAGTCAACGCGTCAGAGTGTTTCAACACTTCCTCAAATGGCACATAACCTGGTCGACATTCTGCCGCGCCTTTACGCTCCGCAAATAAAACGGTCATTCCTAGCGCTTGAGCCAGATTCGCCGTGGCTTGCCCCAATGCACCACTACCGACGACACCTAGTGTACTGCCGCCAACATCCCCGATGGAATGAGTAAAAAAGCAGACCTGCTTATTTCGCTGCCATTCACCAGCCGCAATGTCTTGATGGTACCCAAACAAGTTTCGACGCAAAGCAAACAACATCGCGATCACATGCTCAGGCACAGATCGAGTGGCATAACCACGCACGTTCGCGACTGCAATGCCATGTTCAGCACAATAGTTTACATCGACATTGTTAAACCCTGTCGCCGCAACGGCAATCATCTTGAGCTGAGGCAGCTGCGAAAGTACCGATTGATCCAGCACCACTTTATTGCTGATGACGATATCGGCATCAGCCAAGCGTTCAACCACGAACTCAGGCGGTGTCAGTTCATACTCCATGCAATGAT
>NZ_JAWOWP010000614.1:0-598 GCF_033340555.1 Vibrio sp. 1069
ATAATAGAAGGCGCATCATCTTTAACTTCTATAACGATTTTTGCGGCTTTGGCATCATTCGAACCGAGCGTCAAAGAAGAGCGGTCTCCGTCGGCATCAACGGCATAAACTGGAATGGTGAACGTTAACGATTCGTCGTTTGCGCCAGTATGATCCAGCTGTTCATAGAGGTTGAACTGATATTCGCCTTGAGACGGTGAGTCGATACTGATGTCGAATACCGTAATGCGCACACCATCAAGCTCAATATAACCTTCGTAAGTACGAACGCCGTTGACATTAGAAGTGAGTTCAAGAAGTACATTTTGCCCTTGCGATTGCAACTCGCCAGAGACATTAAATTCCGTTGGTTCTACTTCGAAGTGATCAATAATATCGCTGCCTGCGGCTGCCGAAATCGATCCGGTACCGCTAGTAATCGCGATGCCCTGTAGAGAACCTTGCTCGACGCCAGACTCGTCCAAAGACAAGCTTGTGACATTGTTAATGACTGGGTTATCGCCATCAGCAATTGTAATCACAAAGGTATTGCTGACCGTATCTTGGTCGAAATCCACGATCGTCGTTGGAAGAGAAAGCGCTATCGTATCGCTATCAT
>NZ_JAWOWP010000615.1:0-598 GCF_033340555.1 Vibrio sp. 1069
CTTCGCTGTGTCTGGTGTTTTACTCGCTGGCCGATTAAAAATGGATCCCTTCGGTGTTATCGTCCTAGGCAGCGTGACTGCCATTGGCGGTGGCACTATTCGTGATATGGCACTTGGTGCGACCCCCGTCTTTTGGATTACCGATACCACTTATCTTTGGGTTATCTTCATCACCTGCTTGTTAACTATGATCTTGGTTCGCAGACCAAAACGGTTAGCTTGGTGGGTTTTACCCGTGTGTGACGCCATCGGTCTGGCCGTATTTGTGGGAATTGGGGTAGAAAAAGCGCTCGCCTACAACGCCTCAGGCATGGTTGCCGTGATCATGGGTGTAATCACCGGTTGCGGTGGCGGCATAATCCGAGATGTCTTAGCCCGAGAGGTACCTATGGTGCTAAGAAGCGAAGTCTACGCCACAGCCTGTATCATTGGTGGTATCTTCCACACGATGGCTGTGAGTATGGGTTACGATCATTCCACAGCCCTGCTCGCAGGTGTTATCTCAACACTAGTGATTCGCCTTGGTGCGATTCGTTGGCATCTATCTTTACCTACTTTCGCCATCAACCGCTAAGCAATTCAAGAACAGATTTCAATC
>NZ_JAWOWP010000616.1:0-598 GCF_033340555.1 Vibrio sp. 1069
TCCTTTTCCAAGGTCGGAACAGAAACATCTGTACCACAGTCATAAGTATCCTCGTGGACGTAGCACGTACCAGAACTTCCCTGAGCACCATCAACACATTTGGAACTGATGAAGCCGCACTGAGGGTTTTCTTCATATTTCTGACAGCTATCGAGATTCCCGCCCGTGTTTACCGGACAGTGCGTTTCACCTTGAGGGTCTGTCCAGCAGTCCATTTGCCCCTTATAAAAGTCATAGTCAGCTTTAACTCGAACCTTTTTGCATAGTTTTGGAATACCAGGCAAAGGTGACGGCTTGAGTTGAGATTCGCAAACTTTGATCCCATTGATGACTGTGCAGCCCGTAGCATCAGTCGGGTCATCTATACATGTGATCTCGCCTTCCGCAAAACCATCTACAACCCCTTTGGCTGAATCCATGCAGCTCTGTGGAGCCCACTCATCCTTGGTAATGGCTTTTGATGGGTCATAGCGTAGCTTTATGCGGCCAAAACCCTCACCTGCGCCAGTTACTGAAACGCGGATCTTAAACGTAACAACATCACCATCTTTCACATTCTTGAAATAGGGAGTGACATCAATATTAGGGTTTCGCTCCC
>NZ_JAWOWP010000617.1:0-598 GCF_033340555.1 Vibrio sp. 1069
GAACACCTTTCGATTCAGGCAACCTAAGGTCTACGAGCGATCTCTAAAAGCAAATTTCTATGGTCTAGGAGTGATCCTCTTCTAGATGGGTGTATCTGTAAGCTATTGTATTTAATTTATTATTTCTTTAAAGGCTCTTGGTGTGCGTGCGATCTCAAGAAACAATTTTCTGTGGTCTACGAGCGATCGTATCCATAAAAGCCAAGGTGCAGGAGCGAGCAGAACGAGATACGTGAGTGGTTAGATAGAATAGAAGAACAACGATGCCAAAGTACTGCAAATGGTCATTAAATCACTGATAGTAATGGAAAATGTGACATTTTTCGATCACGTAACCTTTGACCGATCATAAACATCGTTGGGGAAGGTTCAAAAATCTATCTTAGAGGTCAAGGAAAACAACAATACCAGACGACGCCGCTTTCATGATCGAGAAGTCAAGTGAAACAACGGTATCTGAATAGCCACCGATTTTATAGACATGCTTCGGTTAGACACGGTTACTTGGTTTATCCAATTCAACTTATCCGAAGTGCACGATTTTGAGCAACAACTATAACTCGTCTCTGCCCGTGCGACCTGAAGTCGTATGAAGCGT
>NZ_JAWOWP010000618.1:0-597 GCF_033340555.1 Vibrio sp. 1069
AGAGCCAATCAAAACCATCGTGAAGAACCGCACTGCGCTAAGTAGCGTTGACCTGCATCTTCCGAACGGTGACGATATCCGTATGAGCGGCTTGCGTAAGTTCGCAGCAGTGGTTCCGCTATACACGTTACAGGAAGACGGCGAAACCCTTTACAACAACCGTACCCAAGAAACACTGCGTCCAAATATGGAAGTGGGTTACTACCAGCCAGTGGATGAAAACGGTCAGTTTGTTGGCAGCACAGTGTCTCCAGGTTTCGTGGTGAACATCGGTACGCACAACTTTGAACGTGTGTGGAAAGATGATGGCATCAAAGAACCATTCATCAGCATCTTTATCTGGACTATTGTTTTCTCTGCGCTAACCGTAGTCTGCACATTGGTTATCGGCTTAGTGTTAGCAAGCGTTGTTCAGTGGGAAGCGTTGAAAGGTCGTTCAATCTACCGACTACTACTGATTCTGCCTTATGCGGTACCGGCGTTTATTTCTATCCTGATCTTTAAAGGTTTGTTCAACCAGAGCTTTGGTGAGATCAACATGCTTCTGGAAGGTTTGTTTGGTATCAGCCCGGCATGGTTCTCTGACCCATTCATGGC
>NZ_JAWOWP010000619.1:0-597 GCF_033340555.1 Vibrio sp. 1069
GACTTCAACTGGTTTACGCGCGACGACAATAAAGCGTGTGTGGTTTTCGGTTTGGTTTGCGATGTTGCCTTGGATCGCTTGCAGGCCGTACAACTTACCACTTGAAGCATTACCAATTGCGGCCACATCATCACGATTCATCTCTTGGACTTTTTGCATCGCGTCTGCTGTGCTTGCGCAAGACTCAAGTTTCACGCCTTTCATACGGCTTAAGAATTCGCTGGACTGTTGGTGCGTTTGCGGATGCGAGTACAGTGTTTTGATGTCTTCGAGGCGAATGTCTTTCGTTGCAACTAAGCAGTGCTCGATAGGTTGAGTCAGCTCACCAACAATATACAGCGTGGTGTGTTGTAGTAGGTCATATACTTCATTGATCGAGCCCGAGCTGGTGTTTTCGATGGGCAGCACACCGTAATCAGCATGGCCTGATTCCACCGTTCGAGTCACTTCTTTGAAATGCTCACAATTTAGCTCGATAAGCTCGGTATTTTTACGACTGAAATATTCGCGGCTTGCCAAGTGCGAGTAAGAACCTTTGGCTCCCAAGAAAGCGACGCGTGCAAGTGGCTTGCGGCTTTGTTGCGGATTAACAAGGTT
>NZ_JAWOWP010000620.1:0-597 GCF_033340555.1 Vibrio sp. 1069
ATGCGTTGCTCACCCCTTAATGCGGCGTTAGCACTGGGTTGGCATTAAAGGTTAAAAGTTTCTGTGTTTATTGGTTTCTTTTCCTCGTTTTACACCTGATCAAATGCGCCTTTAAGGTTCGCTCCGGTGGCACTAGATGTGAAGTTTTCGTTTTGATTTTACCGTTTACGGTTTCTAACTTTCGGGCGAATTCTCTGGCGTGGTTTCTTTGACGCAGAGAAAATTTCGGCAAGACAAGCGTTTCTTTGTCGCTGTTGTTCAAGTTCGAAGCCCGTATTCTTTGCTAATTTGAAAGCGGTGAAAAAGGGCAGTTAAGCATGTTTTTCTTCTAGCAAACTTACGTCTTGAAGTTTGTTTTTAGTTTGGCAGCTGTCCGTTTGGTTTACTGTTTTAAGCCATGAATTTCGTGCTATGTTTCAATGTGTTGGTGTGTTTCAAAGGCTTTAAGGGCAGCGTGCTAACAAACAGTTCAAGTGGGATTCAGCACGCGTGGCATTTTTGGTATGCGGTTGTTTTAGTGTTGAAGTGCCATGCAGTAACATTGGTATTGCGTGCTTCACCCCTTAACTGGGCGTTAGTACTGAATTGGCATAACAG
>NZ_JAWOWP010000621.1:0-596 GCF_033340555.1 Vibrio sp. 1069
CTTAATCCGTACGCGCCAGATGCGTTTTCTTCAACGTAGGTTGTACAGTCTTTAGTGATACTCAATGCGCCCACTGGAGTAAGTGGAGGACAGCTATCTGTGTCAGACTTAGTAAGCACAGGTTCGCCACCATCTTTGATGGCTGCGCTCGCCGTAGCCTCATTTTCTACACCGTTGATGAGCGAAACAAAGGAACCAGTAAATGTTGCAGTTTCGCCAGCGGCAAGAACGTCAGCAGTGAATGAATCGCCAGCGGTAATATCTTCAACATAAAGATCGTAAAGTGCACCAAAGCCAGTATTGGTTACTTTGATCTCGTAGTTGTAGATGATTGAGTCACCACTTGGTGATAACGCACCAGTTGGACATGTTTTCACAAGTTCCATACCACATAACTGGAATTGACCTAAAACGAAGTCTTTCAAAGATGCGGTGAATGAAGCAGACGAACGGGTTTCAGCCATGAAGCTGCTGAAACAAGACGCTGTGCCGTCGATTCCGTCAAGCAGTTGAGTGAGGTTTACACCACCTTCATAGAAGCTTTCGTATGGGAAAGCGTTCATTGTGCCGTTTTTTGCAGTGTATGGCCAAGGTGA
>NZ_JAWOWP010000622.1:0-596 GCF_033340555.1 Vibrio sp. 1069
AAACTGACCTTGCCAGACTCCGCACCCGACTCTTCTTGCATGTAAGTGGTCAGCCAAGGTGTGACCGAGACATCTTGCGCACTCACGTAAAACTCACCAGACACATCACGCAGCGAACCATGGTCTTTAAAGTTAGCATTTACTAACAGCGAATTCAGGCTAGCGTCTGCAATACTGACTGTGCCTTCCGCCAAGTGACGTTTGCCTTGGTTACTCCAGCGAAGCTGTTCAATATCGAGTCGACGAGTTTCGCCCGATACCGATTTGTACCAGACGCGTGAATTCGTAATGGTGAAGTCTTCAAACTGACGCAGCAATAGTGAGTCCAGCTGATCAATCAGCTTAATTTCATTTTGATCAACATCAGTGGTCGGCTCTTGATTGCTCGACGTAGGTAGAAGATCGACCGTGCGAATATCTAATGCCAAGTTATGAATGGTTAAGTCTGCCACGACGGGCTTAAACTGAAGTAACGATTGAATCAAATCGAATTCAATTTGAATTTCATCAACGGCGAATCGAGCTTCTTGGTTATTCGGTAAGTTAGCTTCTAAGCCGAGTAACGCGATAGAGGGATGGCTATTACGCCAAGAACC
>NZ_JAWOWP010000623.1:0-596 GCF_033340555.1 Vibrio sp. 1069
ATTGCGATGGCTGAGTCGGTTGCAAATCAATCGCCTTCGTCGGTCGCCGCGTGCAAAATTTTGATTCAAAACATGCGCTCTGCGCCACTCAAACACGGCTTAATGAAAGAGCGTGAATTATTCCTCGATTTATTTGATACCGAAGATCAAACAGAAGGCGTACGCGCCTTTCTTGAAAAGCGTCCACCTAACTGGAAGAACCAATAGGAGGCTTCATGGTAGGAACGGTCACCATTACAGAAATGGATTGTGTCGATGGCGTACATCGCATCGGTGTCGCGACGTTGGATAACACGCCATCACTGAACGCATTGACGTTCGATATGTTGCTTCAACTTCACGATCAATTGATCAAATGGCAACATGATCCGCACGTGGTTTGTGTGGTGTTAAGTGGTGCGGGAGAAAAAGCATTCTGTGCTGGCGGGGATGTGCGGGCGATGTATCACGTCATGCACAATGAGAGCAAAGAAGCGACCGTAGAATTTTGCACAAAATACTTTGCGTTGGAATACGAGTGTGACTATCTAATCCATACCTACAACAAACCCATCATTGGATGGGGGGAAGGCATCGTGATGGGTGGTGGCATGGGG
>NZ_JAWOWP010000624.1:0-596 GCF_033340555.1 Vibrio sp. 1069
GCGCACCTAATGAAAGGCATTCTGGCACGCAACCCACAAGTGAACCCAAGCGAGATTGAAGACATCTACTGGGGCTGTGTGCAACAAACGCTTGAGCAAGGCTTTAACATCGCGCGTAATGCAGCGCTGCTTGCTGGCCTACCAATTGAGATTGGCGCAGTAACCGTGAATCGTCTGTGTGGCTCATCTATGCAAGCCCTGCATGATGGTACTCGTGCAATCATGACAGGTGACGCGGAAATTTGCCTGATCGGTGGTGTCGAGCACATGGGTCACGTACCAATGAACCACGGTGTGGACTTCCACCCAGGCATGTCGAAAAACGTCGCCAAAGCCGCTGGCATGATGGGTTTAACCGCTGAAATGCTTGGTAAGCTTCATGGTATCAGCCGTGAGCAACAAGATGAGTTTGCGGCGCGCTCTCATGCTCGTGCTCACGCAGCAACATTGGAAGGTCGCTTTAAAAACGAAATCCTACCAACCGAAGGCCACGCAGCAGACGGTACATTGTTCCAGTTAGATTACGATGAAGTGATTCGTCCAGAGACCACCGTTGAAGGTCTGTCTCAACTTCGCCCGGTATTCGACCCAGCGAA
>NZ_JAWOWP010000625.1:0-596 GCF_033340555.1 Vibrio sp. 1069
CAGCTCGAAGTGCTATCTAAGCTCGATCCACTTACGCGCCTTGGCAATCGCCGTATGCTGGAACATGTGATGCAAAAATACTGCGCATTGGATTGCGAAGATGCGATGTCATTTGGTCTGATTCTGATTGATATTGACCATTTTGGTTTGTTTAACAATCACTATGGTCATCTTGAAGGCGACATTGCACTGATGCGCATTGGGAACATTCTTGAACACCATACCAAAGATGAAGACGAGGTCTTTTGTCGTATTGGGGGGGAAGAGTTTGTGTTATTGATGATCGGCTCGAACCAAGAAGAGGTTCGGTTGAGAGCGGAATGCATTCGTCAATGCATTGAAGATGAAGGCATCAGGCATCAACATAACCCAGAAGGTGAACTGCTGACGGTTTCGGTGGGGTACTCCAGCTACAACACCAAAGGCAAAGACTTCAATTTCGACCACTTGTATCAGTTGTCCGACAAGGCGCTCTATCAGGCGAAAAGCAGTGGGAGAAATTGCGTGAAGCGATATGAGTTAAAAGACCCTCAAAAAGATCAAATTGTAGCGTGAGTTTGTTTTTACGTACTTCCTGAACATCAGAAACCAAAAAT
>NZ_JAWOWP010000626.1:0-596 GCF_033340555.1 Vibrio sp. 1069
TGGAAGGCAGCGCTGCGTCTTCTCAAGTAGACAACGTTCGTCGCATGCTGCTTGCCATGGTGGATGATTTTCGTTGCGTTGTCATCAAGCTAGCAGAACGAATTTGCAACCTTATTGAAGTGAAAAAAGCGCCGGACGAAGTTCGACGTGCTGCGGAAAAAGAGTGTGCCAACATTTATGCTCCACTGGCTAACCGCCTAGGTATCGGTAAGCTTAAGTGGGAAATCGAAGACTACGCTTTCCGTTATCAACAACCGGACACTTACAAGCAGATTGCAAAGCAGCTTGCTGAGCGTCGTATTGTCCGTGAGCAATACATCAAAGATTTTGTCGAAGACTTATCTCAAGAGATGAAAGCTTGTGGCATTAATGCCGAAGTCAGTGGCCGTCCTACACACATCTACAGCATTTGGCGAAAAATGCAGAAGAAGAGTTTGGCGTTTGATGAATTGTTTGACGTGCGTGCAGTACGTATCATCGCCGACAAACTGCAAGATTGTTACGCTGCGTTAGGTGTGGTTCATACCAAATACAAGCACTTACCGAGTGAGTTCGACGACTACGTTGCAAACCCAAAACCAAACGGTTACCAATCG
>NZ_JAWOWP010000627.1:0-596 GCF_033340555.1 Vibrio sp. 1069
GCATTCAAGGTAAAGGCATTGTGAACTCTATCTCTTTGAAGGAAGGCAAAGAGAAATTTGTTGAGCAAGCTAAACTGATCCGTCGTTATGGCGCAGCTGTGATCGTCATGGCATTCGATGAGGTTGGTCAGGCAGAAACGCGCGCGCGCAAGCTAGAAATCTGTACAAATGCTTATCGTATTTTGGTAGATGAAGTTGGCTTCCCGCCAGAAGACATTATTTTTGACCCAAACATTTTTGCCGTCGCAACGGGTATTGATGAGCACAACAACTATGCTGTTGATTTTATTGAAGCTGTAGCGGACATCAAGCGCGATTTGCCACACGCGATGATTTCCGGTGGCGTGTCGAACGTGTCTTTCTCTTTCCGCGGTAATAACTACGTTCGTGAAGCTATCCATGCTGTGTTCCTCTATCACTGTTTTAAAAATGGTATGGATATGGGGATCGTAAACGCGGGTCAACTTGAGATTTATGACAACGTTCCGGAAAAACTACGAGAAGCGGTAGAAGACGTTGTGCTTAACCGTCGAGATGACGCTACAGAAAGATTGTTGGATATCGCGGCTGAGTACGCAGATAAAGGCGTTGGCAAA
>NZ_JAWOWP010000628.1:0-595 GCF_033340555.1 Vibrio sp. 1069
TAGCGGACAAATTGGTGAGAATGTTAGCACCAGTCATTGAAGAAAATGACGGTCGTTGTTTCTTCTTATGTACTTCTCACAGCATGATGCGTGAGTTGGGAGAGAAGTTCCGTGAGGTGTTGGATCTTCCGGTTCTTATGCAAGGTGAAATGAGCAAGCAAAAGACTCTTGCAGAGTTTATGGAGCTGGGTAACGCTTTGCTTGTGGCGACGGGGGCGTTTTGGGAAGGGATCGATGTTAGAGGTGACGCACTGAGCTGTGTTATCATCGACAAATTGCCGTTTACTGCCCCGGATGATCCGCTGCTAAAAGCCCGAATTGAAGATTGTCGATTGCGTGGTGGTGAGCCGTTTGCTGAAGTGCAAATCCCCGATGCGGTGATCACTTTGAAGCAGGGCGTAGGGCGTTTGATTCGAGATCAGAAAGATCATGGTGCATTGATCATTTGTGACCATCGCCTTGTCACCCGTGACTATGGCGGCACGTTCCTTGGAAGCTTGCCTCCGATCCCAAGAACACGAGATTTAGAACGTATCAAAGCGTTTCTTAAAGAAGAATAATTAGTCGCAGCCTGTGCTGTGATGTAACCAAATAA
>NZ_JAWOWP010000629.1:0-595 GCF_033340555.1 Vibrio sp. 1069
TCTTAATGGCGTTTTTCTGTATTTTGGGTATTTTCTCTATCGGTTTGACGTTCGTCTCTACGTCTACCGCAATGTTGGCGGCGTCGCTTTTCCTATTGGGCATGGCCACGTTTGCTCTATACCCAGTGGCAATCAACCTCGGCTGTGAAGGACTTGATGAACGCTTTATTGTCTCTGCAACTCAAGTCATGCTGTTTAGCTACAGCGTAGGCTCAGTAGCAGGCCCAGTGGTCGCAGACAAATTTATGGGCCAAGTACACGGCTTGTTGGGTTACTTGTTTGCGGCTTTGGTAGCAACATGCGTTTACATGTTGCTTGCAGCGAGCAAAACCAAACAGCAAATGGCTGCTGGCCTATAAAGCTAAAACAACCAAATAACCATTGAAAACGAGGGCTATCTGCCCTCGTTTTTTTATGCGTTTTCCATTAACTGCTTTCGATAACGTGTTGGCGAAATGCCGTAAAACTTCTTAAATCGATGCGTAAAGTTGTACGGGTCTCGGTACCCCAATCGATTGGCAATCATCGCAATTGACCACGCCCGGTATTGCAACAAGTCAGCTGCTTTGTGCATTCGCAGCTCGATCAACTTGCT
>NZ_JAWOWP010000630.1:0-595 GCF_033340555.1 Vibrio sp. 1069
TTTAATTCTTGCTTCGTCATGCGAAGTTCTTTGAGGTGTTCCCAGCGTTGGTAAGGAATATCAATCACACCAAACAACAGCAAAGCAAATCCCATCAAGAGCAGCCCTTCAAACAAGATAGACATCACCATTGAAAAACCTTGGTTAAGCGGTAGGTTTTGAATGCCTAACAATGGCTGAAGGTGATTGTCCAAGTAGCCGTAAAGGATGCCGAAAATCACCGTTACTTTGATTGTCGACTTAACCAGTTCCACCAACGAACGCGTTGAGAAAATACGCTTAATGCCGCTGAGCGGGTTGAGTTTACTCAGTTTTGGCAACATGTTTGCGGGACGAAACATCCAGCCGCCCAAGACCATACTGCTACCGAACGTCACGATGATGATAACCGTGAAAAGTGGCAACAGCATTTCGATGATCATGCCAAGGCTCTGACCCACTTGTTCTACCATTTGCTGTGGGTTTTCTAGGTCGGCTTTCGTCAACGACATGTTATAGCGAAAAATGCCGAACATGCTTTCCCAGATGCTATTGATTTGAGAGTAAAAATACAGCGCTACAGCCATAAAAATGACTGCAGTGGTGAACTCTTTCG
>NZ_JAWOWP010000631.1:0-595 GCF_033340555.1 Vibrio sp. 1069
TGTTGACCAGGTTGCCCCATCGATTGGTAACCATGCGGGTTCCCAGTAATAAATCCCTAAACCTAGTTCGTTAGGCAGTTCATTCAACAGCGTCATGATGTCAGCCAGGTATTGCGCCTGGCCCTCAATTGACACACTGTAGCCCTCAATCGGCCCCGCCTCGGAGTAGCTATTACCTAACGAATCACCATTCTCAGTGGTAAACGGGAAAGACGTTTCGACCAAGACAACAGGCTTGTTGTAGCGACTGATGACGTCATTCATATTGGCTTTTACTTTGTCAATTGGGCCGTGCCACCACGGGTAGTAAGACATACCAATCACATCAAAATCGACACCACGCTGGGTGATTTCATCAAACCACCAACGGAAAAGACCGTTATCACCGGCTTCAGCGAGGTGCAACATGATTTGAATGTCTTTACCACTGTCGTTGTCGTGAACCGCTTGGATGCCGGTTTTTAAGAGAAGTGATAGACGGTCAAATTCCTTACCATCTTGACCCCAACTCTTACCCTCAGGCCAAAGCATGCCGCCATTCAGTTCGTTACCAACTTGAACCATATCTGGTACGACACCCGCAGCTTGGTGTGCT
>NZ_JAWOWP010000632.1:0-595 GCF_033340555.1 Vibrio sp. 1069
CTAACCAAGTTTCCCTAGGCTTGGTTAAATCGGATGATATCGGTGCGCGCAGCGAATCAGCTTGGTTCTCTCAATCGGGCAACCATGAGTTGGGATTAGAGATGAGCTATTTCCAGCATCAAGACGAAAAAGACAAAAATGGTTATGCGAACCCAGATCGCCAAACCTTTTTAACTCGTTACACATTCTCTATGCCAGAGTGGGATTGGCAGTTTAATGCGACTGCTGGAGAGTTTTGGAAGGGGGATCTCGGCGCAAAATTCACGACATCACATTGGTTTGAAGACATAGAAGTATCCGCAAGTTATCAGGTGACAAAGTTTAACGATACAGACGAAGAGCAGTTTGTCACTGTGTCGGTAAAGCTGCCATTAACGCCATGGCGTGATATGTCGCCGGGAGTGATACAGGTTCGTGGTAACGAGGCTTATGATTTCAACGTTACGACACGAGTTGGCAATGATTATAATTACTTAGCGGCAGGCCAAGGGGATGAACTTGTGATGGATAATAGCATGCTTCGTCGCTACTTTAACCGAGGCCGTTATGGCCAAGAGTACTTTGAGCAGAACAGACAGCGAATCCGCAACGCTTA
>NZ_JAWOWP010000633.1:0-594 GCF_033340555.1 Vibrio sp. 1069
AAATCCGTTATGCAAGCGTTAGATCTCGGCTTTAAGGTGATTGTGAATCTAGCTGCAACTCGCGCCGTTCTGCCAGATACGGTGGACAGCGTGATCGCAGAGATGAAAGAAAAAGGCGCACTGTTTGTCAAAAATGCCGATGACATTATTGTTGAGCGCTTCGCGTAATTAACCGGTTTCCTTGTGTAAAAACGGCCCAGATTTCTGGGCCGTTTTTATTTGCTTATTTTGGGATCGCGTCTTACTCATCATTTGCTTGCTTGGTTTTTCTTGATCTGTTTTTGCTCTATTTATTCTGAAGAGATTTCAACACTTCCGACTGGCCATAAATCTCTGCAAACGTCTTCAAGTCGAGTCCGGCTTTGTTGCGCAAATCGGGCGAACATTCCGCTTGATACAAGTCTTTCGCTATACTAATTTCGCGCTTAATCAGCGCCCCCATCAGGGCCGTGTTACCACGCTTGTCTTGTAAACAGGCATTCGCTCCAGAGTCGAGCAGTAACCGTACCGTGTCTTTATTACCCTGATATGCCGCCACCATTAGCGCGGTGTAACTTTCGTTGTTGCGCTGATCAATCGGGAAACCTTGTGATA
>NZ_JAWOWP010000634.1:0-594 GCF_033340555.1 Vibrio sp. 1069
ACTTTGAAAACCGCCACGTCTTTCGTTAGTGCTGAAGAAACTCGGCTGATATCTCCATGAACACTCGCGATAGCATTTGCACTGTGAGTAATTTCATCGCTCAAAGATTTAGACAGCTCAATCTCCGAGTTTAGCTTCTTCATCATTTCACACTGAATATCTGACGCTTGGGAAAGGCCAGAATTAATGGTATTTATTTCACTAACGGCATTCTCAACAAGTTGAATTTGATCAATAACTTCTAACGTACGATTTCGACTTAGATCGTTGCTTTTTTGAACTTGAGACATTTGTCCAATAAGTTGCTCCGACGAGTCGGAAAACTGAACAAGAAATTCATCAATCTCAATGGTGCTGCTTCGAGTTTTCGACGCGAGCATTCGAACTTCTTCAGCGACAACAGCAAAACCCTTTCCTGACTCACCAGCTCTTGCAGCCTCAATGGAAGCATTTAACGCTAATAAATCAGTTTGATCGGCAATTTTCTGAATAGAACTTAGAATGCTACTGATCCCCTGAGAGACAGTATCCATCACGCCGATTGAGGAAGATATTTTGTCAGTGTTCTCACCTAAGGTGATCACAATATTTTCA
>NZ_JAWOWP010000635.1:0-594 GCF_033340555.1 Vibrio sp. 1069
AAATTCTTTATCAAAGCAGTCTTTGTGTTTGGTATTTCCATCGGCGCACTGTTGCTTCTTAATCGTGAGTTGATCATTGCAGCATTGAATTTGGACAACCCTGATCTTTACCCACTCGCAGCCCCTGCGGTGATGATTTTGTGCTGCGCGATTTGGTTGCGTATGTTGAACATGATCATCATTAACGGGATTATTCGAGCTGGTGGCGACAACGTATTCTGCTTACGCATGGACTTTATCGCCATGTGGATGACAGGCTTGCCACTTTGTGCAATCGCTGCGTTTGTTCTTGGTTGGGAGTTTAAGTACGTGTATGCACTGATGATTGCAGAGGAAGTCGTTAAGTTGGCGTTGTGTTATCGTCGATATACGCAAAAGTATTGGATAAAGAATCTAACCGTCATTACGACTTCTTAGTATCGCGTTCTTCATTGATTCTTTTGTGGCGGTTCGATGCATTGGCTGCTGGTTTTTCAGGAACCTCGCGTTTCTCGTGCAGCAGGTGCCGAACTGCCAGAATCGGATGTTTTAGTAACATTCTCGGGCCTGAATAGCGCATCACTAAACGCATCTGTTCTTTAGGTTCGGGTTTAT
>NZ_JAWOWP010000636.1:0-594 GCF_033340555.1 Vibrio sp. 1069
TGCTGGCTGAGCCAAACTTGTCGGTAATTTCTGGCGAATCGGCGAGCTTTCTTGTCGGTGGTGAAATCCCAATCACCGTCCGAGACAACGATGGTATTTCCGTAACTTATAAAGAATACGGGGTAAAGCTGTCTATGGTTGCTAAGGTGACAGATTCAGAAAACATCCGCCTGTCACTGTTACCAGAAGTGAGCTCGATTGATAAAACCAATGGTGTGAACTCCGGTCTAGTTAGCGTCCCTTCGCTACGAACTCGAAAAGCTCAGACAACGGTTCAACTGAAAGACGGCCAAAGCTTCGTGTTAGCTGGTCTTTTAACGTCGGAAGGGCAGGAGTCATTGGCAAAAATTCCTTATCTAGGCGACATCCCAATTCTTGGTGCGTTATTCAGTAAGACCAATACCGAAAGAAGAAAGACGGAGTTGATCATCGTCGCGACAGTTAATCTTGTCGACCCTGTCAAAGAAACCGACATCAAGCTGCCTAAGTTCGAGCGAACGAGTGACCTTGAGCGCTTGCTGAAGCTCGATCTTTCGAAAGTTGATGACGAAGAATTGGAAAATACGATAAAGGCGGGAGGCTTTAACTAATGAA
>NZ_JAWOWP010000637.1:0-594 GCF_033340555.1 Vibrio sp. 1069
AATACCTTGCCATTAGCGTTTATGTATAGTCTTTCGACTTATAGTTTTTTTGACCATGCCAATGCAGCTTTTTCTATCAGCGCATAAGCATGCTCGAATGCTTCCCTGCTTTGTCTGTATGGGTCAGGGATATTTTTTTCTTTGATCCATTGTCCAAATAGCATGGTTTTACCACGAGCCTCCGGAGCAATTTTTGTTAAGGCTTCTAAATGGCCTTTTTCCATTACCAGTATAAGATCGTACTGAGCACAGAGCTCTGGTGTTAATTGTTGTGCTTCATGCCCATCTAAACTAATACCGTGTTCACTGGCGAGGTTTGCAGCCATTTGATCTGCGGGCTTTCCTGATAGATGACTTTTGTGGACAGCTAAGCCTGCTGAAGCCACTTGCTTATTAGGAAGCAAAGATTGTAAAAGTCTTTCCCCGGTCGGGGAGCGGCAAATATTGCCTACACAGACAACGAGAATATTAGAAAACAAGTTCTCACCCTATTTAAGCTATTGCTAAATAATCGAATCTACATGCTCTATCTTGTTCTGAAGAGCAACAACGGTTCTTTTGGTATTAGAAAAGAGCACAAGGTTCAACTCTTGT
>NZ_JAWOWP010000638.1:0-593 GCF_033340555.1 Vibrio sp. 1069
TCCAAATGAACCAAAACAGCAATGAAGCGTTGAAAGACGTGCGCGTTCGTCAAGCTATCGTGCATGCGATCAACAACGAAGGCATCGTGAAGAAAATCATGAAAGGTTTCGCGACAGCTGCTGGTCAGCAAAGCCCTGCTGGTTACGTTGGTCACAACGAAAAACTGGTTCCTCGCTACGATCTGAAGAAAGCTAAAGAGTTGATGAAAGAAGCGGGCTACGAGAACGGCTTTGCCCTGACTATGATTGCGCCAAACAACCGTTACGTGAACGATGCAAAAGTTGCACAGGCTGCGGCGGCAATGTTGTCTAAGATTGGTATTAAGGTTGATCTGAAAACCATGCCAAAAGCGCAATACTGGCCAGAGTTTGATAAATGTGCGGGTGACATGCTGATGATCGGTTGGCACTCAGACACTGAAGACTCTGCGAACTTCAACGAGTTCCTAACAATGACTCGTAACGAAGAGACAGGTCGTGGCCAGTACAACTGTGGTTACTACTCAAACCCAGAAATGGACAAAATTGTAGAAGCAGCGAACGTGGAAACGGATCCAGCGAAACGTGCAGAAATGCTAAAAGGCGTTGAAGCG
>NZ_JAWOWP010000639.1:0-593 GCF_033340555.1 Vibrio sp. 1069
GTCAACCTTCAAAGGTTGCAAACGCAGTCGCGCATTCCATAAAACAAGTTGATGAGTCCCAAATTCATCGTGCTCAAATACAATATGATTTGCCGGAAGGTAATGCTCGCAAAGCCATGGAGCAGTACATGGATGTCATGAATCGAGCTAAAAAAGAGGAACTGGCTCAACTACTGGGTGTCGATATCTATGTATGAATTTCCTCGAATTGGTATTAATAGATTAAATGGTGGTTTATGAAGGTTTTTGGACGGTTGTTTTTGGTTTTGGTTGCCGCTTTTGGCTTGTCTGCATGCAGCTCTCTTCCTGAAGAGTTGAACGCTAGTACAGAGCAAGTCGTTACCGACTATAAGGCCTTTGCTGAGTCTCAAGGAGAGGTCACGAATGATGTTCGCCTCGGCGGTATCATTGCGAAAGTGGACAACTTCAAAGACAAAACACGCCTAGAGATCGTCAATCTACCTATCAATAAATCTGGCAAACCTGATATTGACCAAGAGCCTACGGGTCGTTTCGCCGTGTATTTTGATGGCTACTTAGAACCCGTTGCATTTAGCCGAGGCCGTGTGGTGACGGTGGTGGGCAAAGGGGCC
>NZ_JAWOWP010000640.1:0-593 GCF_033340555.1 Vibrio sp. 1069
TGTTCCGGTTTAAGCTGCGCTAACGGTCCTTCTTGACCGATTAACCAAGCTTGAAGGATTTTCTCACCAACATACTCCCCGTTGAACGGGTTAATGTAGTCTGGTGTTTTGTGCATCCAATCCACTTTAATTAGGAACTGAGTTGGGAATGTCACACCTTTCATAGGGAAGCCTAGGCGATTGCCTAAGTACAATAAAATTGCACCTAAGCTGACCGGTATACCTTTTTTACGCTCTAGCACTTTATCGATAAAGCTGTTGTCAGAGATAAAGTACTCTTGGTCGTCACCTTTGAAGCCCCACTCATGGAAAAACAGACGTAGGAAAGAATCGAAACGCTGCTCTTCATCTGTTTCATGGATAAGCGTTGCTTCTGCTTCTTGGTACAGACGCTCTAGCTCTTGCTTAGCCCAATGGACGTTGGTTTCTGGATTAACGGATTTATTGAGCTCTAACGCTCCTTCCACCAGCGCCATGTTGTCAAAATCTTCGTCAAAAAACTCAAGCATGACGATTACCCAAATAAAGTTGGACTCTTAGACACGGCGATGTTAGCCGCCATGACCAACCAACCGAGTGCGCCAAAGAAACCG
>NZ_JAWOWP010000641.1:0-592 GCF_033340555.1 Vibrio sp. 1069
TCTTTTACATCCGCCAATGTTCTTAGGGGGAACTAGGCAAATTCTTTTTCAAGATAAGCGACAATGTCTGATGACTCATAAAGCCATTGCGTTTCGCCATCTTTTTCAATACGAAGACAAGGCACTTTCACGCGACCGCCACCTTGTTCAAGTTCAGCGCGGTGAGTTGGGTCATTCTTCGCATCACGTAATTCGATATTAACGGATTGTCGTTTCATCGCACGTCGTACTTTGACGCAAAAAGGACAAGCTTCAAACTGATATAACGCGTATTGCTTTGCTTTATCATCGACGTTGCTCTGTGCTTCGTTAGTGCGTTTGATGCCACGAGGAGAAAAGACAGCGTTCAGCAATAAAATGACTTTGCCTAAAATCCAACGGATAAACTTCATAATGATCCCTTGATGCTCAGTGGATGAATGTCCTTAACAATGCAAACATGATGCTTGTTGCATTGGAGACGCAGTCTATCAGTTGTTTCGGATTGATAAAACCATGTATTTTATGAGGAAAAGAGTCGCTTCAACCAGCCGAAAAAGCCATTTGATGCTGTTGGGTTTGCCTCTTTACCTAAATAGAAGCTTTGCATTAG
>NZ_JAWOWP010000642.1:0-592 GCF_033340555.1 Vibrio sp. 1069
TATTGTCTAAGTAAGATAATGCCGATTCAATGCTGGTGAAATAAATAACATCTGGATCATTCGAGACCATTTCTGAGCGAGTAACCACAGCATATTTCCTATTGGGAAGTTTACCCATTGAGTCGAAAGTTTTACGACCGACTAAAAGCCAATGATTGTAAGTCATAGCTTTGAACAGGAGCTGCTCACCTTGTACATGCCAAGGTATATCCAATCCAGAGCCAATTACTCCATTCTCAGAAACTGCTGCCATAATGGATATTTTCATTTTTCCTCCTGAGGGCTAACGCCCGCCTAAGGGGCTGGCAACGCTACCGCACGGCTTAAATTTACAACCGTAACCACCACAGCTCATTGGGACTGGGAACGCCACGCGTTGACAGTCCCTCTTGAGGCGTTTGTTATGTGTGTGTTCAAACCATCAAATTTAGTCAGGTACTACTATTAAACCTAATTGCTCTAAAAGTTGTTCTTGTTGCCACGAACAGATTTTTACACCTGTAAGGTCAACTTTCCGGGGGTCTAAACCATACAGCTCCGAGTGGCTCAAATCACAACCTTGCAACCTACACTGGCTCCAGCACCCTTCAGA
>NZ_JAWOWP010000643.1:0-592 GCF_033340555.1 Vibrio sp. 1069
TGAGAGTTCACAAGATGTATTTGATGCGCATTACATTTATATGCGCCATTTTGATTATTTAGGGTTAATCGCGTCGAGGTGTATAATTTGCGCTCAAATCAGCCCTAGTCCACCCCATCCTTAAAGCGCCACTCCAATTTTGGAGTGTGCATGACATTACAGACTAGCCGAAAGCAAGTGCCAGCCAGTGCAAAGCGCCTTAGCAGACTTGCGCCTAACTGGTCATACGCGAACAACATTCTTAGCTTTGGTTGCGGTAAGTTTCCCGACCTAACAGAAGAATGTCTTACTAACTGCCACAAGCAGAGCATGACGGTCACTCACTTTGACCCGAGTTCAAAAGCCAAAGGCGTAGTAAACAATATTGCCGAAATTGACAGCTCAAAACGCCGTTTTTGCGTCATGTTATGCGCGAACGTACTTAACGTGTGCAAAGATCTCGATGCAGCGATCGCAGACATGGCCAAGATTGATTTTGATTGCGCGGTCATTCAAATCTATGAGGGCAACCGATCCGGTAAAGGCCGCAAAACGCGAGACGGCTACCAACGCAATGAGCCAGTATCGGCTTACCTCCCTATCCTAACGAGCA
>NZ_JAWOWP010000644.1:0-591 GCF_033340555.1 Vibrio sp. 1069
GAATGCGTCACTGACAGACATCATCTTCGATGTGAAACGCGATACCACCGCAGAAGAAGTGAATGCTTTGCTGAAAGAAGCGTCAGAAGGTGAGCTAAAAGGCATTCTTGGCTTTGAAGAGCGTCCGTTGGTGTCGATCGATTACAAAGGCGATCAACGCTCAACCATCGTTGATGCACTCTCAACAATGGTCGTTGGTTCTCGCATGGTGAAGATTTACGCGTGGTACGACAATGAAATGGGTTACGCAACGCGCACCGCAGAATTGGTTCGTAACGTTGGTTTGGCTGAATAGGAGTTCACAATGTCTCATCCTATATGGCAATTAGATTTGGACTCTGGTGCATTAGTTTTAACACCGTGCCCGGGTACGAAAGGCGTCGATTTGCAAACGTCTTTACAGCAATTAAAAGAGCAGGGTGTTCAAGCCGTGGTTACGGCATTGGACAATGCTGAGCTAGCATCGAAAGACGTCGCGGATTTGGGTGAAGTTACCCAACAACTGGGTATGAAATGGTTCCAGATCGAGATTGAAGATGATTGCGCACCCAGTGAGGATTTCGCGATGAAGTGGCAACAAGCTAGCCCTGA
>NZ_JAWOWP010000645.1:0-591 GCF_033340555.1 Vibrio sp. 1069
TGACGAGGAAAACCAATAATCTCGTTCACCAGTTGGATAAACTGCTGACCTTTGAGCGATTCCGGTTGCAAACCAAGCTCAATAATTTGTGCTTGCCAACCTTGGCTACGATCTCGGCGGTTAACATTTTTGATGAAAAAATCCAATTTGGTCTCTTCAATACCTAACGCTTTTCCGACCTCACGTACCGCACTTTTGAAGCGATAACTGATCACTGTTGCGGCAAGAGCGGCACGTTCACGTCCGTATTTTTTATAAATGTATTGAATGACTTCTTCACGGCGCTCGTGTTCGAAGTCAACGTCGATATCTGGTGGCTCTTTGCGTTCCTTACTGATAAATCGTTCGAACAAGACAGAGATTTGTCTTGGATCGACGGCGGTGATTTCTAAGCAGTAACACACGACGGAATTCGCCGCTGATCCTCGGCCTTGATAAAGAATGCCTTGCTGTTTAGCAAACATGACGATGTCATGAATGGTTAAAAAGTAATAATGGTACTTGAGGTCTTCTATCAACCTCAGTTCGTTTTCGATGGTTTGGTTGATGTCCTCCGGCACGCCTTCAGGAAAGCGACGCTCTTTACCTTGT
>NZ_JAWOWP010000646.1:0-591 GCF_033340555.1 Vibrio sp. 1069
CGCCATGTCATGAAGAACAGCAGACAACGCAGCATCACCCGCCCCGTTTGTGTTCTTAATTTTCTCTGGACCGCCCATGTAAGGAGAAATATGCGAATAAACTCGAATTGGATTCTGACAAGCATCTTTTTTAGCCGGACGGCTGAACTCGTAACGATTAAATTCAGCAATCGAGCCAGGAAGTAATGGCAACGTGGTTTCACGCTTCGCACTGTCTTCAGTGTAACCCGCCATAAACAGACCAACAGGACCTGCGGTACATAACACCATATCAGCCCACTCTAGCGTCTTATCAGAAGCGGCTAGCGGATCAGTTTCGCCTGTTAGCGCTTCTGCTTCGTCTTCGTTCATTGCGACAACAGAAACGTGTTCACGAATAAAGTCTTGCCAGTATTTAGGATCGTCTTGAATAACAAACTTCGTACCTAGCGTTAGTACAACAGGAACGTCGTTCTTCTTCGCAAACTCAATGGCTTTCATTGTTGCTTCAGGCATTGGATCGCCTTCTTTACAACGAACTAAGTAAGATGTCAGTACTAGTGCAGAAGCATTTTTGAAAATTTTCTCAGGAATGCTGTCTGGATGAAGCTG
>NZ_JAWOWP010000647.1:0-591 GCF_033340555.1 Vibrio sp. 1069
CCCTAGGTTGGATAGCTGAATATAAGCCGCTTGCATCTCTTCATTCAGCCATGTTTCATCTGCTGGCCGGGTAGACGAGCAAAGTTGAATGACGCGCTCAGTCGCTTGATTTATAGTGACTTTATATTGATGCTTGCGCTGAAACTTTTTAAGACTTTTTGATGGCTTAAACGTTAAAGGATCAAACACAGCACGTGGCGAAGGACTCCACCATAAAATGGGTTCTCCTGGACCATACCAAGGGAAAATACCTTGGTAGTAGCCACTCAAAATTCTATGTGGATCTAAGTCTCCGCCAAAAGCCAACAGACCATTGGGATCTGACAGAGCTTCGTAAGGGGATGGGAAGTTGAACGTTGAATCGAGTTCAGTTAAATAGATTGCCATAGAAAAGTACTGACCAATATCGAACCAAAGGAACTTGTGATGACTCGAGTTAGAAAATTTTTGAAAGTATGTCCTTGGATCATACTGTTTTTACCCCTTTTCGCCAATGCAGCGTACCAAAGGAATGTCGCAAAACCAGTGAATGAAGTGGTGTACGGGAAGATAGATTCAGTGCGTTACATCACTCAACAAGAAGTTGTGCAA
>NZ_JAWOWP010000648.1:0-590 GCF_033340555.1 Vibrio sp. 1069
TTCATGACAGAAGAGGTGATCCCCAAATTTGTTCTGCCAGATAACATTGATTACCGTCTGTTTGAGCACGGCGGACACGTTGGCTTTCTGACTGGTACGGCATTAAAACCAAAGTTCTGGTTGGAGGAAGCCCTACCCGCGTACTACGAAAGTGTCGCGGCAGAGTACCTTTCAGCTGTATCCAAACCGCGAACACAGTAAACTAGCCTTTCATCATAAAAGTTTGAGGTATTTATGATCATTCCTTGGCAAGACATCGCGCCAGAAACACTGGAAAATCTAATTCGTGAGTTCGTACTACGCGAAGGCACCGACTATGGCGCGGTTGAAATTTCACTGCAAAACAAAATCGATCAAGTGAAGACGCAACTAGAAAAAGGTGAAGCCGTCATCGTGTTCTCAGAACTGCATGAAACGGTTGATATTCAACGCAAAGCAAAGTTTTAGCACGTTCACATTTTTACCGTATCCCACTCGATGACAAGTCGTTGTTACATGCTATAGTGGGTTATCGACCGTGCAGCGGTTCGCTGCTGCACTTTACAGGTACGTAATTTTCGACAAGGTTTGTCATGTCAGCTAAACACCCA
>NZ_JAWOWP010000649.1:0-590 GCF_033340555.1 Vibrio sp. 1069
TATTCCATCTCAACTTATTCTTCCTGAAGTTCCTCACCAAGGCATCGTGATTAACTTGGCAGAGCTGCGTTTGTACTACTTCCCAGAGGGCGAAGATGTGGTGCATGTTTTCCCTGTTGGTATTGGTCGAGTTGGGCGAGATACACCAGTGATGACAACCAGCATCAGCCAAAAACGTCCGAACCCAACATGGACGCCACCTGCGTCTATTCGTGCAGAATACAGAGCGAAAGGGGTGGATTTACCTGCGGTTGTGCCAGCAGGCCCCGACAACCCGCTTGGGTTGTTTGCACTTCGTCTAGCTTACGGAAATGGTGAGTACCTTATTCACGGTACCAACAAAGATTTCGGCATCGGAATGCGCGTGAGTGCTGGTTGCATTCGTATGGACCCAAGTGATATCGAATGGTTGTTCGACAAGGTTCGTCGTGGTGAAAAAGTAAACATCATCAATCAGCCAGTGAAAGTGTCACTAGAGCCGGATCGTAGTGTGTTTGTGGAAGCGCATGAACCGTTAACTCGCAGCAATGGCGAGAAAGATCATTTACAAGTTCCGAAAGAATTGGGCTGGTGGCTAAATGAATTTGGAT
>NZ_JAWOWP010000650.1:0-590 GCF_033340555.1 Vibrio sp. 1069
ACAAAATCTTGGCAAGGCAACCTTGTTTTACGACATGTTTTTGGTTTTCTGACATTACTCCCTTTTCTTTGGAGTGTAATCATTCTAAGAGCCTCAGACATTTCGGTAGATCCATACCACGGTGCAAAGCTCGTAATGTACGTTTGCTTCTTGGTATGGGCTGCAGACAGCGGTGCTTACTTCGCTGGTAAAAGTTTAGGCAAGCGCAAGATGGCACCACATGTTAGCCCAAACAAAACGATTGAAGGTCTTATTGGCGGTATCATCGCGGCACTGATTGTTGGCTGGTTGTTTGCCGATTGGTTCAATATCCAGTTCACGAGCCCAATTCATATGATCATCATTACGTTGATCACGGTCGTGATTTCTGTATTAGGTGATTTAGTCGAAAGCATGTTTAAGCGTGTTTCTGGCATCAAAGACAGCAGTAACATCATTCCAGGCCACGGTGGCGTATTAGATCGCATCGATAGCCTGACTGCTGCATTTCCAGTCTTTGCTCTTCTATACTACGTATTCTAATTTATCGGGAGCGGCTTCATCGCTCCTGAATTTTTCTAACGGTCTTACATCATGCAAAAGTTAACGAT
>NZ_JAWOWP010000651.1:0-590 GCF_033340555.1 Vibrio sp. 1069
TATCTTGCAAAACGAATTTTAGGCGGAGACGTTGCTGAGTCTGCGCTTGCTGGCCACAAAGTGGCTGGCACGGTTATTCAACATCGCGGCGCGATCATTCCAAGCCAAGCGATGCCAACTATTTAAGGAACGATGAAATGAAAGATCTGAACCAACAACTTTCAGAAATTAAAGTAGTCCCTGTTATCGCGATCAAAGACGCAGGCAAGGCAGTGAAACTGGCACAAGTGCTGATTGAAAATGGCCTGCCATGTGCTGAAGTAACGTTCCGTACTGAGGATGCCGCTTTAGCGATCAAAAACATGCGCGAAGCGTACCCAGAGATGCTGATTGGCGCGGGAACTGTGCTGACAAGCGCGCAAGTGGATGAAGCGATTGATGCGGGCGTGGACTTTATTGTGAGCCCAGGTTTCAACCCAACTACAGTGAAATACTGCCAACAGCGTAACGTGACCATCGTCCCTGGTGTCAACAACCCAAGCTTGGTTGAACAAGCAATGGAAATGGGTCTGCGTACGCTGAAGTTTTTCCCAGCAGAACCGTCAGGCGGCGTCGCGATGCTAAAAGCATTATCTGCGGTTTATCCTGTA
>NZ_JAWOWP010000652.1:0-589 GCF_033340555.1 Vibrio sp. 1069
AAGACTGACATTTTTAGATTAATTGTGTCTTTTTATAAAACTTTAATTGCAATGTGATGTTTGTCACATAAAATGCGCAACCACTGCAAAGGGGTGTCTATCGTCCCGAAATAATTCATGTGCAGATTGATACAGCAATGTCTGCACAGAACATAATTTATAAGGAACCTTGTCAGTGAAAATGTCAGTTCGTAAAAAGTTATATGCGAGCTTTGGTGCCATTTTGGCAACAATGTTGGTGATGATCGCGATTATTACGTTTGAAGTGATTAATTCACATAAAGTGGCACAAGAAGTCAGAACAGACGACGTCCCAGAGACCATTGGATACATGGCTTTGATCGATGAAGCTGGGGATATTTATCGAGATGCTGTCGGTATGATCATCAATACCAGTGGTGCACAACGTGAATATCAATCGAACAAGAAAGAGTTTGCCTCTGCGTTGGCTGATGTGAAACGTCTTGAAACCGCTGGTGGAGAAGACTATCGCAATATCGAAAAAATTGAGCAGCTTATGGCGAATTTTACGTCGAGCTTTGAGAGCCAAATTCAGCCGAATATTGGGCATCGCAGTTTAGAAGAAAAC
>NZ_JAWOWP010000653.1:0-589 GCF_033340555.1 Vibrio sp. 1069
ACTAGAGGAGTTGATTCCAAAGTTTGTTTGCAATCATAGTTTCCACTCTGTAACGACCGAATCCTGTGAGATTAGTATGGCTTTGCTTTTACAACACTTCACTTGAAGGGATAAGGAAAATCATGAAAAAGTCACTTACAGCGATTGGATTGTCTTTGGTATTCGTTGGTTCGGCCAACGCAGCAAACTGGGGTTACGAAGGAAGTCACGGACCAGAGCATTGGGGCGAGTTTGCTTCTGAATGTGCGCAAGGTAAAAACCAAAGCCCGATTGATATTCATGCGGCGACGCAAGCTGAATTAGCAAAACTGCAATTGGATTACCAAGGCAAAGTGGTTGCACTAACAAACAATGGTCACACATTGCAAACCAGCATTGAGGGAGAGAATGTTCTGACCATGGATGGAAAAGCGTTTGCTTTAAAGCAGTTTCATTTCCATACACCATCTGAAAACCATGTCGACGGCAAATCTTACCCATTGGAAGCGCATTACGTTCATGCCGATGAGCAAGGCAATCTCGCAGTAGTGGCGGTATTTTTTGAACAAGGCAAAGCCAATCCTGCTTTGGCGAATCTGCTAGAAAATGT
>NZ_JAWOWP010000654.1:0-589 GCF_033340555.1 Vibrio sp. 1069
AATCGCTGGTGGTCATAAAAACATTGCCTGTATTACCGGACCATCCCTACGTCACAATAGTTTGCTCAGAAAGCTTGGCTATGTTGATGCAATGAAAACAGCTGGTATCGACATTGATGAAAGTTGGTGTGAAGAAGGGAATTACGGCAGACAAAGCGGTTATGATGCGATGGCTTCCATTTTGAAACGTCACCCAGAGGTAACTGCTGTATTTTCATGCAGCGAAGAAATGACGGTTGGGGCGATGCAATGTCTTCATGAGCATAAAATTTCGGTGCCGGAGCAAATCTCTTTAACCAGTTTTGACAGTGTAGACCTATGTGAAAGTTTGTACCCGACGGTATCTGCGGTGCATTTCCCTATTAGTGATATGGCGCGAGCAGCAGTGCAAACGTTAATGGGGTTAGTAAAAAAACAGGAACACATAGAAAAACCTGTCTTCGAAGCCAAGCTAAAACTGCGTCATGCGGATCGAGTATTAAAACAAGACTCTGATTGATACTCAGGTATGAGCTTGATTCAAATTATGAACAACACTTTGGTTCTTAACGCGAATGACTCGCACTTGTGAGTTCTTATTGATGAATTT
>NZ_JAWOWP010000655.1:0-589 GCF_033340555.1 Vibrio sp. 1069
CAATACGGAAAAGAATGGCATCAACACGTAGAAGTATTAGGCCCTTGGGAAACAAAGCCCGTACTGAGTTTTAATCGTTGGGAAGGGGTGAAATCGGGTCAGAACTATCGCTTTGAAACTGTCGTATCTAACCCGCAAGGTGAAAGCATTACACTCCACCAAGTCATGGAAGGACATTGGTACAACTCGACCATTGAGTACGGTTTGTCAGCCGCCGACGTGAACTTGGCATTAAAAGACGATCGCACGATTCATCGTTCAAATACCGAGGCGTTTGGCTCTCGCAGCGCAGAGATAGCGTTTAAATCGGATAGCACCGCGCGTTATGACGATTTGTACTACACCGTCACACCAAGCAAAGTGGATGAAGCCGTCGATAACAACGAGCAAAATCTCAAACTGATGACTTACAACATTTGGGCCTTGCCTGCGATTGCGTCACATATTGGTGACCGTTACGAGTTAATCCCTGATTACGTAAAAGGCTATGACGTACTGGCATTGCAAGAGGTTTTTGCTAGTGGTCGTGATGCATTTTTACGTGAGCTTGCAAAAGAGTACCCATACCAAACGAAGATGTTGGATAAAG
>NZ_JAWOWP010000656.1:0-588 GCF_033340555.1 Vibrio sp. 1069
GTCGTCTTGTGGTGGCATGGTGACGAGACCATCACCAACCTCACGTAGGTTCATAATAAAAAAGGGACTCAAATGGAAGTACTCAAAGGCTCATGTCTGTGTGGCAAGGTAAAACTCGAAGTGGCGGATGAATTCAAATACATGGGCAATTGCCATTGCTCTGAATGTCGAAAATTTACTGGCTCTGACTATTCATCGGCGGGCGGCATTGCTCTAGATAAGTTGCTCATTATCCAAGGGAAAGAGGATATTCAAACTTATCAGAAAAGTGAAAATACCGAGCTATGTTTTTGTCGCCATTGCGGCTCAAGTTTGTATTCGAAAAAGAATAACGGAATCGTCAATATTCGCTTAGGTGTGTTGGATGATGCCCCATCTCACAAACCAAGTTTTCATATTTTCGTGGCGTCAAAAGCGCCGTGGTTAGAAATAACCGACAACCTGACCCAGTTTGAGGCAGGGCCAAAACTTTAGAGAAAATCCGTTGTTATCGCGGGGCGAATATCAACGCCTCGCGGATTAAAACTCCACTGCACACGAACGCATTTTCTGAACTCTTCAGACTTCTACTTCGCTTGTCATGTTCAT
>NZ_JAWOWP010000657.1:0-588 GCF_033340555.1 Vibrio sp. 1069
ATAGTTTCTGCCATTGCCTCAACGCTGTCATGGCCGCCAGTAATCACTTGGTACTTACCGTTTACGATAAACGCTGGCACAGAATTGATTTGGCCACGAGTAGTGATGGATTCAGCTTTAGTGATGTATTCAAACAGTTTTTCCTGTTGAGCTTCATCAAGATGGTATGGGCTGATCAAGTTACGAGATTCAAAAGCTTTCTCTACTGCTTGTTGACGCTCTTCTGCTGTTGCATCTGCGCCCATTTGAACCGCTGCAAATAAATCAGCCATGAATGCTTTATCTGGTGTTGCGTCGAGCTGCATAACAGCAGTGTAGAAGATAATTGCACTGATCTGAGCACTTTCATTGAAAGTCACGTGCATCTTTTCAACTTTTTGCTCTGTTAGCGATTCAATTTGAGGGACAAACTCTTCCATTGAACGACAATGGCCGCAAGTTAGGGCAAAAGCTTCGGTTAGTGGCGCCAGATTGTATTCTTGAAGAGAAACAGGCAACACTTCGTATTGCTTACCTTGTTGTGGCTGACTATTGCCGCTGTCACATGCTGACAGAGCCGCAATAGCGGCAAATAAAGCGACGCCTTTT
>NZ_JAWOWP010000658.1:0-588 GCF_033340555.1 Vibrio sp. 1069
TGATTCACCGGTCAATGCACTTTCATCAAAGCTGGCTAACGTCGTCATCAATACACCATCAGCTGGCAAACGACCGCCAGGTGCCACTTCAATGACATCCCCAGGTTGAAGCTGAGACGCTGGTACTTCTTTGCGTACACCATCAATGATCAGCGTGGTGTTTTCTGGTACCAAATCCATTAAGGCCTGAACGCCACTTCGAGCTCGTGATGATGCGTATGCTTCTAGCTTTTCACCAATAAGGAAGAGCAATAACACCATCGCGGCTTCTGCGGTTTCACCTAAGTACAACGCACCTAATGCAGCCACACTCATCAGTGTTTCAATGGCAAATGGTGTGCCACCACGAGCCAGTTTGACAGCCTTACGGGCAATAGGATACAAACCCAGCAAACAAGTTAAAGTAAAAATCCAGCTACTAAGTTGAGGGTTGATGCTTGCGACAAGGCCCGCAAATGCCATTGCACCTGCGATCGATAAAATCTGTAGATTGTCTTGAACAAAACCGAACCAGCCTTTGTTCTCTTTCTTTTGCTTTGGTTTATCCAGCGCAGAAAGCGGGAAACCAGTTTGGCGCGCTGTTTGTTC
>NZ_JAWOWP010000659.1:0-587 GCF_033340555.1 Vibrio sp. 1069
GTAGAAAGTTCACTGCATTTTGACAATGCGCACCCAAATCAGCAGATAAACGTTTAAAAACACATGCTTGAATGGCTTATCCATTTATGATGCGAATAAGTGCGTCGCGCGACTCTGATATCACTCACGAATTGTTAAGAGTATAGACACAAAAAAGGCTCCACGAAGAGGTGGAGCCTAGACTGAAGTTTGCTTCTACAGATTAATGTACGCTTGGCAGAAGGTTCTCTGGCATCAGTGCGTTATGTAGAGCGAGTTTCAACAATGTGTTTGCTTGCTCGATATCGGGTGCAAAGTAACGGTCTTTATCGTAGAACGACACTTTTTCACGCAGCATCTGTTTTGCAATTTCGATTCGCTCAGACGATTTATTTGGCGCTCTGAAATCCAAACCTTGCGCCGCCGATAGATATTCGACAGCCAGAATGCCGCGAGTGTTTTCACCCATTTCTTTCAGTCTTCGAGCCGCGAATGTCGCCATTGACACGTGGTCTTCTTGGTTTGCTGATGTTGGTAAGCTGTCTACTGAGGCTGGGTGAGCAAGGGTCTTGTTTTCACTTGCCAATGCCGCAGAGGTTACTTGAGCA
>NZ_JAWOWP010000660.1:0-587 GCF_033340555.1 Vibrio sp. 1069
CATGCCCGGGAACACGTAATCTTTCAGACCGTCACCTGCCGCTTCAATTACGGGTTTATCACCACCCCAGATATTCGCCATGTACTGGAACTCCGTGCCAACCGTGTTACACGACTTCACTAGTGAAATGACTGAGCCACCTAGGTTCGCGATGTAACCGTAGTTGGTGCCGGATTCTTTTAGCGACAAACATTGCGCTTTGAAATCACCCGGTTTGAGTGAGACAACCACTGGGTTTTGCACTTCAAAGCCCAGCTCTTTGGCGTATTCCGCACACGCGTCTTTTGGTGCATTCGGGAACGGATGGTTATCACCAATGTGAGTAAATTTAGGTGCCGTGGTATTGCCTTTTGATTCCCAATCCTCTTTCGCCCATTTCACCAATGCACGACAGGCATCTGAATAAGACGCGCCATAGAAAAAGTTATACGGTGCAGGTTTTGCCGTTTTCGGGTTTTTGCCCGTAGGGTCCGTTAAATGACCCGAGTAAGATGCCGAAAATACTGGTACTTTGTCTTTGGTTACGAATGAGATCAGCGCTTCGGTATCCGCCGTGCCCCAACCTTGCATCGCCACCATGTTTTTAC
>NZ_JAWOWP010000661.1:0-587 GCF_033340555.1 Vibrio sp. 1069
AACGAATGGCGCGATGAGGATGACAGCTCGGCGCGTATGGTGCTTCAACAACTCCACCTTATTTATCGCATGTTGCCTGAGCTTCATTCGCTGGCGAGCAAATTTGCCGTTCGTGTGAACTAACTCGACCTTAGAGAGACTAACTTAAAGGTGCATGTGACTTAACGCGCGTTCTTTATGCAATTAGGGAAGCACTTTTGCTTCCCTTTTTTAATTTTAGATAACCCGAAGTAGGTAAAATTACCTTTCATAGGAAAAGTCTTACGTATCACTTAACGCACCTTGACAATACTCGGACAAAAAACCATCGATCAAATTCTAATCTAATTCTATTGAATAAGTATGTTGTGTGGCCACGGAGGCCGTTAGACAGGACATGAAGGATAAACCTGAGTACAGCGAGGATACAGAGATGAAAGCGCAACAATTTAAAGAGCTAAAAAAGAAGCTTGGAGACCTGACAGCAAGTCAGTTAAAAACATTGCAAGGCGAAATCAGCATGACGTTGAACAAAAAGGAAAAGCCATTGCTCTCCACTGAAGAGCGTGAAATGTTATCTAAACTGTTTGTTTGATTAAGTTATTGAC
>NZ_JAWOWP010000662.1:0-586 GCF_033340555.1 Vibrio sp. 1069
AGAGCACCAAGGAGGTCAGCATGGCGATAACCAGTGAGTTTCTACAAAGCAGTGTCGTGTTTCTGTCGGCGGCGGTGATTGCTGTTCCTTTGGCGCAGCGATTTGGCTTAGGTTCGGTGCTTGGCTATTTGTTGGCAGGGGTATTGATTGGCCCTTGGGGATTACGCCTGATTAGCGATGTCGATGCGATTCTGCATTTTGCCGAGCTCGGGGTGGTGTTACTGCTGTTCTTAATTGGCTTGGAATTGAACCCGAAAAAATTATGGCAAATGCGAGGGCCGATTTTAGGTCTTGGCGGCGCGCAAGTTGTGGTGACGACGGCGGTTATTGGTAGCATTGTCAGTTTGTTTGGCTTGAGTATGCAGGTGAGTTTGGTCATCGGCATGGGGCTCGCCCTTTCCTCTACGGCTATTGCACTCAAAGTGATTGAAGAGCAAGGCCTCAATGGCACCGAAACGGGCCAGTCTGGTTTTGCTGTGCTGCTTTTTCAAGATATCGCCGTCATACCGATGTTGGCTATGTTACCGCTTTTGGCTGGTGAACAGAATGTAGGTAGTTGGTTCGATGCTTTTACCGTTTTAGGCAG
>NZ_JAWOWP010000663.1:0-586 GCF_033340555.1 Vibrio sp. 1069
TCGACTTCGATCAGTTCTTGAGTAATCATCTCAGGAAGCTCAAGAGTGATTTGTCCTAGTGTACCTTGTCGAAGCTCGTGAAGTAGAATCTCAGATACTTTATGAAGATCTACTCGGCCACCTGCTCGTAGCGCGCCGCGACGACGGCCAATTTCTTCCATGATCTCAATGTCAGACTCTGGCAGCTCTTCGATTTGGTAACGTTCTTTTAGACGTTCTGGGTAATGCGCTGCTAGATACTCAACAGTGTAAAACGCAACTTCGTCGTACTCCATTGCCGTATCTTTTACGGCACCCGTTGCCGCTAAACGGAAACCACTATGTGGGTTTTCCACTTTTGGCCAAAGAATCCCAGGTGTGTCAGACAGAACAATGCCGTTTTGTAAATTAATGCGTTGTTGGCGACGCGTTACCGCTGGTTGGTTACCCGTTACTGCGATAGTGCGACCAGCCAGTGTGTTGATGATGGTCGATTTACCCACGTTCGGGATGCCCATGATCATGGTACGAATGTTTTTACCAACTTCTTCACGGTGTGGCGCAAGCTTACGACAAAGCTCCATAATTTTATGTACTTCTTGAGGCT
>NZ_JAWOWP010000664.1:0-586 GCF_033340555.1 Vibrio sp. 1069
TGCTTATGATTTCTAGCGATGCCACAAAAGAGACAGTCCTCACAGCACTTTCTAGCTCTGGGCGGGTTCGTCACCTGCTAACAAAACCCCTTCAAACAAAAGCACTTTACACGAAAATGCTCCAAGCACTGCAAGAACAACAGCACATTGCCACTGTAACAACAAGACTGCTGGCTTCACAACCTCTCTTACTATCTGATGTCATCTTGCTTCACAAGACCCACGCGTCCAGTATTTGTGTTGAATCTCTGATTATCGATACTTTAGTTGAAAGACGTGACTACACACAACTTGAGGCTTATTTACCTCTCTGCAGTCAGAAAGAGCATGCAAGTAAAGTATGTGCGACCGCGTTTTTATTGCATCATCAAGGCCACATATCTGAAGCAGTCAAAGTTCTGGCTGATTATGTAACTCGGAATCCGCTCTGCTTGGCTGCCATTGACAGTTTGATCGGTCTTTATGAAAGCTTGGGGCAACAACGACATGCGCTCTGTTTGGCAAAAAGAGCTTTTTCGCTCACGCCAAGTAATGGTTCTCGTTTTCTCTCAGCATCCCGAATTACTGCCAAGTTGGGCCTGTTTGA
>NZ_JAWOWP010000665.1:0-586 GCF_033340555.1 Vibrio sp. 1069
TGAATAAATAATTCAGTCTAATCAAATTCTAAGCCCGTTTTACAATGTAAATCGGGTTTTTTTTGACCTATTTTTTACCTCGAACACTTGTTGTTCCTGATTGAATCAGGCAAGCTCGCTGGTTTGTTTATTATCAATCGCTAATGCATTGGGGAACCACACATGTTGAAAAGGCTTAAGTCATTTCTATTTAAAATGGTGTTGATATTACTGATTGCCCCAATCGTTTTGGTTGGTGTGGTGAAATATGTCGATCCGCCAATATGGGGATGGAAGTTAAGCCGCATTGTTGCGCCACCAAAGAACTATCCAGACAGCAGCCAACATGAATGGGTATCCTTGTCGCGTATCTCAAAAAATATGCAGTTAGCGGTGATTGCGACCGAAGACCAAAAATTCCCTCATCATTATGGTGTCGATTTCGAGTCGCTATTCGACGTGATTTCCGAGGCTGGTGATAATGGTCCGTCGAGAGGCGCGAGCACTATTACCCAACAAGCCGCGAAAAATGTGTTTTTGTTTCCTTCTCACTCCTACGCTCGCAAGGCTTACGAGCTTTACTTTGCTTTGCTGATGGAGCTGATGT
>NZ_JAWOWP010000666.1:0-584 GCF_033340555.1 Vibrio sp. 1069
GCTTGCAAGGCTTCTTTACCGCCAACCCAGAGCATAACCGCGGCAATTGAACCCTCGATACACGCCCAGAAAATTCGCTGTGGAACGGGAGCATCAATCTTACCGCCCGCAGTGATACTGTCGATAACCAATGAACCGGAGTCAGATGAGGTGATAAAGAACACCAAAATCAAAACAATCGACAGAATAGAAATCACTGAACTGTATGGTAGTACATCGTAAACATGGAATAGTGTCAGTGAAATATCCGTTAAACCATTCGCACCCAATTCACCAACTTTGTTCACGACCTGATCAAGCGCAATACCACCAAATACTGACATCCAAACCAATGTTACCAACGTCGGAATCACGATGACTGCGAACAAAAATTCTCGAACGGTACGGCCTTTCGATACGCGAGCGATAAACATACCCACAAACGGAGACCAAGATACCCACCACGCCCAGTAGAACACTGTCCAACCGTGCATCCACGTTTCGTCTTCACGACCATGCGGGTTACTCAACGGAATGATGTTTTGGATGTATGCCATTGTCGTGTCGACTAATGAACCCATCGCAGTATCAAAGGTAATGAACGT
>NZ_JAWOWP010000667.1:0-584 GCF_033340555.1 Vibrio sp. 1069
ACCTCGCTTGCCAGCTCTTCGACAGAATTCGCAGCGGAATCGACGATGTGTTTCGCTTGTTGAGCGTTTTCATCGGCGTGTCGCGCTGATTCTGCTGCTTGGTTAGCGTTGTTCGAAATCTCATGCGCGGTGGCTGTCATTTCCGTCATCGCTGCGGCAACTTGCTCGGTTTCTTCACGTTGACCGCCAGCGAGTTCGTCGACTTGAGAGGCGCGTTGCGACATGTTGTTGGTTTCTGCGACGACTTCTTCACCAACTTGAGTCACGCTCTTGATGGTGCCCTGTAGGCTTTCAACAAAGATATTGAAGTTGTGCGCTAACTGTTTGAACTCAGGTACGTTGGACTCGTGCATGCGTGCCGTAAGGTCGGCATCGCCTTGCGCGAAGGATTGGATCGAGGCATCAAACTGTTCGATTGGTCGCATGATGCTACGATTCACAAACACGGCGAAGATAGCAACCACGGCAGCGATAGAAACACAGAACAGCGCAATGGCCACTAGAGTCGTGTTGAGCGCGTCATGGGCTGAAGCTTCCATTTCTGCAATGACGGCATCAATGTCATCGGTGTAAAAGCCGGTACC
>NZ_JAWOWP010000668.1:0-583 GCF_033340555.1 Vibrio sp. 1069
CTCCGCTCAACAGTGAAGGACGACGAGTAGCCGATTCGGTTTTCTCGCGCTGTTTTACTGCCACGTACACTTCGGTTTTCTGACCTGGCTCAAGAACCTTATGCGGCCATGAAGTCACACCAGCAACACTCCAGTTTCCGCAAGATTGCTCTTTGAACTCAATAGGTTCACTTGTGACGTTTCGAGCAATACCTACAAATACAGTCAAATGATGCCCCATCATCATTTGTCCATTTGCAAAATTGACTGAAATACCAGGCTGCGCACACTGAGGTAATTGAACATTGCTTGGAGTTCGATTCATGGAGTAGCCATTAGGGATTTCACCAAGAGCCAGTTTTCTGAATACTGTTCGAAGTGTTTCGATATATGGCTGACTTTGCTCCCAGCTTTTAGCTTTGTTGTTTGCAAACATGCCAGGTATTAAGCTGTTATTGTCGAGCTTCAAAAACACTTCACGAGGTGGGATTCTTTGAGGAACCATTGTTAAACTCAGCGCACGAGCTTCTGAGCCCTTTTCTGTAATGAACATGGTTACTGGGTATTCTTTTGCCGTAGCCACATAGATAACATTCTCTTTGAT
>NZ_JAWOWP010000669.1:0-583 GCF_033340555.1 Vibrio sp. 1069
ATTGGATGTGCTTGATTCACTGCAAGGAAGTTATCGGTCATGTAGCCACCAAAGTAAACGGGGTCATCAGAGTTAATGGTTACCGCCACGCCTTTACGCAGAAGCTCTACGATGTTGTGCTGTCCCATTTCATCAAACACGCAAAGTTTGATGTTAGACAGTGGGCAAACAGTCAGTGGCATTTTGGTTTCAATCAGAGACTCCACTAGAGCTTCATCTTCTACGCAGCGAACGCCGTGATCAACGCGGCTCACTTCCAACATTTCAATCGCGTCGGTAATATTTTGTGCTGGTCCTTCTTCTCCGGCATGTGCCACGGTAAGCAAGCCTGCCTCTTTCGCTTTCTGGAAGACACGTAAAAACTTAGCTGGTGGATGGCCTTTTTCTGATGAATCTAGCCCCACTCCAATGATTTTATCGCGATGCTTTAAAACAGATTGCAGTGTATCCATCGCGCTTTCTTCTGACAAATGACGAAGGAAACAAGCGATGATCTGCGATGTGATGCCTAATTTTTCGCGGCCATCTGTCAGCGCTCTAGAAATGCCGTTGAGTACGGTGTCGAAGTTAATGCCACGTTCAG
>NZ_JAWOWP010000670.1:0-583 GCF_033340555.1 Vibrio sp. 1069
AGCGAGTTACGGTCGATAACCAAAATGTTTTTCGGATCAGCTTCGCGGATAAACTCGTAAGAAATCACGTCACCGTGTGTACCAGTCTTGATGTTTTTTACCGTTTCAATGAAACCAAAGTCATTGTAAATCGCACCGAAGCGGGACTTCGCACCAAAGGCACTGATGTTGTCACCGATGCTCAAAATTGTTAGTGCGTCGTTATTGTTCGTTTGGTTGTAGTCGCGAATCGCTTTAAATTGAGCATCCAATGTTTCAATCTTTTGCTCGACTTTGTCTTCAATGTTGAAGATTTTGCCAATGTTACGCCATTGAGCCTGCGTGCCTTCCCAGTAGCCTTCGCCTTCTTTAGCTGCAAACACAACCGTTGGGGCAATTTCACTTAGCTCTTCATATTTCGCAGAGCCACGCGGGCCAACCAAGATCAGATCTGGTTTTTGCATATAAATAGCTTCAAAGTCAGGCTCAAACAAACTGCCTGCAGATGTGTAATTCTCTTTGCTGTACTTAGAAAGGTAGCTCGGAAGATGAGATGCGTTTGACACAGCTACAGGGTCAATCCCGAAGTTATCCAAAGCATCTA
>NZ_JAWOWP010000671.1:0-583 GCF_033340555.1 Vibrio sp. 1069
GGATGTCGAAGTTGCGACCTTCCACTTTGCGTTGTGCTTTTTCAATAGAACGAGACAACATCTTAGATTCGATTGCTTCGCCTTCTTCCATACCGCTTTGAATCAAGCTTGCCATACGATCTGAAGTGAAGATACGCAGTAGTGAGTCTTCCATCGATAGGTAGAAACGAGATGAACCCGCATCACCTTGACGACCAGAACGTCCACGTAACTGGTTATCGATACGACGAGATTCATGACGCTCAGTACCGATGATGTGCAGACCACCAGCATCTAAAACTTGATCGTGAACTTTTTTCCACTCAGCTTTGATTGCGTCGATTTGCTCTTTCGTTGGATCTTGTAGTGATTCAACTTTTGCTTGCCAGCTACCACCTAGCACGATATCTGTACCACGACCTGCCATGTTTGTTGCGATAGTTACCGCACCAGGCATACCTGCTTCAGCAACGATTTCCGCTTCTTTCTCATGGAACTTAGCGTTCAAAACGTTGTGTTTGATCTTCGCTTTCTTCAAAGCGTTGGAGAGTAGTTCTGATTTTTCAATCGATACTGTACCAACCAATGTTGGCTGACCTTTCGC
>NZ_JAWOWP010000672.1:0-582 GCF_033340555.1 Vibrio sp. 1069
GTGAACGATGCATTCGTAATGAACGCATGGGGTGAAGCTCAAAACGCTTCTGAGATTTTGATGCTAGGTGACGGTGATGCTAGCTTTACTAAAGCGCTAGGCTTGGAAATGGATACTGGCGGCTTTGGCGGCGTTCGCTCACAACGTTACGCGATGATCATTGAAAACGGCGTAGTAACAACACTTAACGTTGAAAAGCCAAGTGAATTTGAAGTAAGTAATGCAGAAACTATTCTTGCAGCACTTTAAGAAAACACAAAACGGAAGCTCAAGCTTCCGTTTTTTTCAGGCGATTAGCGCATTCTCACGACACTAGTTTGTTGCTTACGTTGCATCTCTGCAAAAGTCAGTACAAACGGAGATGACTGCTTCACGTGGCTTGGCAGCGACGAAAGCGCATTGTAGGCTTCTTGCTTCGATTTAAAATCACCAGCTGTCACCGTATACCAACGTGTACCTCGGCTATTTTTCCAGTTAACCCATACAGGGTGTTTAGGGTCGATATAGCGAATGTATTCTTTCACATCTTTTTCTTTCTTCAGTGCTAGTACCTGCATGGTGTAGTGGTTGGGATTCAGGTAG
>NZ_JAWOWP010000673.1:0-582 GCF_033340555.1 Vibrio sp. 1069
GGAATTAGCCAGTACCATACGTCGTGATTTTCAGGATGGACTGAAATCAGAATTTTGTTGCGATCGTACTCTGGCTCTTGTGGTGAAATATGATCTTCGATATGCGTAAAGATCGCTTTTCTTGGTGGAAGGCAAGAAGGTTCTTCCAGATCCAGCAAACGCGGCAGCACTCGGCCAAAACCACTCGCATCCAAAACAAAATCGGCTTCGATTTGATACGCCTGCTTATCGGGCCCAACCACTTCTAAGCGCGATTTTTTGCCTTCAAACGCCAAGCTAACCAGCTCATGTTGATAACGAATATCGACGCCCTGCTCTGCGGCGTTGTCAGCGAGCACTTTATCAAAGCTGGCGCGTTGAACCTGAAATGTGGTGCCTGGCCCTGCGGTAAATTTGTCGGTGAAGTCAAAGTGGGTGTAGACCCCGTTACGACGGAACGCCGCACCATCTTTGAATTGGAAGCCATGCTGCTTCACCGCCTCTGTCATTCCGGCAAGTTCAACCACCTCCATACAAGCTGGAAGTAAGCTTTCGCCAATTGAGAAACGAGGGAACGTCGCTTTTTCGATCACGACAACATCA
>NZ_JAWOWP010000674.1:0-581 GCF_033340555.1 Vibrio sp. 1069
AGGCATTGCGCAGCAGGGCCAAAATGGCAAAGTTCAAGCATTCAAACGTTCGGAAAATCAAGCTTACTATGATGCGGTTAACCCGCTAGCAAGCTGGGAAAAACAACAAAAAACCGAGTTACTGATGTCTTTGGATGCGTACATTCGCACTAAAGAGCCTCTGATCAAAGAAGTTTCTATCAGCATCAGTGGCGTGCACGAGCAAATGCTAGTTGCCGCTACAGATGGCACTTTCGCTGGTGATACTCGTCCTCTTGTTCGACTATCCATCAGTGTACTTGCACAGAAAGGTGACCGTCGCGAGCGTGGCAGTGCTGGTGGTGGTGGTCGTTTTGGCTACGATTTCTTCTTGTCTGAAACAGATGGTGTGAAGCAAGCCTTCCACTTCGCGGACGAAGCCATCCGTATGGCATTAGTTAACCTAGAAGCAGAAGCTGCACCTGCAGGTATGATGCCAGTGGTGCTTGGTTCTGGTTGGCCTGGCGTACTGCTGCATGAAGCGGTAGGTCACGGTTTAGAAGGGGATTTCAACCGCAAAGAGTCGTCGGTATTCTCTGGCAAAATGGGTCAACAAGTGACGT
>NZ_JAWOWP010000675.1:0-581 GCF_033340555.1 Vibrio sp. 1069
GAAGACGGGCAGTATGAAGAAGGCGACTTGATGATACGAGATGCCTCAGTCAAACACAGCCCCTTTACTCAGGAAGGTGAAGACTGTTTGTGTTTAACGGTACTCACTGAGCCAATGATTTTCACGCAAGGTGTTGCACGAATCTTCAACTTGTTCGGCAAAGGGCTTTACCCGTAAGCTTCGAATCCCGCGTTTTGTATAGAAAAAAACCACCGTATTGTGCGGTGGTTTTTTATTCTTACTTTTGCGCAAATTTGCGGTCGTTAGTGCTTATGCCGCGCTTTTTCCAAAAGATCCGTAAAGTAATGACGCAGTGAATACAACATGATCAAGCTTGGGATCACCATTACGGCCGTGAGAATGAAAAACGTGCTCCAGTCATTTAGGTAGTCAACCAATTCACCGCTGAATGACGCTAGTGTGGTTCGTCCAAAGTTTCCTAGCGACGCAAGCAATGCATATTGAGTGGCAGAGAACGCTTGCCCGGTTAATAGAGTCAGAAACGAGACAAAGGCTACGGTGGAAAATGCCGTCGTAAAATTATCAACGATGATGGTCGCTAAATACAGATGCTCGTTAGG
>NZ_JAWOWP010000676.1:0-581 GCF_033340555.1 Vibrio sp. 1069
AGGTAACACAGTAGAAGCTGTTCGTTCCTTGGTTCGTGACATTCATTACGAAGATTGGCTGTACGAAACCTCAGCCAGCCCGAAAGCCGCTGAAATGCGCATGAAGAACGTTTCGGATCTCTACTCTTGGATTGTGGCCGACTTAGAAGGTGACAATTACGACCAAGAAGAGAAAACGCTGAAAGAAGTGGTTCAACGTTTGACCTTGCGTGACATGATGGAACGCGGCGAAGAAGACGAAGACAGCGATGCCGTTCAATTGATGACATTACACGCATCAAAAGGTCTAGAGTTTCCTTACGTTTATTTGATTGGTTCGGAAGAGGGCATATTGCCGCATCAAACCAGTATTGATGAAGATAACGTCGAAGAAGAGCGACGCTTGATGTACGTAGGCATCACCCGCGCACAGCGAGAGCTGGCGTTTACCATGTGTAAAGAGCGTCGCCAGTTTGGTGAGTTGATCAAGCCGACTCAAAGTCGTTTTTTGGATGAGCTGCCGTTTGATGATGTCGAATGGGAAGTGAACAAAAAGCCTGTGTCTCAAGAAGAACGAATGGCAAAAGGTCAGGCGCACATTG
>NZ_JAWOWP010000677.1:0-581 GCF_033340555.1 Vibrio sp. 1069
GTTGCAAAACCTTTGGCAAAAGTCTTACGTTTGTTGCTGATCACGAAGCTGTTTGTTTTATTTTGTTGATCCGTTTGCGGGTTTTTGATCGTAGCGATCACGCCGCGCAGGGCGACAACACCGAGGTAAAGCAGGTAACTGCCACCTAGCAGTTGTAATACCGAATACAGCAAAGGATGTTGATGCACAAGGTAGCTCACACCAGTCAGGCTGAACAACGAGTGCAGCAAAATACCAACGGACAAGCCAAGAGCGATGTATAAGCCCGTCTGGCGACCATGACGCGTGGCATTTTGCACCACTAATGCGAAGTCGGGGCCTGGGCTCATTAAGGCAATAAAGTGAATGCTGGCCAATGTCAGCAGGATCGTGGATTCATTCATAACACATCTCAAAGATTACCAATGCAGCTATTGTGGAGGCTTGTTGTGGCATGCGCTTGTAAAAAACTGACAGCCTAAGATGAGCGTGCTGCTATCGAGAGACTTGAGACGGAGAGACGCCATAAGTCTGCTTAAACGCTTTGCTGAAATGCGCCTGATCGTAAAAACCAATTTGATGCGCGACTTCAGTACCGCATT
>NZ_JAWOWP010000678.1:0-580 GCF_033340555.1 Vibrio sp. 1069
GTTCCAACATTGATCATCAGGTAAACAAAAATGGATAAACAATCGGAAAGAAATGAAAGTAAGCTTTTCATCAGTAACATGGTGGAATCAGCGATACGTATTGGCTTGATCTTCGTATTGCTGATGTTTACGTACGACATCATCAGGCCATTCATCCTTCCAGTGATTTGGGGTGCCATCATCGCGGTAGCGCTACTACCACTGACCAAAAAACTGCAACGCGCTTACGGCGGTAGACGCGGCTTGGCTGCCACGACAATCGCACTGCTGGGTATCGCCCTGCTGGTAACGCCACTAGTGATGGTGTCGGGCTCTATCGTGGATGGTGCAACACACGCGTTGGACGTACTGCAAAATGGTCAGGTAAAAATCCCTGGACCTAAAGCTTCTGTTGCTGATTGGCCTCTTGTGGGTGACAAACTTTATGAAGTATGGACGCTCTTTGCGACAAACTTAGAGCAAGCAATACAAACCTTTATGCCACAAATCAAGTCAGCATTAACCTCTTTGCTTGGCATGGTTGGCGGCGTGTTAGGTAGCTTGTTGCTGTCTATCTTGTCACTGGCTATCGCTGCTGGCA
>NZ_JAWOWP010000679.1:0-580 GCF_033340555.1 Vibrio sp. 1069
ATCGGCAAGAGTTGTTGTTGCATGGCAGCAGCCAACCGCCGAGCTGCGTTTCTTCCTCGATTTCTGCCGACAAAAATCGGTACCACTTCTTATCGTGCTAAAGCAACTATCTTCTACTGATATCAATCGGTTATCAAGCCAAATGGATTATGTGTTGATGCCTCATGATACTGAGTTTGCTCTTCAACCTTGGATTGACCACGCAACTTTGGTACGTGAGCGGTTCGAGAGAATGAATTCAGAAATTGAATCGCTGACGAACAAGATTGAAGAGCGAAAGCTGGTGGAAAAAGCCAAAGGCTTATTGATGAAAGTGCACAATGTAGATGAGGAACACGCGTACAAAGCAATGCGAAACTCTGCAATGCAATCGAGTCAAACGCTTACTCAAGTTGCGAAGAACCTGATTACGGCATTGCAGTTAATGGATTAACTTCTCTACTACTTTGGAGTTATGGTGAAAATTCTACCGTGGTGCGTGTTGCACTAACAGTAAGCAAATACAATTGTTTGGTAACTAGGGTTAACTCTAATTTACTGTATTTAACGTGAAAAATTAGTTGGCACAGTAATTGGATTA
>NZ_JAWOWP010000680.1:0-580 GCF_033340555.1 Vibrio sp. 1069
CCAAGTCCGATATTTTGGTTGAACTGGAGCATGAATACGAAATTGAACAGCATAATACCGTTGCCGTCGGTGATGGTGCCAACGACTTAGTGATGATGTCCGCCGCAGGCCTTGGTATTGCCTACCACGCGAAACCTAAAGTAGAAGCGCAAGCACAAACCTCGGTGCGTGTTGCTGGGTTAGGTGGGGTGCTCTGTATTTTGTCTGGCGCGCTCGTGAAGCAGCAAAAAATCAGTTGGAAAGCGAAGCCTTAATAGAATCAGAAAGAAAAACACCGCCTATCTTGGCGGTGTTTTTTATTCCGTTAGTTCAAGTCGCACGACGACTTCTTCGGTTATGTCTTCAAACTCGCTGTAGCCAACCAAAGCCGTCAGCTCCTTTTCTAGTTTACTGGCTTGATGAACGCCAAACTGAGTAAGGTCACTCAAGTCCTGTCGTAGCAGCGACGTCATAGGATCAAAAATGGGTGCCGTGGACATTCGAAAGACATAGAAATCGCCCATCATGCGCGCTTTTTTGATGAACTGAATTCGCTCTTTCACGCTATTAAATTCTTGGTGCAGTTTGGATTCGATAGCCT
>NZ_JAWOWP010000681.1:0-580 GCF_033340555.1 Vibrio sp. 1069
TGCGCTTCATTGCGATAGTTCCAGCTGTCTAAATCCAACGTAAACGCAGTGTTACCATTAAGCTGTGTTTTGCTATGCATGGTAAGCGGGAGAAAATCGTTATCCACCAGCTTAGAGTCTGCTGTCAGGCTAGTTAAGCCATGGCTTACATCACTCGTGACTTCGAACATAATCGGCAAACCATCGCGTTCAAACTGTGTTTTCAGTTCAGGGTCAACCACTGAGTATCGAGTTAATACAACGGAAGAAAGGTAGCCGCGTTGGTATTCAACAACTTCGCCTTTGATCATCTTATCGTTCATATTGGCGATACCGTCTTCAATAATCGACTGACCAATTTGACCAACCGCAAGCGGCCAACACAACGCCAATGAGATTGCACCACCGATGGCGCCTAGTTTTTTTAAGTTTTGCATAACATCACTTTTCAGGTATTTGCGCTCAGTCTACCCCAAACTAATAACGGATAAAACATTGAGATAAATCAGACTATTGATGCTAATTCTAGTCCATTAGTCAGGAATCATACGCAGCTCGCACTCATTGCGCCGTTTTATTGATAAAGTTTGCTTGGCCAAGT
>NZ_JAWOWP010000682.1:0-580 GCF_033340555.1 Vibrio sp. 1069
TTGGCGTGAAAGACTCGAGTATCACTTTGAGAAAGAGTTGTTTTGCAATATCTATCCAATCGAAAAATCAGGATAAAAAAAGGTTCAACTTTGTTCGCAAAGTTGAACCTCATTTTATTTAGGCGAGTCCCTGAATCACCACAAACTTTTCAAGCAATTGCTCTTCTGTCTCAATGTGGTTTGGATCAGTAATAATACATTTTGTTATTGGACAAACTGACTGACAGGTAGGCTTTTCGTAATGACCTTTGCACTCAGTACATAAGTTAGGGTCGATTTCGAAGATGCTGTCTCCCATGCTGATCGCGCCATTCGGGCATTCCGGATCACACATGTCGCAGTTAATGCATTTGTCAGTAATGAGTAACGCCATGATTACTTACCAGTAGGGTTACGAGTGTCCTGGCCTGCGTTTAGATTGCGCATCAACAGGCCGTATTCTAGGTCCATGTCTTCAGGAACAGGAATGAATACGAAGTGGCCGTTACCTTTTGCGTCTTCAATCGACTCTGATTTGCGGGTTTCCATCGCTTCTAGAGTGAAAACAACGTTACCTTTTGGTGTCATTAACTCCAGGCTG
>NZ_JAWOWP010000683.1:0-579 GCF_033340555.1 Vibrio sp. 1069
CTCTTCTTCTGCAACGGTTGCTTGCTCTTCCACCATAACCACGCGTTCTTGCGCTTCTTCAACGACCATCATCTGCTCTTCAAGACGCTCGCTAAGCTCTTCAAGATCTTCTTGGTAACGTTCGATTTTCTCTTGCTGGCGCAGTGCGTTTTGCACCAATTGCAAGTGGTCAGAAGCCGCTTGATAGTCTTGCTCTAGTGCCGATTCCGATTCGATTAGAAGCTCAAGTTCTTCTTGAACGCGGTTAAGCAGATTGTTTTGCTCAATCAACGTCTCGCGTGAGCCAAAGAGCTCAGAGCGCAAAGATAGAGTTTGTTCAAGCTTGTTGCGACGATCGTTAGCATGGCGCATGTAGTCAGCAGCCACGTAGTTTGTCGACTCGGTGATCAAGTGTTTGAACAAGTCACGGTCAGCCTGAGTGGTTTTGATCGCTTCTAGCGTCATGCGGTTTTCACGCAACGCCGATTCCATGTCTTGGAATGCTTTCTTCACACCACCGTTTTGTGGCAGAAGGTAATCGCGCAGTGAGCGTGTAATCGCACTTGAGATACCACCGTAAAGCGAGGCTTCGATCAAACG
>NZ_JAWOWP010000684.1:0-579 GCF_033340555.1 Vibrio sp. 1069
AAGGCATCAGCAGATATGACGCTTCTTGGAGATAACTTAGAAAAGTTATTGGAGGCTCGCCTATTGGCTCTTCGTACAAGAAAGATTATCCGTGAAAACTTAGCTTGGTCATTAGGCTACAACTTGTTAATTTTGCCGTTAGCGGTTGCAGGGCTAGTTGCGCCTTATATCGCGGTTGTTGGGATGTCAGCAAGTTCAATCATTGTTGTATCTAACTCACTGCGACTTCTTAAAGAGAAGTAAACAAGAGAACACTTATGGAAAGCCTTTATATTTTAATTCCAATCGCGATTGTTCTTGTTTGCGTTGCTGTCGCTATTTTTCTTTGGGCGGTTCGAAGCGACCAGTTTGAAGATCTTGAGCGACAAGGACACAACATTTTATTAGATGAAGAAGAACAATCAGACAATAAGAAACCGTAGTATGTTTTATGAATCCTGATTTTTTAGGTGCTTTGCTTATCGGCCTTGTCGGGGCCGGCCATTGTATGGGGATGTGTGGTGGTATCGCATCCCTACTTTCCTTAGGTAGTTCAAGCTCAAAATCCTCCCCAACCATACCTTTATTCTACAACCTTGG
>NZ_JAWOWP010000685.1:0-579 GCF_033340555.1 Vibrio sp. 1069
TTGGCAACCATGGTGACTAACCTTGAACAATCGATGCACGCTCTACGCGATGAGCTATCAGCAGTAGAGTCGCGCTCAAATTCCATCGCCGATCTTACCGTTTCTCAGCAGCAATCGACCGCAATGATTGCAACAGCGATGACAGAAATGGCTTCTTCCGCTAACCATGTGGCAAGCTCTGCTAGCGACACAGCACGTAATACCGATGAAGCAGATAAACAAAGTCAGCACACTCAATCACTGATCCACAGTACGGTAGATAACATCCAAGGTCTTGCGACTCAGCTGAATACTGCAAGTAAAGCAGTTGCAGATCTCGATCAAGATGTAAACAACATCGTGAAAGTCCTGGATGTAATCGGGGATATTGCGGAACAAACCAACCTATTAGCCTTGAACGCTGCAATTGAAGCAGCTCGAGCAGGCGAACAAGGACGAGGCTTTGCTGTAGTAGCAGATGAGGTGCGTAATCTTGCAGGTCGAACTCAAGACAGCACAAAAGAGATCCAACACATGATCTCGAATCTTCAAGAAGGCTCTCGCAATGCCATTCATACAATGGAAATCTGTGCGGAAACA
>NZ_JAWOWP010000686.1:0-578 GCF_033340555.1 Vibrio sp. 1069
GAAGCTACAACGTTCTGGCGACCGACATCTTCAAACAAGTGGTGGGCCAGCAAAACTTTGCCATGGGTGCAGTAACCAGCATCATGCTGTTATTTCCTGCGGTAATGGCGTTTGGTGCAGATCGTTGGGTGCAGAAAAAACAAAAGAGCTTGTTTGATACTCGCTCTGTACCTTATCAACCAGAACCCAACAAAACGCGTGATGGCCTTTGCTTCGTATACTGTGCACTGATGTCTGTGGCAGTACTGGCAGTGTTAGGCATGGCGGTGTACGGCTCTCTAGTGACATTTTGGCCGTGGAATAAAGCGCTGACGCTAAACAATTACAACTTCGCAGAGATGAGTACCTATGGCTGGAGCCCGTTCTTTAACTCTCTCACTTTAGCTGGTTGGACTGCGCTGATTGGTACCGCTGTGATTTTTGTCGGTGCCTACTGTATTGAAAAAGGTCGTGCGTTTGGGCCAGTTCGTCAGGCGATGCAAATGCTGAGTGTGGTGCCGATGGCGGTGCCGGGCATGGTTTTGGGTTTGGGATACATCTTTTACTTCAATGATGTGAACAACCCATTGAATGTGCTT
>NZ_JAWOWP010000687.1:0-578 GCF_033340555.1 Vibrio sp. 1069
GAACTTGTGTTCCATCGCTCCATCTTTGCTGCCGACATAAATGATTTTCTCGCCTAATGTCGCGACGGCTTCGGCGTACTCTGGCTTATCGCCTGCCATGGTTAGGATGTCGCCACCATAATAAATTTTGTCTGCGGCGGTTACTTTGAGTGGCTCGGCGACGGCTTCTACTTCTTTCGCTTCTTCAGAAAAACACCCCGTTAAAGCAAGCCCAGATAGGGCAATAGGGATCCAGTTTTTGTTCATCGGTCATCTCCATACAGAGTAAGTTTTTTGCCTATTGCTCCCATCTCAATGAGTTTGAGAACTCAATAGGTCACATTCACTTTAGTTCATATTGAAGGAGGATTATCAACAAGATTAAAGACTTTCAATCAAGCGCAAGTTATACCTATCGATGAATATCAAAAATGTTACCTTTTCCCATTTCATAAACGTTTCTGGACTTGGGCAATGTGACCCATAACGAGGTTCTGTGGTTAAAAAGTCGGCATGATAAGTCCACGATTTATCTCGATGACGCTCAAGGAAGAACATGAAAGACGAAACGCTATCCATCCATTTTGGTTACGAAACTG
>NZ_JAWOWP010000688.1:0-577 GCF_033340555.1 Vibrio sp. 1069
AAAGAGTTTTCTCGCCTTAATGTGCCATTTGCAGTGTGTTACGTCACCGCGCGAAAAGAAGATGAAAAGCGGGTTGACTAGCTTTTAGGCTTTGCAGAAGTCAGCGCTCTTTTCTGTTTTAGCTGGTCAATCACATAGCTTGGTGCGACTTTTTCTAGTTCCGTCAAGCATTCATCCGTTTTCGGATTATCGTAACGAATATAGATATCACAAACCGCGTACAGTTGCTCTGGCGCGCCTGAAATCAAGTAAGCCTGTTCAAAAGATTTCACAGCCTTATCGACACTGAACTCTTCTTGTAGCACACCATTCAAATACCAAAAGTAGCTATTGTTTTTCGCCATGTTAGCCGCTTTTTCGATTTCATTTGCGGCTTGCTCTTTGTCGTTTAAACGAACGAGCGTCAAAGATTTCGAATAATGCAGGGCGGCATTGTCTGGAAGGCGTTCAATCGCTTTATCTAGTGTATCAATCGCTTCTTGCTCACGTTGCTGCGCGCGGTAATTGTCGGCTAAGTTCAGCCAAACATCTGGGTTTTCCGGCATTTTGGATAACAATGCTTGATAGATATCGTCCG
>NZ_JAWOWP010000689.1:0-577 GCF_033340555.1 Vibrio sp. 1069
GATGAAGCGAAGAACATTAAGTTAGGTGCGGGTTTCCAAGACGTTAACGCGCAAGACAAAGTTAGCTGGAAGGGCACGATTGATCTGTCGAAACAAGACAAGCCATTCGCGCAGTCTCCACAATGTCAGACGCTAATCGCAGACGGTACAGTAAGCGATTTTGGTCACCTTCCAAGTCACTTTGCAGAACAAGTGTCGAAGATCGTAGCAGAGAAGGGCATTCCAAGCTTCCAAGCATGGCAAGATGGCTTGAAGTACAGCGAAGGTGAGAAGGCATTTGCAACCGAAAACACACGTGTTAACTTCTGGGACGTTCTGTACTGGGGCGGTACTTCATCAGTGTACGAGTGGTCTAAGAAAGGTTACGACGTGATCGTTTCTAACCCTGATTACGTGTACATGGATATGCCATACGAAGTAGACCCGAAAGAGCGTGGCTACTACTGGGCAACACGAGCAACAGATACTCGTAAGATGTTCGGTTTTGCGCCAGAGAACATGCCTCAGAACGCGGAAACCTCAGTTGACCGCGATGGCAATGGCTTTACTGGTAAAGGTGAAATCGCAGCGAAACCTT
>NZ_JAWOWP010000690.1:0-577 GCF_033340555.1 Vibrio sp. 1069
CATCAACAACCGTTGCGTCTGCGGCTTCTGCGTCACTCGCCTCTCATCCTGTCACTTCAGCTGTGCACAAAACTGCAACTAAAACTGAAGTAAACAAGCATGAGGGTGACTCATCACTTGGCTTTAATTCGCGCAATTTGAAAACACCACTCCCGAATGATGAACATCCCAAAGCGAGCAAGGGTGAGCGCACGTTGCTAGATAGAGCCATGTTGGATTCAGAAAAAAGCAATGACAAGCCGATGCATCAACCAGTCACGACACCGATTACTCAAGGCGATGTGATTTTGAAAGGCATCTCGACCCCACAACCTACTCAACCAACTCGTGAAGTCAGCCAACTGATTCAGCAATTGGTGGATAAAGTGTACGTTGCCCTACCAACGGCATCGAATGAGAAAGAAGTACGATTGTTTCTGAGCGAAGGCCAACTCAAAGGTGGCGAAATCCACATCAAGTTAGATTCGCAAGGTTATAGCGTGACGATTCGACAAGAGCATGCGCTTTCCATCATCAATCAACAAGCAAGGCAAGATCTGGCAGAACGTTTAAACCGCATGGGTTTTGCACAGCCGTT
>NZ_JAWOWP010000691.1:0-577 GCF_033340555.1 Vibrio sp. 1069
ATCATGGCTTGTATGCAATTTGTCGACGAGTTTGGCGAAGATAAAGTGCATTGTCTGCAAAAAGTGAAGACGAATGGAAACGGCAGTGAAAAGCACTCTGTTGCTCAGGAGTATCACGGCAAGCTGTTGATGGGGGGCAATGTTAGTTACACCCAGCTAGCGAGCCTGTTAAGCCGCGGCGCGGAAATCAAGCACACCAAACTGAGTGAGAACTTCACTTACCAAGATTATTTGGAACATCACAAAACCAATTTGGTGATCCCGCTGTTTAATGTCGAAGACAAAGGCAAAATCCAATTCTGTGATGATCCGGATCAGTTTGCGCCAAGTACGACAAGTACCATTGTGTCGCTAATTCTGCCTGAAAGCGCACAATAGAACGTAAAACATCTATTTCACCGCCTTTAAGTTGGCATCCTGTCCGTTTGTTATCCAAGCTTAGGGAGTAACTCGCCGTTATCGTTTTAAACGAGAGGGTGGGTTTCTCTTCCTATAATTTCAGAGTAAATAACGATTCATTGCTGGTTTCGGAAATGCAATGCGCCTATTTCAGAAAATTCGCATTGACGTTACTGAT
>NZ_JAWOWP010000692.1:0-577 GCF_033340555.1 Vibrio sp. 1069
AGCGCCAGCAACAACGTTAAAGTGTCCATCTAACACTCGTAAGCCAGAAGTATCAGAGCCAGCAGGTAAATCATCTTCGTCAATCGTCAACTGGCTACTGTTATCCACCCCAGTGATAGACGGCACATCATCAACAACGGTGATTGGCAAACTAATCGTGTTCGACACATCACCATCAAAATCCGTGGCATTCACAGGGAAATCAATCACTAGCTCGTTTTCACCATTGCCATTTGGATGATCTAGCTGAGCAAGTAATTCAAATTGATACCTATCATCTCCAGCATTTAACGTAAGTTCAAACACGATATCGGTAGTGCCTTGCACGTACGCACGGTACTCAATCACGCCATTCGCGTTTGAGTATTCAACAAGCTCTAGTGGCTGACCTGCTGACGTTAACCCAGCAACAGGTGAGACAAGATCCTCCAATTGGAAGCTAACGATAGAATCTGCGCCGTCAACGACATCAAAATGTCCGCCGATAATATGATCACCTTGACCATCCGACCCTTTGTTCGGAATGTCATCCTCATCAATGGACAAGTGACTTCCTGGACGAATAGCTTCAATCGTC
>NZ_JAWOWP010000693.1:0-577 GCF_033340555.1 Vibrio sp. 1069
TATCATCGAATATTAAAATTAAAATATAAAAACCAATAACAATTAAATCATTGAAATACAAAGAATAAATAGACATTATAAAAAATATTAAAAAATAGATTGATTTTGTCGTTATTTATTAATTAGAATTTTAAAAACTAATTAATCGAGATTAAATCATGGAATATTATTATAAAAATATCAGCACAGCTACACCTTTAAAAAACAAAAATATTAGACTTCACATTACTAAGAATGAAAAGGATGTTATAAAAGATACCGAAGCACGTGATGACTTAGCTATACGATCTCCGAGTGAAGTACTCATTAATAACCACGTCTACAACCGTTGTGTGAGTTCAATCTGTATTTACGCATCGACTGATTTACACGAAATCATCGATGCCATAGCCACAGCCATCCGATTTAAAAAGGAGTTGCTCATCTCAGGCCACCCGATAGATTTGATCGATATGCTCCCTATATTTCAAGAAGTCTACTTAACGTCTCAGGCATGTAAGCTAGACATCAACAGTGATGAGTTAATAGAGCATGCGTTCAAGCTGCTCAGAAAAGCTGTGCAAACGTCTTCTGCATC
>NZ_JAWOWP010000694.1:0-577 GCF_033340555.1 Vibrio sp. 1069
TATGGTTCATCACCTTTGTTGCGCTTTCCGGAGCCATTCTTAACACACTCGGCAAGTTTGCCGTCTCCTCATTCACTCCGGTCTTTTTGAATGTCATGATCATTCTGGCGGCTTGGTTTATCTCGCCACAGATGTCTCAACCGGAAATCGGTCTGGCTATCGGTGTGTTTTTAGGTGGTTTGGTTCAGTTCTTATTTCAAATCCCTTTCCTTATTAAAGCGGGCGTGATGGTTAAGCCTAAGTGGGGGTGGCGCGATCCTGGGGTGGTAAAAATCCGCACGTTGATGATTCCCGCTTTGTTTGGCGTCTCTGTCAGTCAAATCAACCTGCTATTTGATACTTTTATTGCCAGCTTTCTACAAACTGGCTCAATCAGCTGGTTGTATTATTCCGATCGTTTGTTGGAGTTCCCGCTGGGGCTGTTTGGTATTGCGATTGCGACGGTGATTTTGCCTGCGCTGTCTCGTAAACATGTGGACTCGCAGAGCGAAGGTTTTGCACATACCATGGATTGGGGCGTTCGCATGGTAACGCTGCTCGGGATTCCGGCGATGTTGGGTTTGATGGCGTTGGCGAA
>NZ_JAWOWP010000695.1:0-577 GCF_033340555.1 Vibrio sp. 1069
CCATATCAAAAAAAATCGCTTTAAGCACAGGGGCTCCTTTCATTCGCTACTTAGTCACTGGCGTCGAAAGCCTATTATCCCACTCTAAATCGCATCGTAAAGAGGCAATCCGTCAGCAAATTGTGCAGTTTCGTTTACGCTTAAGTGATGCTGTTCTTTTGGCTTAATCATTAAACCGCATAACGGGCGCATAATCGCAACTTTGAGGAGGTTTCCTCTGTTTTGTTGTGGTGCTCACGTTTTAGCCTTAGGTGAAGCCGGTTAACTTTGGTTTTTTATGTTTGCCGACTATTTTGTTAGTAACATTTTATGCCGAAAAATCGCTTTTGGTACGATATATTGTTTGGTAAATGTTAATGATAACGCATGAATAGTGTGGTTATGGTGTGAGGTGATGTTGTGCCTATATTTAGAGCATTTTTCTAGTTTTAATGGTGCATGGCGCACAAAAATGGGGTGATATGAAAATGGTTAAATACTTGTTAATGCATTTTTATTCGCTCATTGTGCGTGTATTCAATGTTTTCACGGCGGAATATACTTTAATTGTTGCTTTTTTGTGTGATTTTTGCCAAAT
>NZ_JAWOWP010000696.1:0-577 GCF_033340555.1 Vibrio sp. 1069
CAGCTCCAACAGAAGACCAATCAACACCTACAGTTTTCGAGAAACTTTCAGTCACTTGTGCTACAGAGATCTTAACGTTAACTTGCTGATCCGTGGCAACTTCTAGCAACTCCAAAATGCCTTCCCACGTCATGTTACGAGCAAAGATCATGCTTTGAGGTTCCTGTACATCAAACCCATCGCCCTTAAACTCAATAATGTCGGTATCTTCCCATTTCTCTACCTTCTTACGCCCCAGTAGTGTCGCCACCATGCGATAGATATCATCACGTTGTTGCTCAGAATCGACGATACCGCTTACTGCAACTTGCTGCCCCACCGACTCGACTTTGACATTTAGATCTGGATACATCAGCTTGATTTGACGACGCACGAGCGAGAGATCCACATCAACGATGATCCTCTGCGAGAGCAGCACTCTTTCCGAATTACCGTAAACGATAAGCCGTGCCTGCCCGACAGACTTGGCAAACACAACTACTGTATTTTCATTTACGACGTTGTAATCCACGTCTTCTGGATCGCTGATAAAAATGGTAGAGATAGCTTCCTCTACCGCGATGTGCTGACCATCCCC
>NZ_JAWOWP010000697.1:0-577 GCF_033340555.1 Vibrio sp. 1069
TTGCTCGCGTGATGGACGTACTCGCCGAAGAATACAATAAGACACATCCAGATAATTACATCGCTGTACAGGGCATTGGTTCTAGTGCGGGGATCACCATGGTGAACAAAGGTGTCGTGAAACTTGGTATGAGCTCTCGCTATCTGACAGAAAGCGAAAAAGGCGAAGACTTGAATGTGTTTCCAATTGCTTACGATGGCCTTGCCGTTGTTGTGAACCGTACAAACTCTGTGACTAACCTTTCAGCACAACAACTGTTTGACATCTACAAAGGCGAAATCAAAAACTGGAAAGAAGTCGGCGGCGCGGATCAACCGATAGCAGTTGTCACACGAGAAGCATCTTCTGGCTCGCGCTACAGCTTTGAAAGTTTGTTGGGTCTCACCAAAATCATTAACGACCGTCTGGTTTCTGATATCAGCCCAAACAACTTAGTTGTAAATAGCAACAGCATGGTTAAAACCATTGTGAACCACAACACACGCGCGATTGGTTTTATTTCGGTGGGGTCTGTAGACCTTTCTGTGAAGGCGATTCAGTTTAACGGGATTGAACCAACAGCAGCGAACATCGCAAA
>NZ_JAWOWP010000698.1:0-576 GCF_033340555.1 Vibrio sp. 1069
CCAATTGCGCGGCTTGAATGCCAAACGCACTCAACGCGCTGGTGTCTCCGCTTTGCTGCGCCCACTCACTCAGTCTTTGGTAAAGCGGTTGGTAAATCTTCGCCATGGATGGTGACTTCATCACCACTTGCTCAGCTTGCTTATTAAACTCAGTAAAATCGCGTGGTTTGTTGGACTCAACTACATCCACTTTATTTAGGATCTGAGGGAACTCACCATCGAGATATTGCTGAGCGCGATCATTTTGTTGAGCACAACCAAATAGCAGACTCAAAGAAATAATAGGAAGGAGTTTTTTTAACACGTGATTTTTCCGTAAAAAAGAATAGCAAAAGGATGGCAAACAAATGCAAACGACGCAATTGAAAAGCGACGACAAAATGTTTCAACACTAAGCCAATCCGTTTACTTGTTGTTAAATCATCCATTTCGGGACGAACAACATGATAACAGGAGAATATTTACGAAATTGTCCAGACAATGTCTGAACTGATGTGGATATCAAAAAGATAGGAATGTTGAGCACTCGCGCAATGGCGAATGCTCAAATAGAAAACACAATATTTAACGAACGGC
>NZ_JAWOWP010000699.1:0-576 GCF_033340555.1 Vibrio sp. 1069
TGGCAATGGGACGCGTTTCCTGTCGCGGCAGGGTCCAGTTTGTTCATTATGATCTATGCGGCGACTTGTGTGCTGGCGTACCGTTCTATCGATAGCAACAAAATCGCGAGCGCAGAATACAGCGGTTTGATTGGTGCGGTTGTCGTTGGCTTTATTTGGTTTGGTGAAATACCAGATATTTTCATGGCCATCGGTACAGTGATGATCGTGGTGCCACTGATCTGGCTATCGAAACGCGAGCGTCGCAAGCAGAAAGAACATGCTCAGCTTCAGGCTCAAAAGGAGCACGAGCAGCAAGTACCTATCGTTTCGTAAGACCCAAAACCTATACGATGAATGCAAAAAAGCCCTTTCGTCTATCAGACCAAAGGGCTTGTCTTTATCACTCAATTCAAGCGTAGATTATTGTGGCAGAACCACTTTGCCATCTTGAATTGGGAAAGTTTTCGTCGCAGGTTTGCTTGCCATACGAATTGTGGTTGGTGCACCAGCCACTTCATACGTTACGTCGTAACCTACCACCTTCTCAGAAGTCGTGTATTCGGTGTGACACTGCTTCTTCGTGGTCGTAATCAC
>NZ_JAWOWP010000700.1:0-575 GCF_033340555.1 Vibrio sp. 1069
ACTTTGTTCCTGGATCAAAAGCTAATTGAGTGGAAAGAAACTGCTGTTTTAAGTCCTTCGCATTGTAATGACGAGAAAAAATGTTGCCTTGTCCATATGGTACGGACAATTCATCCAATGCGTAGCCTGTGGACATATTTAGAACATCTCGTAATGTTATCGCTAGCTTCGCCTTTCTATCTGGCTCGGTATACTCTGGAAAGAAATCAAATATTGGCGTATCTAACCCTTCGATTTTGCCTTCATCAATAGCGATGAAAATCAGCGTAGCGACAAAGGATTTCGTGACAGAATGCACGTTATGCACAACCTCTTGCCCGACAGGCACATTTGGTGTTTGACGATTACCATCAAGCCCACCACCTTGACGATACAGCTCCAACGTTAACTGGTTATCTTGCCACACTAGTAAGCTATGCAGGTTTGCTGCTTGTCCTTGTTCTACTCGCTGAATGATAGGATCAAACTCTGGCTTACTCGCCTCAACAACTACTGCGTGTTTATCACACCCTACGCGTAGGATAAGCAACCACGCTATGATGAAAGTTTTCATGCTTCCTCTTTATGTCTCAATA
>NZ_JAWOWP010000701.1:0-575 GCF_033340555.1 Vibrio sp. 1069
GTCCAAAGATAAATGAATCACCACCTTTTAGGCGCACAACGCGTTTCCCTTCTTGTGCTTTTTCCACCAAAATTTGGTTGATCTGATCTTGTGGTACGCAGTGAAAATCGAGCTTTTTCCCGACATAAATCATCTCTGCGGATGCCTGTGCTAACTCTAGAATCTCTTTCGATACCAAACGGTCATACACCACAACTTCAGCCGCTTGAATCGCTTTCAAACCTTTGACCGTCAGTAAATCCGGATCGCCAGGCCCAGCACCAACAAGAGAAACAAAGCCGCTGTTTAAAGATGAGTTCGCAGTAGTCATATCAACGCCTATCGGAAAATTTGGATATAAAGAGTAACACTCACTTAATTGGCTTAGGGGTCAAACTACCCCAAGGAGTTATTACTTTTTATAGCTAAATCAATACAATATCTATCGAAAGTTAAATGAGTTGAATAGCCCTACCCACCAAAGGTAGGGCCAAATAAAGCGGTTTATTTTGCGATTGCAGGTTCTGCAATAACGTCCTCTTCAACACTTAGAGAAGGCGCTGTTTTCGCATGAGTTAGGTACAGTGGTAGACAAG
>NZ_JAWOWP010000702.1:0-575 GCF_033340555.1 Vibrio sp. 1069
TGATATACCACCCTATATACTCAAAACTTGAATTGCCTGAAGGGCACCGTTACCCAATCATGAAGTATCAATATCTCTATGAAGAGGTACGTCGCGATGTGCAAGCTGAGTGGGTACAGTTTTTTGAACCACAAGCTCTGTCAATTGAAGCGATCAAGCGCGTGCATGATGCGGAGTATGTTGACTTACTGGCACAAGGTAATATGCCCGCCGCTAAAATGCGTCGAATCGGCTTTCCTTGGAGTGAAGCTCTGATCACTCGAACACTGACATCAGCGGCTGGTACACTTCTGACAGCCGAAAAAGCGCTTGAGCACGGTATCGCACTGCACTTAAGTGGTGGTTACCACCATGCTCACAAAGATTTTGGTAGTGGATTCTGTTTGTTCAACGATTTAGTGATTGCGGCTAAACACATGTTGGATAACGAGCACGTTGATAAGATTTTAATTATTGATAGTGATGTTCATCATGGTGATGGAACCGCCACCTTGTGCCAAGAAGAGCCGGACATCGTGACGCTCTCTTTTCATTGCGATAAAAACTTTCCTGCGAGAAAACCACAGTCTGATTTG
>NZ_JAWOWP010000703.1:0-575 GCF_033340555.1 Vibrio sp. 1069
AACTTCTTTTGTCGACACAAAAGGTTGAAAAATCCGCTGCACAATCTCTTCACCAAACCCAATGCCGTTGTCACTGATCGCAATCAGTGTGGTTTGGCTGGTTCGTTCCACCAGCGCTATTTGAATCCGTTTTTGTTCGTCCCTTGTGCTTTCCATCAACGCATCACAACTGTTTACTAAGACGTTAATGAAGACCTGTTCTAGCGCCAACATGTCGCCTTGCACTTTTACATCATCAGGTAACTGGTTTTCTATGATGATCTGTTGACGCTTCGCTCGCGTGTTCACAATGGTGGATGCTTGCTCCGCCACCTCATGAACACTTACAGACTTCACTTCTCTTTCACCTTCTGGCTTGCGAGCGAATTGGCGCAAACTGTTGATGATCTTACTCATCCGAGTCGCCAAACCTTCGATGTGAGTAATGGATTCACCAACCTTTTCTGGAGATTCCTGTTCGAGGAACATTCTCGCGCTGTATAAATACGTCGACATTGCGTTTAATGGCTGATTAAGCTCATGCGCTAAACTGGTCATGGTTTGCCCTACAACCGCCATTTTTGCAGCTTGAATCA
>NZ_JAWOWP010000704.1:0-575 GCF_033340555.1 Vibrio sp. 1069
ACCCCTTTAGTCGACTGAACCCTTCTCCGTATCGCTTCCATTCTCAGGAGGCATACTCATGTTAGAACTTTTCATGCAGCCCGAAGCATGGGTGATATTTGCCACCTTATTTGCTCTCGAAGTTGTTTTAGGCGTAGATAACGTCGTTTTTATTTCCGTTTTATGTGAAAGATTGCCATCCCACCAGAGAAAGCTTGCACGAAACCTAGGTATTGGTCTTGCGGTGTTAGCGCGTATTGGATTGGTGTTTTCTATCACATGGATCATGCAACTTACCCAACCACTATTTAGCGTTGCAGACCATGCGGTGACAGGTCGAGATATGATAATGATCTTGGGTGGTGCGTTTTTGTTAGCGAAAAGCTTAAAAGAGCTTTGGAGCTGGTTAACTCACAACGAAACCAATCACTCTACCCATGTGCGCACAGGATTGGCGGTGGTTTTGTTACAAATCGTTGCGGTTGATGCGGTATTCTCGATGGATTCTGTCATCACAGCAGTCGGTTTAACAAGTGAAGTACCGCTTATGGTTGCTGCAATTATTGCTTCTGCATTGGTCATGGTTATGACTGCTG
>NZ_JAWOWP010000705.1:0-574 GCF_033340555.1 Vibrio sp. 1069
TTATTGCCAGTTCAAAATTACCAAGACAGCTAACACGCCTAGAACAATGCCAAACCACGGAATACGTTTGGTTTTCTTCTCAGGTTTACATTTCTTATCGCCGTTACAACAACCCATTTTTCATCTCTTGATTGATAACCATCTGATTTGTAGTCATTATAACAAGGTCATTTACCCCTTCCCAATTCAGCTGTGTCATAAGGCTGAAAGGAAAGCCGGTGCAAAGTAATAAAGGTTTCGCGCTGATATCAACGCGAGCCATTGTAAACGTCATCCGTAAGTTGGATTTATCTCATGCCAAACAACGTAAAAATCACGTCGAGTCATCGTGTATTAATGATCGCTCTACTCGCCGCTGCTTTTGCTTGCTATTTATTGGTCGAGCCTTACATCAATTCGATCGTAATGGCTTTCATTATCTCACTGCTTATGTTTCCTGTGCATGAGTGGTTTGAGCGTAAAATGCCAAAACACAAAAATTCGGCATCGCTGCTCACGTGCGTAGTTTTGACCTTCATTATTGTCATTCCACTACTGTTTGTGTTTGCTGCAATTGTTCAACAAGGCTCTGTTT
>NZ_JAWOWP010000706.1:0-574 GCF_033340555.1 Vibrio sp. 1069
TGCTGTGGACTTGGCTGAGCCAACCTTGGTTCTGTGCCATGTTAGCGTTGGCATTAAATACTGCCGCGTACAGTACTCAGCTTTTTAAAGGCGCGTTTAATGCGATTCCTTCAGGTCAATGGCAAGCGTGTCGTGCGCTGGGTATGAACAAAAGTGCCACGTTACGTGTGTTACTTCCTTATGCGATTCGCCGCGCGGTGCCTGCTTACTCAAATGAAGTGATTTTGGTGTTCAAAGGCACGTCTTTGGCAAGCACTATCACCATCATGGACTTGATGGGCTATGCGCAGCGCATTAATGCTCAAACCTACGATACATTAATGGTTTTCGGTGTAGCAGGCGCGTTTTATCTGAGCGTGAATGGGATTCTGACGCTTATCTTCCGCCAAGTTGAGAAGAAAGCTCTGGCTTTTGAAACCGTATAAATACCAAACCATTGTTGATTTAAGTTCATCACATCTTCAATTTCACCATGCCTCTGCGACTGACTCTCTGGTAGGGGCATTTTTTATTTCTCTTCTCTTGTTTTACCCGGAAGTGGGAAACTGCGCATCTTTCACCAAACTTAAGTGAG
>NZ_JAWOWP010000707.1:0-574 GCF_033340555.1 Vibrio sp. 1069
ACAGTATGGCAACGACACCACCATCGCCAATTTGGCATCCGATCACGCTGAGTGACGGAAGCAATAGCGAGGCGATTTTACGCGGAACTGCTGATTTCCATTGGTTTGAAGACAAACAAGGCAATGCCTTGATTCAGGAAGATGGTGTTTGGTTTTTTGCTCAGATCCAGCGTAATTCAGACACCCCTGAGTTGCTCTCGACTGGTATTGAGAAAACCCAATCCAGTGATGCGCCTGATTCCGCGAAGTTTCGTCCTGACGTGCAAGTTAAGCCGGAGCTGTCTTCGTTAAAAGCGATTGAACCTATGGCTCGCCAAAACTTATTGCGCACGGCACAAGGTTATCAGGCGATGAGCAGCTCGAGCGTGAAACAGCAGCCTCTGTTGGTTGTGCAGGTTTCTTTTAACGATCAAGCGATGGTGCACAATTTCGAGCAACGTGTTTTCGACACGAATGGCCAAAGCGTTGTGGATTACTTTGATAAAAACTCTCAAGGTAAATTTAAAGTCGTCCCAGCTATCGAGAGTTACGGCACCGCGAATGATGGTGTGATCAATGTGTCCGTGGCACAAAG
>NZ_JAWOWP010000708.1:0-574 GCF_033340555.1 Vibrio sp. 1069
TGATACCGCACGTTATTGTCTGTGCTGTTCTTTAGACGAAGCAGTATTGAATACCAATTGGGGGAGTCAATCGTTTTGGACACATGATTCTCTGTTGAGCTCTTTTTACGCGAGCAGCCAAGGTGGAGAGGCTTTTTTTAAGCATCTAGATAGCTGTTTGGCTCATCCGGAATCCCACTTAGATTTACTAGAGCTAATGTACGTATGCTTATCTTTGGGTTTTATAGGCCAGTATCGTTTAGAAAAAAATGGGCTTGAAGCTCACCGTAGATTGAGAAAACAAGTTGTATCAGTGCTTAAGTCACATGGTCGCGGAGTACAGCAAGAGCTTAGTAACAAAGTAGAACAACATATATTGGCAGGTGCTCAGGTTTCGGAACGTGCACCTCTGTGGGTGGTTTGTTCGGTAACTTCCGCACTGCTTGTTTGTATTTTTATGTACTTCAGCTACGAGTTGAACAAAGCTTCCAACCAAACTTTTGCTCAATTGGTAAACCTGATTCAACCAACCCCAGCAGTTAGTAATCCTATGGTTGAGTCAAAGTCAGCACCTATTGCCGAAAGAATATCTATG
>NZ_JAWOWP010000709.1:0-573 GCF_033340555.1 Vibrio sp. 1069
AAATCATCGAAGAGGCTGAAAAAGTAGAAGCTGCGGCTCAAGAAGCTGAAGCAGAACTTGAAGAAATTGGTGACGAGAAAGACGCTAAGATTGCTCAACTAGAAGCGGCATTATTGTCTAGCGAAACCAAAGTAAAAGATCAGCAAGACGCAGTGCTTCGTGCAAAAGCTGAAGTTGAAAATATGCGTCGTCGTACTGAACAGGAAATCGACAAAGCGCGTAAATACGCTCTTAACAAGTTCGCTGAAGAACTGCTTCCTGTTATCGATAACCTAGAGCGTGCGATTCAAGCAGCAGATACAGAAAACGAAGTGATTAAGCCGATCCTTGAAGGTGTTGAGCTGACTCACAAGACGTTTGTTGATGTGGTTGCTAAGTTTGGTTTGAAAGAAATTAACCCTGAAGGCGAAACGTTCAACCCTGAATTCCACCAAGCAATGTCTATTCAAGAAAGCCCAGATCATGAATCAAACACCGTGATGTTTGTTATGCAGAAGGGTTATGAGTTAAACGGCCGTGTGATTCGTCCTGCAATGGTTATGGTTGCTAAATAACGACGCAAGTCACTGCAAA
>NZ_JAWOWP010000710.1:0-573 GCF_033340555.1 Vibrio sp. 1069
AACGACTCACCACCACTTTCCTCAATAATCTCAAGCCCAATCCTAAAACCGCGAAATCTGCTGATTACGAAATTAATCTGTCTGCTATGAAAGATAGTGGTTTGCCTGTGGGCGTTAGATGTCTGGTGGGTAAAGGAAAGGGATCTGTCAGGTTCATATATAGGTTTACCAGTCCTATAACCGGTAAGAAGGCGAGCATTGGTCTTGGTAGAGCTAGTGATACCGACCTAGTTACTTTGAGGAAAAAAGCGAAAGAGTATCGCCAGCAGATTCTTGAGGGTATTGATCCGAAGATTGAACGTGATACTGAAAAAGCTGACTCTTCTATGACTCTTGAGCGATTTTTCGAAACTGTTTACCTTCCGCTTCAAAAACAACGCCGCACATGGAAAGATGATGTGGCTCGGTTTCGCCATGCTAAGTCGATACATCACGTTCCAGTCAACCAGCTCACTGCTGCCCATATCGTTAAAGTTCAGATGGAAATGCAGGGAGCGATCAGTAAGACCACTGGAAAGCCTTATGCTACAGCTACGATTTGCAGAGTGTTGGCTCTCCTTAAATCAATCAATA
>NZ_JAWOWP010000711.1:0-573 GCF_033340555.1 Vibrio sp. 1069
GATTTCGCTGCACTCAAACAAGACCTCATCGCACTAATGACCGATAGCCAAGAATGGTGGCCTGCTGACTGGGGACATTATGGCGGCTTGATGATTCGTATGTCATGGCATGCGGCAGGGACTTATCGAATCGCAGATGGTCGCGGTGGTGCGGGCACCGGAAATTTACGTTTTGCCCCGCTAAATTCATGGCCAGATAACGCTAATCTCGACAAAGCAAGACGTATCCTTTGGCCGATTAAGAAAAAATACGGCAACCAACTGAGCTGGGCCGATCTCATTGCGTATGCCGGTACGATGGCTTATGAATCCATGGGGTTGAAAACGTTCGGCTTCGGATTCGGGCGCGAAGACATCTGGCACCCAGAAAAGGACATTTATTGGGGCTCAGAAAAAGAATGGCTGGCACCTACCAACAACCCTAACAGCCGCTATTCAGGTGAACGGGATTTAGAGAATCCACTCGCCGCTGTGATGATGGGCTTAATTTATGTCAACCCAGAAGGCATCGATGGACAGCCGGATCCACTCAAAACCGCGCACGACGTACGAGTTACGTTCGCTCGAATGGCA
>NZ_JAWOWP010000712.1:0-573 GCF_033340555.1 Vibrio sp. 1069
AGCAGCGTATCGATCGCGCGCTGGCGCTTATGGATTCGCAAAGCCAGCAAGTCTTCCACTTGATTCCTGCCTTACTGAACTACAATCACCCAGTCATTCCGGGTTACTACGACGCTGACGTTCCATTCGGCGTACACGGGCTTGAACTCAATCCTATCCAACAGCAATTCATCGACGACATACAACTCGCTATTGGTCAGCCACTCAAGACGGCAGAAAAGCCAGCGATCTTGGGCTTATATACCATGGGTAGTACGTCATCGATTGGTCAAAGCACTTCCAGCGATTTAGACATTTGGGTATGTATTTCGCCAGAGATGGATTGCGACGAACGTGAACTGCTCACCAACAAATGTTTGCTGATCACCGATTGGGCGCAAAGCCAAGGGGTGGAAGCGAACTTCTTCTTGATGGATGAAGAGCGTTTTAGAAGTAACCATTCTGAAGAGATGACGGGTGACAACTGCGGTTCCTCACAGCACTTGCTTTTGCTTGATGAGTTCTATCGCAGTGCAGTGCGTATCGCTGGCCAGCGCCTGTTATGGCAAATTGTGCCACCAGAAATGGAAGAGT
>NZ_JAWOWP010000713.1:0-572 GCF_033340555.1 Vibrio sp. 1069
TTGAGGATGGTCCAGAAGGCACAACGTGGCGTCGTAAGTAATTGAATCTTTTAAAAGGGCTGATGATTCAGCCCTTTTATTTTCCAATTTCATCAATAAAATTTTAACTTTAGGTAATGCTCTGTGGCTCAGATGTATTTCTATTACTCAGCAATGAATGCGGGTAAATCGACAACTCTTCTTCAATCTTCATTTAACTACCAAGAACGCGGTATGACGCCAGTGATTTTCACTGCGGCGTTGGACGACCGCTATGGTGTAGGCAAAGTAAGTTCTCGTATTGGTTTACAGTCGGACGCGCATTTGTTCCGTCCAGATACGAACCTATACCAAGAGATTGCAGCCCTGCATGAAGTCGAAAAACGTCACTGTATTCTTATTGACGAGTGTCAGTTCCTATCGAAAGAGCAGGTTTACCAACTTACAGAGGTAGTGGATAAGCTGCATATTCCAGTACTTTGCTATGGTCTTCGTACCGATTTTCTTGGCGAACTTTTTGAAGGCAGTAAGTACCTACTCTCTTGGGCTGATAAGCTGGTTGAGTTGAAGACGATTTGCCACTGTGGCCGAAA
>NZ_JAWOWP010000714.1:0-572 GCF_033340555.1 Vibrio sp. 1069
TTATCGATGCTTTTAGTTTTTGCATGATCCACAGGATTAAATGACTTGGTCACGAGCGTATTGTTGGCAGACATCATCGCTTTAAAGTCGCCAGGGAAACGCTCAGACAGATTGCGTCCCCACAGCATCCAGCCGTTCGAAGGACGATCTCCTTCGCTGTTGCGAACTGGCGCTAAGCTCAACCCCCAAATGTTGTCATTGATCTTAAATATGCCCGCCAAACTTTCGCGGTGAACATCAAGCTTACTGTTCATTGCCAAAATATGTTGTTGGAGGAGTGGCACGGACACGACTTTATTGTTTAGTGAGGATGAAGACTCTGGTGTGTTTTCACGACTCAATGACACTAAGGATTGACCATCCAGTGTGATAAACGACATCAAATCGAGGTTCAGCGCATCAAGGGTTTCGACATATAAGTTGCGTTCGCTGTAACCTGCGATGTCACGGTGTGCGAAAAGGTCATAGGTCTCATCCCAGTAAGCCCAATCGTAGGAACTTCCTTCTTGCTGAGTCACCATCATGTCAATTACGGCTATAGCTTGCTGACTTGAGTGGTCAATTTCCATGTT
>NZ_JAWOWP010000715.1:0-572 GCF_033340555.1 Vibrio sp. 1069
AACCGGTGTCGCTGTCTTTTGATGCAGCGCGAGGGTTTTTATTAAGGTACTCGGTGAAGACTTGTTTCGTCCCAACTAACCAATAGGTTTTAGGAGTCGCTCTAAGGTAAAACTCAACGTGGGCGTTTGGGGCGCGGAAGTCGTTGTACTTAGTTTTTGCGTTGGGCTTGCCAGGTAAACCGTTACGATAATTTTGGTAAGTTTTATCGTTGTAGCCTAAGCCAAATTCGAATCGTCCTTTCGCACCAGCAGAGCCAAACACGTAGTTGGTTTTCAAATCCTTACGGTAAAACTCGATAGGTGAATCGAGAAGATTACCTTGTCCTTCAGTGATGTCTTCACCGCGGATTTCATGCAATGCCTGAAAACGATAATCCACGACTAAACGATGACGATGATTGAATTCAAAAAAATTGGTGAGCTGAAAGGTATGGTCATCGTAATCATTCTTATCGTCCGAAGAAAAGCCCGCTTTCAGCTTGTACTGAATATCTGCGCGATATTGATTGCGCTCGATACGTGCCAACAAGCTAGGCTCTAGTCCCCAAATGTTTACGGATTCTATATCTTGA
>NZ_JAWOWP010000716.1:0-572 GCF_033340555.1 Vibrio sp. 1069
CGGCAAATCATCTTCATGCACTTGTAACCTGTCTATATTCGTTACCACGGGTACATCATCTACCACCGTAATCGGTAACGTGAACACTGGTGATACATCGCCATCACCGTCAGTCACAGTGATTGGCAGTTCGATTATAATGTTGTTTTGCTGATTGCCATCAGGATGATCAAGTGGTTTTCTAAGATCAAACTCATAGGAGCTATTTGACGCATTCAGAGTTAACTCAAACACCACTTCTTGAGAATTAACCGTGATACCTTGATAAACATTCACCCCGCCAGTACTGGACGTTAAGACTAAGGTGATTGCCTCTCCGCCAGACATCAATGTGCTAACTGACGTCGTCAAATCACTCAGTTGAATTGAGGTGACTTGGTCTGCCCCTTCTGTTACATCGAAGGTACCACCGATGATGGTGTCTTGAGTACGGTCAGTACCCTGCGGTAGGTCGTCCTCATCGACGGTCTCTTCACTACCCTGAGCCAAACCGTCGATGGTTGGTACGTCATCCACAACAGTGATCGGCAACGTGAGAGTATTCGAAACATCACCATCAAAATCCGTCGCTG
>NZ_JAWOWP010000717.1:0-571 GCF_033340555.1 Vibrio sp. 1069
ATCGAATCGGAACGCCCATTTCTTAACTGGCTAAAAGTCTAGCAACCAATCTCGATCCAGATCCGTGATCGAATTCAAATTGTGTAAACGTTTCCACAAAATTACACAAAAGCCTTATTTTAGATACTGACTTTAGTTAAATTAAACCAGGAAGATGATGAGCAGTGAAGATGAGTCGAGCAGATACCGCTCTCTTTCGTGGATCGCACGATTTTACTAAAAGTTTGTGCATCCCTAAGTAGCTGTTTACAATAGCCAGATTATTGAGTTCTCACTTGGACTGTGAGCAATGCCAACGGGAAATGTACATGGCAACACTAAAAGATATCGCCACTGAAGCGGGCGTCTCACTTGCAACTGTATCGCGAGTTTTGAATGACGATCCGACGTTGAGCGTTAAAGAAGAAACCAAACGCCGCATTTTAGAAATCGCAGAAAAGCTGGAGTACCGCACCAGCAGTTCGAAGAAAGCCACCAAAGAAGCCAAGCAAAAACATCACTTTTTGGCCTTGTACAATTACAAACAAGAAGCAGAAGTGAATGACCCGTACTACTTGTCGATTCGTCATGG
>NZ_JAWOWP010000718.1:0-571 GCF_033340555.1 Vibrio sp. 1069
TAGGAACATCTGGGTGGAAATCATCACAAATAACAAGCCCATTAAGCGTTCCACCGCTTTCAGACCGCGTTCGCCCAACAGACGATTGAAAAAGCCATAGAACATCAAAATAAAGAAGGTCGCGCCCCACGCAATCACCACTGACGCTGAAAGTTCGACCAGTTTGTCGGGATGCTGGGAAGAAAGCAGAAGCAACGCGGCAATCACTGATGGGCCAGCAATCATTGGAATTGCCATTGGCACAATAAACGGCTCTTCACCCGCCGCTAACCCGGTGATGCTCCCTGCACTTGGGAAAATCATCTTAATTGCGATGATAAATAAGATGATGCCACCAGAGATACTCAAGGTTTCCGGCTGTACGTGCAAAAAGCTCAGGATGCTTTGTCCGGCGAACAAGAACAACATCAAAATCAATAAGGCAAAAATCAACTCGCGGATGAGCACCTTACGACGACGTTTGGGATCGATGTGTTTAAGAATGGACAACACAATGGGCAAATTGCCAAGAGGGTCCATGATAAGAAACAGCATGGTCGCTGCAGAAAGAATATCCATGTTCTGGCCTCGA
>NZ_JAWOWP010000719.1:0-571 GCF_033340555.1 Vibrio sp. 1069
CATTTGTCATGAACAGTATTGAAGAAATTGAACAAGCGATTCAAGACTACAACTCAGGGCTGTTCGAAACCTATTAAAGCGAACGACAGCGAACAGCCAATTTTGACCGATGTCTTAGTATTACGCTGAATGTATTTGAGCCTACTTATTGGGCTCGTAGCGAAGCAAATCGATAATCCACTGCCATCGAGTTTGCGTTAGCCACCTAGATTAACTTGCGTTTAATCGAGGTGGCTTTTTTCTTTACACTGAATTCCAACGTTCTATGGCTTGTTTGCCAGCCTCAATTCCCAGTTCATAAGCTTCTCGCAAAGGTTCTGGTGAGCGGCTTAAGCGTTTTAACTTAAACGTTTCTGGTGGGCACACTTGGATTATCTCAACGCCTGGTGGTGGGTTGTTTATCAGTTCCAATGTTTGGTTGTAACGAACGTCACGTGTCAGCATAGGCTCAATCAGAGCTGGCGTTTCCTTCAGCATACGTTTTGTGATGGCACTGAACTTTGATCTTGGTTTCCGGTAACTGGCGATCTGGCTGCGCAGGACCATGACTTTCGTCGCTCCTCTCTTGATG
>NZ_JAWOWP010000720.1:0-570 GCF_033340555.1 Vibrio sp. 1069
TAGGTATCTTTGGTGGTGGTGCTATTCTGTCTCAAAATGAAGTCCTACTGACATCGGTGACGCTTGGTGGTATTGCCTTCCTGAGCTTCTATGGACTACTTTCTCTTAAAAGCGCATTCAAGCCAGAGAATGAATCGGAATCAAAAGGGGAAGTCGTAGCTCGTGGACGCCGAACGGTCATTTTAGGCGCATTAGCTGTCACCGTGCTCAACCCACATTTGTACTTAGATACCGTTGTTATCTTAGGCTCAATCGGTGGACAATTTGAAGGCCATGATCGAATCGCTTTCGCGTTAGGCACTATTATGGCGTCATTTGTTTGGTTCTATACCTTGTCGATGGGCGCCGCAAAACTCGGGCCTACGCTATCTAAACCGAAAGTGAAAAAAGGCATCGATATCGCCGTTGCACTGATGATGTTCACCATTGCGTATGTACTCGCGAGCGAGCTCATCACTAAATACTGGTAACCCAAACCTAAGGATATGAATGACATGGAGTCACTGGAAAACATCTATCGCATCAACAAAGAGCGATTGCATTCGCTCTCGATTCCATTTCGAGAATGGC
>NZ_JAWOWP010000721.1:0-570 GCF_033340555.1 Vibrio sp. 1069
TTTGGACAGGTCATTCGTATTACGCACCAAAACCAAACCGAAGACGGAAGCCAAGTTCGATTTTGGCTGGAGGCACAATAAGAAGAGTATGACGGGTAACTCCTCATTAGAAAGGAAACTCAAACGAGAAATCGCCTCAAGAAAGGCGGCAGAACTGCTTTTAGAGCAAAAAAGTTATGAGCTCTACGAATCTACGCAAAAATTGAGTGTCGCGTTAAGGAAGCTAGAACTTCGCTCGGAAAGCGATCTGCGCAAGTTTGAGTTTGAAGAAAAAATTGATGCCACGCTTATTCGGTTTGGACGGACATTCCTTTCCAGCACTTTCGACGAGACAATGATTGCCAGTTTTCTTGAGCAACTGACGTCCAATTCCGTTATTACCGCTTCATATTTATACCTTGATCCTGTCCAACTCACTTCTTTGCGTCGTCATCATTTCGGGCATTTGAATCTAAAAAGTGACAAACCTATCGCTCGAACACCCGATTGGCAGAATGAGGCGCTACATTTACCCATCATCATTGATGAGCGAGTCGTTGGCGAATTGATATTTTCTGTGTCGTTGGAACA
>NZ_JAWOWP010000722.1:0-570 GCF_033340555.1 Vibrio sp. 1069
TACGCTTGGGGGAAAGGCGTGTTGTTAGTGAGCGCAGCAGGGAACGCCGGAGACCCGATAAAGAACTACCCCGCAGCTTATGACAACGTGATTGCCGTAGGTGCGACGGATGACGATGACAATCGTGCCAGTTTTTCTAGTTTCGGTAGCGATTGGGTGTCGCTAATGGCACCCGGTGACAGTATTCTCTCGACGATGCCAAATGAGCAGTGTGGCACCTTCGATTACGATAATGACGCCTGTCTGCATTGGCAGTCGGGTACATCCATGGCCAGCCCTCATGTTGCTGGCGCAGCTGCGTTACTTTGGGCATATAAATATGCAGATCAGTTATCCGATCCTGCAACTTGCCAAGATGCCTCTGGCGTACCTTGTAACCAGATGATTCGTATGATGTTGGAACAAGGAGCGGATCCAATAGGTGCTGATGGACAAGATTTACAGAGCATCTCTCAATACGGACGACTTAATTTGGTGGGAGCTCTGACTGCAACACCTTCGGAACCGCCACCACCACCTCCTCTAGTCGTTAAGGCACCAGAAGCTCTTTCCATCTCGATCAACAATAGT
>NZ_JAWOWP010000723.1:0-570 GCF_033340555.1 Vibrio sp. 1069
TCCGATGTTCATTCTTGGTTAGGATCCTAACCGAGAATTCATGGTGATGAATATGTGGTTCTTTGAGGAGAGAAATCGCATCACTAATAGCCCAGAATCTGATCTTTTTCATTTTTAGGTAGAAGTTTAACTAATTATTATTTTTCTAATTTAATAATTAAAAAACCAAACGGTTTTTATTTAATAATTAAATGTTAATGTGATTTTTAAAATAGTGATTAAAGGTCCTTTACAAAGAGAATATTACTTGATAAATATAATGGTCATTGAGTTTATCTATATATATCAAGAGGGTTGTCGATATGTCTAAAGTTCTAGTTTATTCTAAACGTAATCGTGAGATGAGTTATCTATCCGTAAGAGAAGAACGTGAAACTAAGCTCAATAATTTTAAAGTGATCTACAATGAAATTTCAGATGAAGAAGCATTACGCAGAGCAAATTCTATTAATTTAGATGAAAAGAACAATGTTCCAAAAGTTCGTTTGAAAAGAAAATATATTAAAGAAAAGAAAGAATGCCGAGTGCCAGGCTTATATGGCTGCAACCGCTATAAGTCAAGAAAAAATG
>NZ_JAWOWP010000724.1:0-569 GCF_033340555.1 Vibrio sp. 1069
GCTTAAAAGTAAGCCTTGGCAGAAAGGACAAAGTCCGGATCAATTACTCAGTGTTTTGGAAAGAGATTTTGACCGTCTTGATGGCAAAATTCGTAACATGGAAGCGTATGTGACGTCCGATACATTTAGGGTAAACCGAGAGTTCAGCAAACTCTAAACTTGATGCATCTATCAATGATTTAAATAAAGCAGGCGACAAGCCTGCTTTTTTATCACAAATTACTAATTTTTAAGCATAATTAATCTTTTGTGCTCTGGAAGTTAATTCATAATTCATCTACTTTAAATGTAATCACTTACTTTTTATGGATGAATGTGATGAGAAAACTGCTCATTCCGATAGCCGTCACGGCTGCATTGTCGGGTTGTGGTAAAGAGCTTCCACCAGTTCCTGAGCCAGAATCTCGCCCCGCAAAACTTTTTACTGTTTCTGTTGGCAACGCACAATTTGAACGCCATTTCCCCGCCACCACAGAAGCCGGTGACAGAGCTGTACTCGCATTTCGTGTCCCAGGGTTGCTTCAATCTATCGAAGTTAATGAAGGGCAAGTCGTTAAAAAAGGCGATGT
>NZ_JAWOWP010000725.1:0-569 GCF_033340555.1 Vibrio sp. 1069
GCCCTGACCCAGAGCCTATTCAATGTGAATCGTTGCCACCTGAAGATTTTGACTCAGGCTCTCTTACAAACTGGTCTGTGATGGGCTTTAAGAATAGTGCTAAACCGAGCATTACTGGTGGCAAGTTTAGGTTATCAAGCAACCAATATAATCAAGCAACAGCATCAGCCTACAACTATATCTTCCCATCTGATGATAACGTTATGCAGGTGGAGTTTAATCACTATGCTCATTCAAATACCACACGACCTGGTGCAGATGGGGTTGGTATCGTTTTTTCTGACGCAAATGTCCCACCAGCGACAGGTGCATTTGGTGGACCTTTAGGTTTTGGTGTAAAACCCGGTTTAGAAGGTTTTGCCGGCGGTTGGTTAGCATTTGGTATCGATGAGTATGGTAACTTCTCGAATGAAGGCAGTTATTATGAGAATGACTATGGCCGTCCAGGTCGTAGCCAACAATCTATTGCTATTCGCGGAGCAGGTTATAAGAAGACAATCCAGTACAACGGTCAGTCCAAAGAAGGTTGGTTTGGGGGCTATAAATTTATTAAAAATAATACAGATGTT
>NZ_JAWOWP010000726.1:0-569 GCF_033340555.1 Vibrio sp. 1069
TTCTTGGTAATCAATGCGCGGTAACGTTTAACGGTTGCAAACGTCGATTCTTCAGAAGCTTGCGCACGAATCAGCTCCGCTTCTGCACTAAGCAAATCCGCTTGAAATGAAGAGTCATCAATTTGATACAACGACTGACCTTTTTCCACAACGCCACCTTCAACAAAGTTACGTTCTGAAATAATACCCGTTACCTGTGGGCGGACTTCCGCCTCTTTAAATGCACGGCTGCGGCCCGGCAACTCAACCGTCAAAGCTTGTCGAACAGGTTCAACCGTCAACACATTCACTTCGGTTGCGGGAGCGGCGCCACCACCTTGCTCAGTTCCTTCTTGGCTTGGTTGACATCCCGCCATAAACAGGCTCGATGCAATCAGCAGCGATAGCGTGGTTCTACGTCTCATGAAACATCTCTCTTATTTTGCAAGCCCTACAAATATCCAATTCAATGCGTTCTGAATGGCTCGATTATGATTAGTGGATATGCATCTATCCCAAACAAATTAGTTAGAATGATAATTACCCAGTGTTGTACATACAACAAAATTTACGTTTCTATACGCTTGTCG
>NZ_JAWOWP010000727.1:0-568 GCF_033340555.1 Vibrio sp. 1069
GCATCTAACGACAACCAACAAGGCTCTTTAACGTTATACGGTTTGCTGTCAGAAAACGTAGATGCAATGGTTTATGGCCACTATGTGACGCGTGACGATTTCAAAGATGGAAATGGCGACAAGACGTTCGGCTCGGCAGGGGACGTTTACAACATTCTTGCGAAGCTTGGTTACGAGTTTAATGACATTCACCGCTTCGAACTTTCCTACGATATGTACCGTGACAGCGGCGATTACAGTCCTCGCCCTGATATGGCAGGTAGCGCAAACAATGGCTTGTCGAGCAAGTTGCTGATCCCAACGGATTATGATCGCGATACCGTCACGCTCAGTTACGAGCTAAGAGGGGAGCAGCACCAAGGTAACGTGACGCTTTACAACACCGAAACCGAAATCAAACGTGATGAAACGGTTATGGCACCGCGTTGGCCTTCGAACCGCTTGTCAAAGAACACGGCTAAGAACCAAAACCTCGGCTTAAATGCGAAATTCCAATCGGATTTTGCTCTCGCTCAGTTTGATAACCGAGTGACTTATGGCTTTGACTACATGGATAAGACGTCATCTA
>NZ_JAWOWP010000728.1:0-568 GCF_033340555.1 Vibrio sp. 1069
GCGAGCTAGATGAAAAGAAAATGCATGAAGCCGGGCAATATTTGTTAGGTGAAAATGACTTTTCATCATTCCGTGCAGCGCATTGTCGGTCGTTGAGTCCGTGCCGTAATTTGATGCACCTAAACGTCACTCGTCATGGTGATTATGTTGTTATCGACATTAAAGCGAACGCGTTCGTTCATCACATGGTTCGAAACATCACAGGTAGCCTGATTAAAGTCGGTCGTCGTGAAGAAAAACCAGACTGGATCAAGTGGTTGCTTGAGGCAAAAGATCGCAAACTTGCAGGTGCAACAGCGAAGGCTGAAGGTTTGTACTTAGTCGATGTCGATTATCCAGAAGAATTTGAATTGCCTTGCGTGCCGATCGGTCCGCTGTTTTTGCCAGATAATTTGAACTAAATTCACAAACTTGCTTCAAAATATCGGTAGTGTAGCCGCATAACATCAGTAATTAACGATATCGAAAATAGGTACAACCAGTTTTTTATCTACACTCGTCGCAAGATATGGTTTAATCCGTCGGTATTATTTCGAATTTATATCTTTCGCAATGAAGCGGAAGAGTT
>NZ_JAWOWP010000729.1:0-567 GCF_033340555.1 Vibrio sp. 1069
CTTCCTACTTAAAGACAAAGAAGAAATGCTTAGAATGGCGAGCGGCATTTTGCCGAAAAACCGTAAGCTGGCGAACAAAGTTTGGCACGAGATGAACGAGCAAATCTCGAACTACATTCGCGGGAAAGTGCTGGAAATCTTGATTGTTGGTGGCGTGAGCTACGTAACATTCGCGATTCTAGACCTACGTTACTCCGCATTATTGGCCGTTGCTGTAGGTTTGTCGGTATTGATTCCATATATTGGTGCAGCAGCGGTAACCGTACCGGTTGCGATTGTTGGTTTGTTCCAATGGGGCATGACGCCACAATTCTACTGGTTGTTGCTGGCTTACGGCATCATCCAAGCGCTAGATGGTAATGTGCTTGTGCCAGTTCTATTTTCAGAAGCGGTTAACCTTCACCCGGTTGCGATTATTGTTGCGGTACTGGTGTTTGGCGGTTTATGGGGATTCTGGGGTGTTTTCTTTGCGATCCCATTAGCGACGTTAGTGAAAGCCGTTTGGAATGCGCTACCAAGCACCGAAGAAAGCGAACCCGTCCAAGAGTAACGCGTTCGATATTGAGC
>NZ_JAWOWP010000730.1:0-566 GCF_033340555.1 Vibrio sp. 1069
TTAGACCCTTACCTTTAGCCATTGTGATGTAGTCTTCAGCTAGAAGGTTGTTCATGTTGTTACGCATGTTTACTAGGAAGCCACCGATTTGAACAATCGTTGCACAAAATAGAGGCAGTACCGCGTGGTAACCAACGTCTTTAATGAATGCCCAGCTTGACCAATCTGGCACGGTGCCTGGTGTATAAGCGTAGCCAGATGGGAACCATTTCAAGCCAATTGAAAAGGTAAACAGCGCTAGCATTGCGATAACCATTTGTGGGATAGCTTGGATGATCAGTGTGCCTGGTGTTACGAAGGCATCGTAACGACTACCACGTTTCCAAGCGGCGAAGATGCCAAGAACTGATGCGATTGAGAAAGAAAGTACAACCGCTGTACCAGCTAGGAACAGAGACCAGCCAAATGCACTGCCAAGTAGAGAGTTTACTGAAAGCGGATAGAACTGAATTGAAGTACCTAGCTCCCAGCTTAGAATGTTTTTAATGTAGGACAGGTATTGGATGTAAATAGGACCATCAACGAAACCTAGCAATTCTTTCATTGCTGCGATTCGCTCTGGCGTT
>NZ_JAWOWP010000731.1:0-566 GCF_033340555.1 Vibrio sp. 1069
TAGACCGCCCGCTGCGACCAGTGCGATAACCCAGTTAGGTAGTTTCGCGATCTCAGGGTTAGCCAGTACCATGATGTCGTTATCAACTTTCAGTTCGTTAGTTGCAGCATCTGATGTGTAGTTGATGTTGCCATCACCGTTCTTATCATCAAAGCCTAGCAGACCCGTTTTCTCCCAGTTTTTGAACCAAGTAGGACGTTCGTCATAAGCCAAGTGTTGGCCCGGCGCTGGGTTAACGGTATCCATTAGGTTTAGACGTGCCATTGCTGATACTGCTGGAGCCGTTGTGTATAGGATAGCGATGAACACAAGTGCCCAACCTGCAGAGGTACGTGCATCACGCACCTTCGGTACAGTGAAGAAACGGATGATTACGTGTGGCAGACCTGCAGTACCGATCATCAGTGACATGGTGTAAACGAACATGTTTAGCGTGTCACCGCGGACTTGAGTGGTGTATTCACTAAAGCCGAGCTCCGTCACCACTTGGTCGAGCCGATCCAACAGATAGACATCGGTGCCGGCCATGGTACTACCGAGCCCTATTTGTGGAATTGGATTGCCGG
>NZ_JAWOWP010000732.1:0-565 GCF_033340555.1 Vibrio sp. 1069
TCATCATGGGTACACCGAGCACCGAATTAGCGCTTGCCGACCAAATCATGACCGAGCATCAAATCCAGTGCTTAACCAAACCGCTATCACGCCGTAAGCTGCTGCAAAGTTTGATCAATGAACATGTTGAAGCCCCTCAAGCTATTACCGCTCCTGTTGAAACAGAAGAAAGCGAACGACTGCCACTGACGGTGCTCGCGGTGGATGATAACCCTGCAAACCTAAAACTGATTTCAGCACTACTGAAAGAAAGGGTTGAAACCGTAACGGCTTGTAGCAATGGTCAGCAAGCCGTAAATCTCGCTACCGAGAAGAAATACGACCTGATTTTTATGGACATCCAAATGCCATTAATGGATGGCGTGACCGCTTGTCAGAACATCAAAGAGCTTGAGTTAAACAAAGACACACCAGTGATCGCCGTTACCGCGCACGCCATGGCCGGGGAGCGCGATCGTCTGCTCGCCGCAGGTATGGATGATTACCTCACCAAACCAATTGAAGAGCATGTACTGCAACAAGTGTTGGTCCACTGGAATCCGAATACCTGTACAGAAAGCATAGG
>NZ_JAWOWP010000733.1:0-565 GCF_033340555.1 Vibrio sp. 1069
AAGATGATGTAAGAGGTGCCATTCAAAATCACGGAGATCTGTTTGAGTAACACCACCACAAACAACAAGCAAAAGCGGCGCTATCATACGCCGCTTTTGTTTAAGAGCTCTTTCGCTTTGAGGCTCCCGCTTTCGATGCCCCACTCTTTGGGTAGCTTCGCTTTTTACGCTTGAACGCCGGACGTTCGACTTTAGGTAAGTGGCGCAGAGAATCCGGTATAGGCCCTGATTTTACTTGGCTCATCAACCCATCAATACGCTGTTCAAGTGCCTGCATGAAAGGTTGATAAGCTTGATTTCTTTCTGCCATCCCCTGAAGTTGGTGCTCCCAATGGGCGGTCATATCAGGATACGTCGCATCTTGTGGTAATGCGTTGATTAACCCTCGTCCAGCTTGCGAGCTGAGTATGGATTTACCTTGCCTTGTCAATAACTGACGCTTAAAGAGCGTATCCAAAATACCCGCACGAGTCGCTTCCGTACCTAATCCATCTGTGTCGCGCAGAATTTTTTTCAACTCTTTATCGGCAACATAACGAGCAATTCCCGTCATCGCTTGCAGCAG
>NZ_JAWOWP010000734.1:0-565 GCF_033340555.1 Vibrio sp. 1069
CGCTGTGCCACTGGACTGCCGATGATGCCGCCAATCACCAAGCCAAACGTCGCAGATGCCATCGCAACCTCAAGTACGTTATGTAGCCCGTACATATCTTGGAAAGTCTGCGACCAAGCTGCGCCTGTTCCGTGACCACCAGAAAGCGTAATAGAACCCGCAATTAACCCCATTAGCGGATCTAAGCCCAATGCGGTCGCCAAAGACACACCAACGGCGTTTTGAATAAGAATGTACGCTGATGCCACCGCGAGAAAAATAAACACCTTCGCACCACCTTTGATCAGCTGGGTGTAGTTTGCCGCTAATCCAACGGTGGCAAAAAACATCAACATAAAGGTGTTTTGCAGTGGTAAATCGAAGGATAAATCAACGCCATTAAAGTGCATTGCGGTAATCACACAGGCGATGACTAACCCACCAACAATCGGTTCTGGGATATTGAATTTTTTTAAAATTGGAAGTTTGGTGTTGATAAATTGCCCTAGGAACAACACACAAATAGCGACGAGAAACGACTCCTGTGGGCCGATTGAAATAACATGATTCATAAAACCTCTTTTTT
>NZ_JAWOWP010000735.1:0-565 GCF_033340555.1 Vibrio sp. 1069
AAAGGGAATCGAGGCGGAATTAATGGCATGGCGCTAGAACCGAGCTTCCTGTTTTCCAATGACATTCTTCAGATTGCTATTCCAGAAATGCTGTCTCAAACCGGGATCACAGGTCGTCAATTTGCTCACTTGCTGATCCGCGCGCACCAAGAGAACCATCAAAACCATTTTCCTGATTTAGAACGTGCCGCCGAAGAAGTGGGATTGAAGCGCCTTAATTTGTCGGTTGAGGATTTGATCGACATTGCCAAAAGTATGGGCTTGGATATCCGCTGGGTTGACCGAGCGCCTCAAGATGTCATCGATGAATTGGGCGTAAACGCCAAACAATTGATTACGTCATTCATGGAACCACCGGGCACCATTTATCTCAACAAACGGATGCGCGACTACCCTACCCGTTTAAAATACGACTTATCGGTATACATTGGCCACCGCGTATTGCACAGCAGCGACGCGATGAATAACGTGCTCTCCATCGGACATCAGAATAACTGGGAACAAATGGACAGTCCCGTGTCGAACTCTGAGCTCAATTCGCAAGACATTCTACAAGCTTGGCGAG
>NZ_JAWOWP010000736.1:0-564 GCF_033340555.1 Vibrio sp. 1069
AATAACCCCTGTTAGTCTACAAGACGCCGTAATTGGTGCGATTGCCGGTTATTTGTGTCTTTGGTCAGTATATTGGGGTTTCAAACTGCTTACTGGTAAAGAAGGGATGGGTTACGGTGATTTTAAATTGCTGGCTGCCCTTGGCGCTTGGCTAGGATGGCAATCATTACCAATGATCATCCTACTTTCTTCCGTCGTCGGTGTGATATTCGGGCTCGTTCAGTTACGACTACAAAAACAAGGTATAGAGAGAGCTTTCCCTTTCGGCCCATATTTAGCGATTGCAGGATGGGTAAGCTTAATCTGGGGCGACCAAATTCTAAGTTGGTACTTCACGTCAATTTTAGGGGTGTAAATGGCTTTGGTAATAGGCTTAACGGGTGGTATCGCCAGCGGTAAAACTACCGTAGCGAATCTGTTCAAGCAGCAGTTTAAAATTGATAGTGTCGATGCAGACATTGTCGCAACAGAAGTCGTCGAACCTGGAACTCCCGGGTTAAATGCAATCATTCAACATTTTGGTCAACACATTACGCATGACGACAACACCTTAGAGCGTGCCAA
>NZ_JAWOWP010000737.1:0-564 GCF_033340555.1 Vibrio sp. 1069
TGTTCGTTTGGTGTGGTGGGTGAGCCTGAGTTTTTCGAGCAATACCCAGAAGATAAGCTTGCAGCTTTGCAGCAGTTGGCTAATGAAGAGCCGGGTTTGGCGTCTTTATTGCGAAACGCGAAGTACCCAAATCCTGCAGGAGAGTTGGGTGGCTATTCAGCGAACGTCAAACGCTTAGCCACAGAACACTACGCGCTGCTTGGTAACGCGGGCGAATTTTTGGATCCGGTATTCTCATCGGGTGTCACTATCGCGATGAAGTCGGCTCAATTTGCTGCTGATTGCGTTGTGCGTCAATTGAACGGCGAAGTGGTTGATTGGCAAGAAGAGTACTCAGAACGCTTGATGGTTGGTGTCAACACGTTCCGCACTTATGTGGAAGGATGGTACAACGGCACGCTTCAAGACGTGATTTTCTACCAAGCTCCAAATCCACGCATTAAACAGATGATCAGTGCAATATTGGCTGGTTACGCGTGGGATACCGAGAACCCATACGTCAAGCAAAGTGAACAACGCTTGTCAACGCTGGCTGAGTTAGTACGTGGCGAAGGTTTTTAAATT
>NZ_JAWOWP010000738.1:0-564 GCF_033340555.1 Vibrio sp. 1069
AAAAGATTCTTTCTGATCTTCGCCATTTAGAAAAAGTCGTTTCTAGCAAGATCGCCGAGATCGAAGCGGATCTAGAAAAACTCAAATAGCCTTTAAGAATCGGTAAACAACAAAAAGGGTTGGTAAACATGCCAACCCTTTTCTATTTCTCTTCGCTAGAGCACAGCCTCTTTACTTAACGAGCTCTTCGTCCCACTCAAATCGAGTAAACAATTGCTGCCACGTATCGTCGATACTCGCTTTCATCACCAGCTCTTCATTTGTAAACGGATGCACAAAACGCAGCTCCGAAGCATGTAACAGCAAGCGGTGTGAATCAAATTCGTTACGGAACAATTTGTTGTGTTTACCATCACCGTGCGATGTGTCCCCCACAATTGGGTGACGTAGGTGGGCCATGTGACGACGCAATTGGTGCTTGCGACCAGTCTTGGGCTTCATTTCCATCAAACAGTAGCGCGTTGTTGGGAACTTGCCCGTCGAATAAGGCACTTCCACTTTCGCCAGTGGTTTGTAAGCGGTTACGGCCTCTTGAGCTTCTTTCTCTTGTGAGGCGAACTTATC
>NZ_JAWOWP010000739.1:0-564 GCF_033340555.1 Vibrio sp. 1069
CCAAATTAGTGGTACCAACAACAGACAGTTACTTGTCTATATTCGTGAGATCATTGAATCAGCGAACTTTACCTTCATTCGCCACGGTGAAATGAAAGGTCTAGGTCACGCGATTCTAACGGGTCGTGAACTGGTTGGTGATGAACCTTTCGCTGTAGTACTTGCCGATGACTTGTGTGTGAACGAGGAAGAAGGCGTTCTTGCTCAAATGGTTGCGCTGTTTAAGCAATTCCGCTGTTCTATCGTGGCAGTACAAGAAGTACCCGCTGATGAGACGCACAAATACGGCGTGATTTCTGGTGAAATGATCAAAGATGACATCTACCGCGTAGATGACATGGTAGAAAAACCAGAACCAGGCACAGCGCCAAGCAATCTTGCGATCATTGGTCGTTACATCCTTACCCCTGATATTTTTGAACTGATCGAAAACACAGAGCCAGGTAAAGGTGGTGAAATCCAAATTACGGATGCGCTGCTGAAACAAGCAAAAGCAGGTTGTGTTCTCGCATATAAATTCAAAGGTAAGCGCTTTGATTGCGGTAGCGTAGAAGGCTACATTGA
>NZ_JAWOWP010000740.1:0-564 GCF_033340555.1 Vibrio sp. 1069
AAACGAATGGCGCGCAAAACACAGCCGTAGCAGCAGGTGTAAAAGGAGCAGGAACACGAAACGCGATCACGGTTTTTAATGCGTCACTGAATTACCGACTGTTATGGGATGGCTCGTCGAATACGTTAGTCTCTCAAATGGATGGCCCAATTCACGACCCGTTAGAAATGGATTCCAACTGGCCGAAGATTGAAAGCTACGTTCAAAACAACGAGCAGTATCAAGCGCTGTTTAAACGCGCTGGAAACCTGCCAATTTCTATCGACAACATCAAAGCGTCCATTGTTGAGTTTGTGAAAGGGCTTGAAACTCCAGGCGCGCCGTTTGATGCCTACTTATTGGGTTACACGCATGTTTTGAATGAGAAAGCGAAACGCGGTTGGAAAACCTTCCAGAAAGCTGGGTGCGTACAATGTCATCAAGGGAAAAATGTTGGCGGCGCGATGATTCAACGCTTCGCTTACTTTGAGCATAAACCCGTGCAGAAAGACACTGGTCGCCATTTACTCACAACGGAAGGGGATGAGGGGTATTATTTCCGTGTTGCCAGTTTAAGAAACGTCG
>NZ_JAWOWP010000741.1:0-564 GCF_033340555.1 Vibrio sp. 1069
CGCTCGAACTCCACACTTCTTGCTGATCTTCAGGGACTTCTTCCGTAACCGATGGTTCAGGCATGTCTGATGCTGGCTTAAAACCATCCCAGTCATCACCGACATCCAACATGGTTTCGAAATCCATGCCTGCACTTGCAATGGTGTCGCTGTCGAGCTTGCCATCAAACGCTTCAGCACTTGGCTCATCTGCAAGCAAGTTAGCCATCGTTGATTCATCAAAATCGTCTAACTCAGATGGAGATTCAATAGCAGTTGGCTGCTCTACTTCTTGATCAAAACTGTTGTGAGCGAAGACTTCAAAAAGCGCATCATGGTCATTATCTGCCTGGAGAATTGGCTTAGGCGCAACTTCTGATTCTGATGAAGATGATGCTTCAGCCATAGCCGCTATAGCATCTTCTTCACTGAACTCTGGCAGTTCAGTATCATCGAAGTTGAACTCTTCTTCCGCTTCGGCTGCTGGTGCTGCCGCTTCACGTTCAGATTCTGGTAGCCCAGGTTCATCAGCCATAGACGCTAATGCATCTTCTTCGTCGAACTCTGGCAGTTCCAGTTCGTCGA
>NZ_JAWOWP010000742.1:0-564 GCF_033340555.1 Vibrio sp. 1069
GTACGCTTTGTGTATGAGCGTGAAATGCCGCAAGAGATGCTCGACTTCTTGTGCAGCAAACTAAGAATTTCCAATTACGACAACCTAATTCCAGGTGGACGCTACCACAACTTCAAAGATTTCATCGCTTTTCCAAACGTCGGGCGAGAATACCTCGAAAACAAACCAATGCCACCAATGAAGTGTGCAGACTTTCAAGGTTACGCCAACAGTTTCGAAGCCATCAAAGCCAAAGACATTCTGCTCTACTACCCTTATCACACCTTTGACCATATTGGTGAATTGGTTCGCCAGGCATCCTTTGACCCGAAAGTGCTCAGCATCAAAATTAATATCTACCGCGTAGCCAAAGACTCTCGCTTGATGAACTCTTTGATTGATGCAGTGCATAACGGCAAAAACGTTACTGTAGTCGTTGAGTTGCAGGCGCGATTTGATGAAGAAGCAAATATTGAATGGTCAAAAGTTCTGACTGAAGCTGGCGTGCACGTCATCTTTGGTGCGCCCGGTTTAAAGATTCACTCAAAGTTATTGATGATCAGTCGCCGTGAAGGTGACGATATT
>NZ_JAWOWP010000743.1:0-564 GCF_033340555.1 Vibrio sp. 1069
TTGTCACGCTCAACGTGATAACCGTCGTGCAGCTCAGCCAATCCCGCCATAAAAATATCGGCACGTTGCCATTCTGGAATTTCCGTTAGCGTAAGAAAACGTTCTTTGCACGCAGGCGCAAGGTAGACGTCATCGTGCCACTCATGTTGAGGCGAGAATTGACCGATGACGGATTTGCACAGGTTTTGTCGATTTTCGAACATGTATTTATGCCTCGGTTGGTTTTATATTCCCCCACAAACTGAGGAGTGACTATGACGAACAATACTGACATCAAAAACCAAACAAATCCTATGTCTGGCGACTTGTTACGTCAGATTATTCGCTTAGGTTTTCCTGTCGCAATCCAAAGCGCGCTTGTCGCGATATTGGCATTGGCTGATGTTCTCATGGTTAGTGACTTTGGTAAAGAAGCGACAGCGGCTGTGGGAATTGCGTCAAAATGGCATTTCGTGGCGATCATGATCATGGCCGGTCTAGCCTCTGCCAACGGCACGCTCGTTGCTCAATATTGGGGGCGAAATGATGCCGTCAGTGCCAAAACCGTCACTGGAATCGCCATCC
>NZ_JAWOWP010000744.1:0-563 GCF_033340555.1 Vibrio sp. 1069
CGATACAGTGGAATTGGCAACAAGGTTTCACCACTGCGCAGTGGCGAGCACGTGTGCACATACGTCGTGTAGAGCACTTGCCAACTTGGCGCTTCGTCTTCGGCCGCTTGTTCTGAATTTAAATCACGACCAAGCATACGCATTTTCGGCGCAAGCAAAGACGCATCCGACAAACGATTCATGCACACTTTAACGAAATCTGAATGATAACGCGGATGCAAACTGTCTTGTTCCGGGCAAACCACGCGCACAAAAAATTCACCATCGCCCATCACTATCGGGAATTCACGACCTAGCACTTGGCCGTTGTAACGTAACGCATCCATCAAACCGTTAATGGCTTTATCTACCGCACTGACGGTGGTGTTATCAAAACACTCAAATTGCAACTCAACAACGTACATGCTTACACCGCAGCCTCAATTTTGGCCAAAAACTCCACAACATTCTCTGCGAGCACTTCGCGCTTATCTGTTCCTAAACGCTCTAAAATCACATTGCCCGTTAAGTTACAAATTGAAATCACGTCCAATTCTGCATCCGTCGCAGCAATAAACACCGTC
>NZ_JAWOWP010000745.1:0-563 GCF_033340555.1 Vibrio sp. 1069
AGCTTGTCTGGCCTGGAAAAATTCGTGCGTCCACCGTTTTTGGTATTGTGATGGCGTTTAGTGGTGTGGTGTTGTTGGCTGGACCGGAAGGCGAATTTACTTTGCGATACGACTTACTGCTTGGTTTGGCCGGTGGCCTGTTTAACTCCGGCTCACAATTGACGCTGTATAAAGTCAGCAAAAGTAATATGTCACCGCTAGAGATCAACTTCTGGGCGTTTAGCTTTGCCGCGTTATTTATTCTGCCTTTGGCGCTTATCAACGATGGCTCTGGACTGTTGGGGGCTCATTCATTCTCACTATCCGTTGAGCCTAGTGTGCTGTGGCTATTAGTCATGTCGATGTTGATCATCAATACTCAAGTGTTTCGTGCAAAAGCCTATCAACTGGCCAGTAGCGGCTCTCAACTCGCACCACTGATTTTTACCAACTTGTTGTTTACGGCCGTTTGGCAATCACTTTTTTTCGCTGATGTAATGAGCCGCACTCAAATCGCGGGCATGGGCTTAATTGTGCTCGCGACGGTATTGAATGGGTGCTGGGATGTATTGGTCAAGCATCAT
>NZ_JAWOWP010000746.1:0-563 GCF_033340555.1 Vibrio sp. 1069
TCAACGCCACAGCTGTTCATTGCTTCGGTTTCATTAATTTGTGGGCTTGGGATTTTGATTGAGTGTGGTTTTTTGAAAGGCACATCAGGCCCGAATAAATACGGTCCTGAGCCACAGTGATTTATGAATGTGGGAGTCTGCCTAAGGTGTGACTCTCACATCAGTAGAAATCGTTTCTGTTGAAGGCGACTACGTTGTCTGTTTTAACCGACGTCGCTTTTCCCTGTAATGCTTCTCTGAACTTTGTGACTTGTTTTTGTAGTTCATTCATTAGCACGCCGTTGGTGTGCTGAGGGTTTTTACAGTTGCGAATCACACGATCAATATGGCTTTGCTGAGCCCATAAGCGTGGTTGCATCGTTTCTGAGGCGCTTTCTATCATTTCTTTTGCCATCTCGTGGCGAAATTGTTCAAAGCCTTCTGGATCGCTTTCGGCCATCTGAACCAGTTCATCAAATGAGGGCAATACTTGCGTTACGTGAGTATGTAGAGTTCTCATCCCTTTCTCCAAATCCATATGGATACTCGTGTTCAATACTACAAGCGTACACCACAGGAATCAG
>NZ_JAWOWP010000747.1:0-563 GCF_033340555.1 Vibrio sp. 1069
GGGGTGTTACGTCGTTTTTCACATGCGATGGATTGGGAGATTCCACTTTATCTGTATTTGCTAGACGAACTCAACCAACTGGAACAGCGTGTGAAGCCAATAAGAGAGCTGTCTAGCCAGGTGAGAAAAACGATGCGAGCGATAAAAAAACTGCAAATTTAGTTCTATCCAATCAGGAAGCTTCATGCCGTGAAATGAAGCTTCTAGCCACAGTTTGCATTTTCAAAATCAATGATACGCTGGTAGTAAAGTGAGGAGAAAATGCTGTGATGAGATTGAAAGTTCAGGTTGAAAAAATCAATGCTGAAAGCGTCGATATCGCTTGGTTCGCGGGGTTGAACAATCACGGTATCGTTACGGTTCAAATTGCTCAAAGTGAGTTCCGGTGCGCTGTAGCAGAGTTAACGGCGGCTAGGTTCTTACTACTCGACAAACAGGTATTCGGGCGCGTACCAAACAGCGGTAAAGGTCTCGCACTCAGCCTAACCAAAGAAACCATTTTAGCGGCCAAGAATGAAGCTCTCAAAGCAGCCGCACTGTTTCTGTCCAACCGTCTATCCGGT
>NZ_JAWOWP010000748.1:0-562 GCF_033340555.1 Vibrio sp. 1069
TTGACGCAATCCTCCGTGATTTCGCAGTACAGAACGCCACCACGCGCTGATGCTTGATACGCCACTAAAGATGCTTTGCCGAGCTCTTGCGCCCAATATGGTGCTAAGCCTGCGTGGATTGATCCTGTGACAGGGTCTTCATCTCCGCCGTTCGCTGGCCAAAAGTAGCGAGATACAAAGTCGTATTGACTGCCTTTTGATGTGACGACGACATCGTAAGGGGCGAGTTGTTTCAGTTGGTCGGATCGATATTGAACATCGAAAACGGTTTGCTCATCTTCCACGATGACGAAGTAAGCTTGTGGGCTAAGCAGTACGTGTGTTATTTCGCAGTTTAATCCCTCAATCAATTGCGTAGGAATGGCGTTGACGGGGTGTGGCGCTCTTGTCGGAAATGTCATTTCAATCTTGCCAAGTGCGTTCTTAATTACGGTTAAGGTGCCCACTTTTAATGTGTGAAACTCAATACTTCCTGTAACGCCGAGTTGATCGAACAACACCATGGAAGCGGCGAGCGTTGCGTGTCCACAAAAGTCGATTTCTGTAAGTGGTGAAAACCAGC
>NZ_JAWOWP010000749.1:0-562 GCF_033340555.1 Vibrio sp. 1069
CTGACCTTGTTGCTTAGATATTTGAACTTGAGGCAATAGACTATGTTTAGTCGTGAGTTGCCATTTAACGTGCTTGTGTTTGCCAATGAAGTCACCTGCTACCCGTTTTATCGTTTTCAATGTATTGGTCTTGGGTAATAGATTTGTGACTTGCTTACTTTCCTTTGGGAGAAACTCAATTGTTGTACTTGCATTGATATTCCAGGCTTTTTTCCCTAGTGACGCACCAGCACCGAGTTGTGCAAACTGGCCTTCGGGCATACTTTTCGATGCCAAACGAGTTTGTTCAGATTTAGACAGTCGCATCCATTGACCTTGAAACTCGTGAATACGAATTTGGCAACCAGACAAACATTCCAAAATGCTCTTCAATGCACCTTTACTTCGTGTTGGAGATGCATACATGCCGCCATAATGCAGTGCTAGATCATTCCCATCGCCAGTCAATGACGACATGCAATCAGTTAATGGGGAGCGCTGATTTTTTGCATGCGCACGCGCTTGTATGGTTAACTGACTCAACTGCCAACTTCGATAATAGAGGGATAAAAGCCGATGGTTA
>NZ_JAWOWP010000750.1:0-562 GCF_033340555.1 Vibrio sp. 1069
TGATCGTATTGCCATTAATGTCTTGAGTAGTGATCGCCGAGAGTTCATCCAAGACCTGAACTTGGTTTGTAAAGCCATCACCATCGTTAGTCACTACGATGGTGTAAGTGAGTGTTTGACCCGATGAATAGTAACGACTGTCGACATCTTTACTCACACGCAAGTTGTCGTCAGGAGTTTGAACCCCTGAACCACTTTCGGTCACGTTGTCGTTGGCGCAGCTCGTCGAGTCATCCAAAATAACGCCCATGCTAGCGTCATTGGTTTTTGCGGTAAGTTTGTATTTAACGGTTTTTCCTGGAGCAAGATCGGGCGTCAAAGCAATTGGATTTGAGCTCCATGAGCCATAGCTATACGAACCCGGATCCGAGCCAAGCAAGTCCTCACCCGAAATGACTTCAACTTTCCATTCTTTAAACGCTTGCGCATCGCCAGCACCGCCTGCTTGCTCCGTCATGACACAAGTTAAGTTGTCTTGAATCAATAAGTTATTGGCAAAGTACTTAGACGAACCGTTGGTTACCGTAATTTCATATTCGATGTTTCCACCGGGCACATATTC
>NZ_JAWOWP010000751.1:0-562 GCF_033340555.1 Vibrio sp. 1069
GACGAAAATGTCTTTGCCGTTGTGTGCTCGAATCTCTTTATCGTCCGCTTGATTCTGTGTCGCCAAATGTGACGTCAGCTGGCTCAACGACTGCATGTGTGACGTATTGATATTAACCATGTAAAAAACCTTAAACTTGAATAAACGGGTGTGAGCCAGTTTGTTGGCTAAAATCGACAACCGTGTTGTTTTGGAATAGTTGCACCCAAGTGTCACTCAACTCATTCAACTGACTGATCACGTTGGCTAATTGGCTGATCTCGGTGTCTGCCGTGTTGTCGATTTGAAGCAAAATGTCTTTGGTGGTTGGGTTGATGCAAAACTGCACTCCGCCCGTTTCGCGATACAAAAAGTTGTATTCCAGCAGCACTTGGAGCTTGTCGGCGGTGAGAATATCTTTCTCTACCACTAGGCTTTTTGAGACAAGCACCTCGTTCTTCTCTTGCACAAATTGCACATCGATAGCGTTATCTTCGCTGAAACAGAGCGACCACATTTGATGCTCAAACTCTGTAACACGCTCAAGGTTGAGTGAATCCCCTAGCTCTGCGAGAAGAATATT
>NZ_JAWOWP010000752.1:0-562 GCF_033340555.1 Vibrio sp. 1069
CGCGAAAATCAAATAATGTAAAACCAACCAACTCCCAAAGGGTAACGCTTCCTTTGGGAAAGTATTCCCTTTGGTAACAACCAACTACTGTGGGGAATCACTATGTCTATTAAAACTGTTATTGAAAAGATGAAAGAACACGCTGAATCAGTCAACCTTCCTAAGTTTTACAAGGAAGACTTGGATATTGATTTCAGTAATTTGAAGAAGTATGGCAACCGTGAGTACGTATGGATGCTTCGAGAGTGTGGTTCGTTGCTACTTCCATTACGGATTGGCGCGTCACCGTTCTTACTCGAGTACTACATGCGTCAAGATTCGACTGCACGCTTCTTTCATGTCAAAGGGTATGATGAAGTCACCTTTAAGGAGTTAAAGCACAAAGATGTTGAGTCTTTGATATGTAAGCCACCAATTGAATTTGGCTTGATACTTAACTCTGATGACTTGATCGCTAAGGTGAGGAAAGTACTTAATGATCGCAATGTTGCCTCTAGTGGTCTTGTGACAAAGGAAATCCCTACAACACCCACTCATTGGAGTGAATGGCTGTCATTCTTCA
>NZ_JAWOWP010000753.1:0-562 GCF_033340555.1 Vibrio sp. 1069
AAATCACCGCTTTAACTGTTTTACACTCAAAATACGATCTGGGTTCGCGCTTTGTTACCGTATCACTTTTTTATAACAACGTTCCGGACGCCCAACCGTGCCGTAGTTTAGATCCGCTTCTAGTTCACCCGAGCTGATCAAATATTCTAAATAACGTCTTGCCGTGGTTCGGCTAGCGCCAATCTTTTCTCCTGCTTCATCAGCCGTTAGTGCGGCTTCACCAACAAACAAGTCGCGAATTTTATCGAGCGTTACGCTATCTATCCCTTTAGGCAAGCGTTTAGGGCAACTGTCCGTCCCTGTATTTGATTGCAACATGCGGTCAACCAAACCTTGATCGAGGCTTTCCGCGACATCCAGCTGTTGGCGCTGAGTGATGTATTTTTTAAGTGCCGCTTCCAAGCGTGGGAACATGACGGGTTTCAACAGATAATCCACTACACCTCCGCGCATCGCTTGCTGTAGTGTGTCGACATCCCGAGCCGCGGTAATCAAAATCACATCACAAGTTTGATTGTTTGAGCGCAGCGTATTTAGTATCTCCAACCCTGTACCATCCGGC
>NZ_JAWOWP010000754.1:0-561 GCF_033340555.1 Vibrio sp. 1069
TTACGAATTAGCAAGAAATTCAGTGCCACCAAGTAGATGACAATGGACATCATCATGCCCCGAATTCCTAGCGTTGAACCAATGAGAATGTCCCACAATAAGCCCAACACTAACGCCGTGCCGACGTTCACTCGATGCGGCAATGCCAGCACCCAATAACACGTCACCAAAAATAGCCATGAAGGACGAAGTAGGTCCAATACTCCGGGCCAAGGAATGGTTTGCAGTACTAGCGCAACGAAGAAACTAACACCAATCACCATTCTGCTACGCAATACATTACTGGCCATTAGTTACCTCTTGTTCTTGCTCTAACCCGTCATTCGCGTTGGATTGCAGTACTTTGTGCTGACGATCTTCGTTTGGCCAGATCAACAGCAAGTATCGTAGACGATCAAACTCCACCACAGGTTCGGCTTTGATCGATGCAAACTCTTGACGAGTATCGTGATCCACATTCGTGACCGTCGCCACAGGGTAGCCTTCAGGGTAAATGCCTCCCAGACCGGATGTCACAAGTAAATCACCAACTTGAATATCTGTACTGGTTGGAATGTGTTC
>NZ_JAWOWP010000755.1:0-561 GCF_033340555.1 Vibrio sp. 1069
GACCAAAGCCGCATTTGAAAACGCGATGGCACTCGACATCGCAATGGGCGGTTCGACCAATACGGTGTTACACCTTTTAGCTGCAGCGCAAGAAGGTGAAGTCGATTTTGATATGACGGACATCGATCGCATGTCTCGCCAAGTACCACACCTTTGTAAAGTGGCTCCTTCAACGCAGAAATACCACATGGAAGATGTACACCGTGCGGGTGGCGTTGTCGGTATCCTTGGTGAACTGAACCGTGCAGGTCTGCTGCACAATCAGTCTAAGACCGTACTAGGTCTGACTTGGGAAGAGCAGCTAGCCAAATACGACATCATGCTGACCGATTCAGAAGAAGTGAAATCATTCTACCGTGCAGGCCCTGCGGGTATCCGCACCACACAAGCATTCTCGCAAGATTGTCGCTGGGATACCCTCGATAATGACCGCGCGGAAGGCTGTATCCGCACCAAAGAAAACGCGTTTAGCCAAGATGGCGGCCTTGCCGTTCTGAAAGGCAACATCGCGCTGGATGGTTGTATTGTGAAGACTGCTGGTGTGGACGAAAGCATCCTGAA
>NZ_JAWOWP010000756.1:0-561 GCF_033340555.1 Vibrio sp. 1069
GCGTGCACTCGAGCCGCGAGCTCTGTCGGGTGGCATTACTTTGCGTTGCTTGAAGTTCACTTGCATATCGCAGCGGCCATAGCTGACACCATCCATGCCGTTCCATTGGCTGAAGTTGAAGTTAGAACGGTCTCCGTTCACCTCACCAACCGCTGGGGTCAGGTTGTGTAAATCCGCTTCCATGAGTTTAAAAGCCGTGTCGTTGCGCGAACAGTTTTTGCGCCCACCGCTTTGCCAACACTGGAGCTGGTGGCCGAATTGCCAAGCAGGAACCACATGTTCCCATTCAATGCGAGCTGCGCGTTTTTCTTGTTTGCGAACTTGGTAACCGCAAGAGGCTAAGTCTGGAACGCCTTTTTTGCCTTGCCACTGGATATCACAACCGCAGTAAAAACTGCTTGGGTGGTCTTGATAGATTTTCACCGCTTCACGTTTGGCGGCAGAAAATGAGCTAGGAGGGGCAGAAAAAGCGGAACTAGAAAGAACAAAGAGAAACAGAGTAAACAAGTATTTCATGACTAAAGTCTTTAAAAAGTATGACTTTAATCATTCTACCACTCA
>NZ_JAWOWP010000757.1:0-560 GCF_033340555.1 Vibrio sp. 1069
CTCTTTAATGCGGAAATGCTATGAAAAATCCATGTAACGTGATCGCGATTATCGGAAAACCAAGAGATCAACAAGCGATTCAGACTCATAAAGAGCTTTACGAATGGCTGACCTCAGAAGGTTACAAAGTGTTTATTGACGATCGCCTTGCAGCGATTTTGGACGAGATCCCGCAAAACCACTTCGCCAGCTTAGTTGAGTTGGGCAAAAACGCAGATCTTGCGATAGTTGTCGGTGGTGATGGCAACATGCTGGGCGCAGCGAGAATTTTATCGCGTTTTGACGTGCCTGTGATTGGCGTAAACCGTGGCAATCTAGGCTTTTTAACTGATTTAAACCCAGACGATTTCCAAGCGGCACTCAAAGCCGTACTTGCGGGAGAGTACATTGAAGAAGAGCGTTTCTTACTTGAGGCAGAAGTGCATCGTCATGGTCAAATAAAAAGTCATAACGCCGCTTTAAACGAAGCCGTGCTCCATCCTGGGCAAATCGCACATATGATTGAGTTTGAGGTGTACATTGATGAAAGCTTTGCCTTCTCTTTACGCGCCGATGGGTTG
>NZ_JAWOWP010000758.1:0-560 GCF_033340555.1 Vibrio sp. 1069
TGATGCTGATCTTCAAGAGCGCATTCGGTCTGCAAGAAGCTGCAGCGGGTGGTCTTGGTTATGCGATTGCACAAGCAATGATCAACGGTATCAAACGTGGTCTATTCTCGAACGAAGCGGGTATGGGGTCTGCGCCTAACGCGGCAGCGTCGGCAACGCCTTACCCACCGCACCCAGCATCTCAAGGTTACGTTCAGATGCTAGGCGTGTTCATGGATACGATTGTTATCTGTTCTGCAACAGTAGCGATTATCCTGATGTCGGGCGAGTATGTAGGTCAAGCAACGGAAGTTACTGGTATTGAGCTAACTCAGCGTGCATTGAGCTCGCAAGTGGGTGATTGGGGCGGCATCTTTGTTGCAGTTGCAATCTTCTTCTTCGCGTTTACTTCAATCATCGCGAACTACTCTTACGCAGAAACGAACCTGATCTTCTTGGAGCACAACCATAAAGCTGGTCTAAGCATCTTCCGCGTTGTGGTTCTGGGCATGGTAATGTTTGGTGCGCTAGCGTCTCTTCCTGTGGTTTGGTCGTTGGCTGACGTTTCGATGGGTCTGATG
>NZ_JAWOWP010000759.1:0-560 GCF_033340555.1 Vibrio sp. 1069
TATTAGCTGGATGGTGTCTTTGATCTTCTTGATTGGTGGTATTGCTGCTTTCTTCGGGTTGGGACGTTTAGAAGATCCGGCCTTTACTATCAAAGATGCGATGGTAGTGACGTCATACCCAGGTGCGACGCCGCAACAAGTGGAAGAAGAAGTGACGTACCCGCTGGAAAAAGCCATCCAGCAACTGACTTACGTTGACGAAGTGAACTCCATTTCCAACCGTGGCTTATCTCAGATCACCGTGACGATGAAAAATAACTATGGTCCCGATGATTTACCACAAATTTGGGATGAATTGCGTCGAAAAGTGAATGACTTAAAAGTCACCTTACCACCAGGTGTTAATGAGCCTCAGGTTATTGATGACTTCGGTGATGTGTAGGGCATCTTGTTGGCAGTGACAGGGGATGGCTACAGCTATAAAGAGTCGCTGGATTATGTCGACTACTTACGCCGTGAGCTTGAACTGGTCGATGGCGTCAGCAAGGTTTCTGTCTCTGGTCAGCAGCAAGAGCAAGTCTTTATTGAAGTTTCGATGAAGAAGCTAAGCAGTATTGGTT
>NZ_JAWOWP010000760.1:0-559 GCF_033340555.1 Vibrio sp. 1069
CGGGGGCATCGGTTTACTCAGCATCTGAGCTTGCAGCGAAAGAGTTCCCAAATATGGACGTATCTCTGCGTGGTGCGGTGTCGATTGCTCGTCGTCTGCAAGACCCGCTAGCGGAGCTCGTTAAAATCGATCCTAAATCGATCGGTGTGGGCCAATATCAGCACGATGTTAGCCAATCTATGCTGGCAAAACGTCTTGATGCGATTGTCGAAGACTGTGTAAACGCGGTGGGTGTTGATGTGAACACTGCCTCTGCAGCGCTACTGACGCGCGTTGCAGGCTTGTCGAGCACCATCGCACAGAACATTGTCGACTTCCGTGATGAAAATGGTCGTTTCGAAGCACGTACAACTTTGAAGAAAGTGCCTCGTTTAGGTCCTAAGGCGTTCGAGCAGTGTGCGGGTTTCCTTCGTATTATGGATGGTAAAAACCCACTGGATGCCTCTGCAGTGCACCCAGAAGCCTACCCTGTAGTCAAAGCGATTGCCGAGAAGAACCGTAAAGACATCAAAGCACTGATTGGCGATTCGACGTTCCTTAAAGGTCTGCACGCGGTGGA
>NZ_JAWOWP010000761.1:0-559 GCF_033340555.1 Vibrio sp. 1069
TTTAACGCAACGTTATCCTGACCAATCTGATAGTCAGTATCTATCGCGTTTACCTTTCCATCGGGACGTTTAATCCCACCATTATTGTCGGTGCTCACGAATAATCTCCTTAACAATACGTGACCAAATTTAAATACTTTGTAGGAGTTTGAGTGATGATTAGTTCACATCACCAAGCACAAGTTTAAGTATATGTATTTTCTTAAAGTAGTAGCTCTCATTAGCATCTTAAAAGGAAACACCTCCATCGATCATTTGATGTTTTTGTGTTTAAGGTAAATAACATTTATTGCCAAATAGCAGAAATTGGCATGTCTCGGTTAAAGTGATATTGCAACTGAGCTTGAAACAACTCTGCCGTCGCCAATGCATCCGTTAATGCGTGATGCGGTTGATAAGCAGGCAGACCATATCGTTCCCGAGCATGCCCCAACCTCACCGACCCTGGCTTCCTACCTTTTAACTTGTTCCAGACGCCTGAGCATTCTCGCCGTTCAAGTGCATACTCGATATCCAACGTATCGCCGACAGGAAATTGAATCCCTTCGCCAATGGTGTT
>NZ_JAWOWP010000762.1:0-559 GCF_033340555.1 Vibrio sp. 1069
CCTTTTGGCGGACGGTTACGACCGCGTGTTTCAACGCGAACGCGTACTTCGCCACGTTTGTTCGCGATAACCACTTCTTCACCGCGACGTACGTTGCGCGCTTTCGCATCTTCTGGGTGCATGTAACACACCGCATCCGGTACTGCTTTGTATAGCTCAGGTACACGACGTGTCATGGTACCAGTGTGCCAGTGCTCAAGAACACGGCCTGTACATAGCCATAGGTCGAATTCTGAATCTGGCACTTCTGGTGGCGCTTCGTACGGTGCAGAGATGATCTTCGCTTTACCGTCCGCATTGCCGTAGAAATCCCAACCAGAACCCGCTTTCGCGTATGGGTCCGAGCCTTCTTTGAAGCGCCATTGTGTCTCTTTACCATCAACGACTGGCCAGCGTAGACCGCGTACGGTGTGGTACACATCGTATGGTGCTAAGTCATGACCATGGCCGCGGCCGAACGTTGCGTATTCTTCAAACAGACCTTTTTGAACGTAGAAACCGAAGTGGTGCGAATCGTCGTTCAGTTCGCGAGCCTCTTCAAGCGGGAACTTGTCAACTT
>NZ_JAWOWP010000763.1:0-559 GCF_033340555.1 Vibrio sp. 1069
ACAGGCGTAGATGCCAACTCATATCAAAAAGACATTGAAGCTATTGTCGCGGCGAAGTCTCTACCGACGTTGAAGCAATTGCAAGCGATGTGGCGCAGTATGGAAGAGCAAGTTACCGCAAGTGGCGAACTGGCGAAGGTCTCTTTCACTTTGCTCGATGGAGAAGGTAAAGAACAGAAAGTCAACGGTGTTCGTCTTGGCGCAATGGCACTACTTGATGACAATGGCTATGTGAAATGGAACGGCCAGCGCGGTGACGCAGTGAACTATTTGCGTCAGCCAGAAAATGGTCCGACAGCGAGCGCATTCACCAACGGCGAATTGGATTCGTTAGTTATTGATCCATCGCGTGGCATTCTTTTAGAACAGCTAGCGAACTCGCCAACGCTGAAAGATCGTCTAAATGCGGGTGGCGTAGTTGGCCAGATCATCCTTGTTCTATTAGCGATTGGTTTGATTATCGCGTTGGTTCGCGGTGTGTCTCTTTTCATTGCTCGCCAAAAAATCGCGAAGCAGCTAAAGAATCCAACCAAAGCAGAAGATAACCCCCTAGGTCGCG
>NZ_JAWOWP010000764.1:0-558 GCF_033340555.1 Vibrio sp. 1069
TATTGCAAACAACAATGGATGGCTCAGCAAACAGTCCAGCCATTCCAGCACTGGCGCTGAATATTCCTGAAGATGTTCAGCCAGGTACCGACATTTGCTACCTAGCGTTGTCACCTGAGCAAGAAGTGGCTCAAGCTGCAAAATACTTGTTTAGCGAAGGCTATAACTTCCCGCTGATCCTAGCGCCAAAAGGCAGCTACGGTGAGCGTGTTGTGCAAGCTTTCAATGAAGAATGGAGCAAGTACAGCTCAAACAAAGTCGCAACAAGCTACTTTGGTGATAAGCGCCAGCTACAAAAAGACATTAACGACGTCTTTGGATTACAAGAGAGCAAACAGCGTATCGCACAGATGCAATCGCTCAGGCGCATTAAGTTGGAAACACAGCCACGCAGTCGTCGTGATGTGGACGCAGTTTACATTGTCGCTCGTAGCTCTGAACTAACACTTATCAAACCATTCATTGAGGTCGCAATTAACCCAGATGCGAAGCCACCAAAACTGTTCTCGAACTCTCGTAGCAACAGCGGTGGTGCGAGGTACGAAGACCTAACAGGCA
>NZ_JAWOWP010000765.1:0-558 GCF_033340555.1 Vibrio sp. 1069
TCAGCTACACCAATCCTGGAAGGGGAGAACCAGAGTACCCCCACGGTGCGCCTGGCAGACTTCTGCGAATAGTCTGGGTTGATGTGAAGATCTCTGTAGCTGTGCGCTGCCAGCTCAAGAGCTTCGCGCCCAGTTTGTTCAGTTACGACAATCTTGTTGACGGGCTCGTTCTCCATTCCTTTTCCGGTAGGAGGGATGGCCGCAACTTTTGCGTACCGTGGCGGTAGTCGTTTGATAAGAGAGGACAGGTTCGTTAAGTCGCGGCACATGGCCGAGAATTGTTCTGATATGAAGTTTTTAGCCATGCTGCCGCCTATGTGTGGGTTTGTTCTAACAGTTCATTGGTTACATAGTAGACAGATTTAGACCATCATGCAACGAGGGGGAGGGGCAAGAATACGCCTCCGCTTCGCGTCGGCGGGTGCCCTGTTTGACCTTCGTGTGTGAGATTAGATTGAGAAAGAGAGAGAAAAAGAGAGAAAAAGAGAGAAAGAAGAAAAGCGCGGGGCAAGCCAGAAATGTGGCTGAGGGGGACTGCTGGGGTGGGGCTGGCACCCT
>NZ_JAWOWP010000766.1:0-558 GCF_033340555.1 Vibrio sp. 1069
GACAAGTGAAACAACCAGTGTTGTGTAAGGACTTCATGGTCGATACCTACCAAGTTTACCTTGCTCGTCATTATGGCGCGGATGCGGTATTGCTCATGCTTTCGGTACTGAATGACGAAGAGTACAAAGCGTTAGAAGAAGCTGCGCACAGCCTAAACATGGGCATTTTAACGGAAGTCAGCAACGAAGAAGAGCTTCACCGCGCAGTTCAGCTTGGCGCTAAAGTTATCGGTATAAACAACCGCAACTTGCGCGACTTAACAACGGATTTAAACCGAACTAAAGAGCTTGCGCCAACCATTCGTAAGCTTGCACCAAACGCAACGGTTATTTCAGAGTCTGGCATTTACACTCATCAACAAGTTCGTGACTTAGCAGAATATGCAGACGGCTTTTTGATTGGCAGCTCGCTGATGGCGGAGGACAACTTAGAACTTGCGGTTCGTAAAGTAACGCTAGGTGAAAATAAGGTTTGCGGTCTGACTCACCCAGATGATGCGGCAAAAGCGTATCAAGCAGGCGCAGTATTTGGTGGTCTGATTTTCGTTGAGAAATCGA
>NZ_JAWOWP010000767.1:0-558 GCF_033340555.1 Vibrio sp. 1069
GTCAATAAAAGTCACGAATTTTAATAATCAAGGATTTGATCAATGAAATACTCTATCGCTCGACAATTTGAAAAGAACCGAGAACTTCGGGCTGATAACTTCGTCTTGGTGTATCAAATGGGGAAAGTGGGCTCATCGTCTATCGAGCATACTTTGGAAGCGCGTAACATTCCGAGCTATCACATCCACACGTTTGACGATCATGAAGAATTTCACATGTACCACAACAAAAAGGATGTGAGTAAATTCTTCGATTTTAAAAATCGCGCGATGTACCGTTTGGTTCTGAATCAACGCAAGCGCATTTTGCAAAAGCGCGAGCAAATCAAGATCGTTACATTAATCCGTGACCCGATTGCGACGGTTTTCTCCCGTTTTTTCCAAGATTTGCATCTGCAATTTATCGAAGGCAAAAAGAACGATGCCATCCACCGCGATATGGAAGTGACCTACAAGCATCTCGAGCATTGCTTTGATAACTACATCAACCTGAACTACTTCGCAGATTGGTTCGATAACGAGCTAAAACGTAACTTCAGCATCGATGTCATGCGCCAA
>NZ_JAWOWP010000768.1:0-558 GCF_033340555.1 Vibrio sp. 1069
AGTTTGTGGGAAGAGATCATTAAAGATGCGCAGTTTGAAGCCGAGCAAATGGGTAAAAAACTCCGCTATTCAGAGATCCCTGAGCGACATATCTCAGGCAACCCAAAACTGTTGATGAGCGCGGTAGAAAACATCATCCGCAACGCGATTTATTACGGAAAAGATGAAGTGCAGATCGACATTCAAGACAAGACTGACACACTGACGATTACCGTCGATGACAACGGTGATGGTGTGCCGGATGAAGAGTTAGAAGCGATTTTCCGTCCATTTTATCGTGTGTCTACTGCTCGTGATCGTCACTCTGGCAGCACTGGATTAGGGTTAACCATCACAGAAAGTGCGATTCGTCAGCACAGCGGTACGATAGTCGCGAGCCGCAGCCCACTGGGAGGTTTGCGCGTCTCCATCACGCTGCCTTTAGTCAAAGTAGGCAAATAACCCTACAAGATCTTAGTTGATAATGATTTTCATTAACATTAGAGTAAATCCTCCGATTAAGGAGGATTTACTATGTCACATACATTTCCCGCTCTGCCTTACCCATACGATGCGTTA
>NZ_JAWOWP010000769.1:0-558 GCF_033340555.1 Vibrio sp. 1069
AAGACTATTGGTTCACTTCTTTAGTGCTGAGTTAAACTCGATAAAAAGGGGGAAGCCAATTTTCACTTCAGCGCCCTAGTCATTTGGAAATGGTGACTTGATGTTGATGTAACTTGTTTGTTCCCCAAAATGAGCAGAGACCGACGTCGAAGTGGATAATAGAACCCAAGATTTTAAAATACTTAATCGAATGGAAGGTAAGACTTCGCTCCTACGGCTATTAATAGCATCAAGGTGGGGGGCTGTTCATTCCTTTGCTTTAGATGTACTTAAAAACGAATCGTTCAACTTGTGCCATACAAGCTCTTTATCGTCTTCCTCAACCACATGATTTTAGGATTCTGGTTATTGCGCTTGTGCCAAATCATAGTAAATGGAATCAGTAGCTTGTGCTGATAATCTTCAGCAACGGGGATAGGCAACGCTATTAAGTTGGGGTGAAGCTGTTCGCAGTATCGCTGACAATATTTTGGTGCTGTGGTTAACATTTGATGGTCGGGCTTTTCTGCAACAAATAAAGCTTGCTCGAAACTCGCCATCGTTAGGCTAACGTTTCGA
>NZ_JAWOWP010000770.1:0-558 GCF_033340555.1 Vibrio sp. 1069
ATAGATAGGCGAGCTTACTTAGTGAGCTCGTCTATGATTGGACAGCGACTTTTTGCATCGCCAGGACAAGCCGATACCCAACCTTCCAACTGTTTTTTGATTTCCATCAGGTGAGCAATTTTCTCTTCTACTTCGCGCAGTTTATCCATCGTTCTTTCTTTCACTTCGCTGCTTTTACGGTTTGGATTATGCGCAAGCTGGACGAATTCTTTACATTCTTGAAGTGAAAATCCTGCGTTTTTCGCTCGTGAAACTAAGTTAAGTTCTTGAATATGATTATCTGAATACTCGCGATAGCCAGAATCACTGCGTGCTGGTGGAGAGATGATCCCTTTGTCTTCATACAAACGAATCGACTTTGATGACAGTCCAGTTAGCTTCGCGACAGCGCCAATATTCATGTTTAACCTCCACATTCGAGATAACGCCGATGCCGTTAATTGTCGTTGTGTATCAGCGCGTTAAACATATTGGTTTCTACGCAGCGTTTGATTTGCAACCCGATGGCATTGGCTTGATGTTTAACGCGAGTATATACCCATGTCGCTGACGATATAT
>NZ_JAWOWP010000771.1:0-557 GCF_033340555.1 Vibrio sp. 1069
TCGTTTAGCGATTCCGAACGTTTTAAATTAATAAGATTGGAGATTCAGTGGCTACCTATATTGTTGGTGACATCCAAGGCTGTTTTGACGAACTACAGCAGCTACTCAAGCGCGTCAACTTTTCCACTCAACATGACCAACTTTGGCTCGCAGGAGATTTGGTGGCTCGCGGCCCGAAATCACTCGAAACACTGCGCTTCGTAAAGTCACTCGGTGACAGCGCAAAAGTCGTACTCGGCAATCATGACTTACATTTACTGGCAGTATCTTACGGCCTGAAAAAGCGAAAAGACAAAGATAAAACGACCCCTATTTTCCTCGCTAAAGACCGCGAAGAACTGCTCTCTTGGCTAGCTAAACAACCTCTTCTGGCAGAGCACGACGAGTTTGTGATGTGTCATGCGGGTATCTCACCGCAATGGGATTTAGAAACAGCCAGACAATGCGCTCGCGAAGTAGAACATATTATCCAAGGCGAAGAGTTGCCGTGGTTGCTAAAAAACATGTACAGCAACTTACCAGATCTTTGGGATGACTCACTGGAAGGTCTGGATCGC
>NZ_JAWOWP010000772.1:0-557 GCF_033340555.1 Vibrio sp. 1069
AATGCCATCAACTCGGCTTGCTTGTTGGGCAACGTCTTCACACTGATAACCAACCACGAGCAATGTGTTATCTTGGCCCGCTTGACTTGCGGCATTCACGACTTTCAACGTATCGGCGTGCAGTTGGTTGTTGTCATGTTCTGCAATAATTAGATTCTTCATGAAATCACCTTCGCTTCGTTACGTAGCTTATCGAGAAGTTCTGAAACAGACTCCACTTTGATACCGGCTTTTCTTTGCGCTGGTGGGGTAACTTCCGTGATGGTTTGGCTAAACACAACTTCAACGCCCAAGCTCTCTGGTGTGATCGTGTCGAGGGGCTTACGTTTGGCCTTCATGATATTAGGTAGGGAAGCGAAGCGAGGCTCGTTTAAACGCAAATCAGTGCTGATCACCGCTGGCAAGTTCATTGCTACCGTCATCAATCCACCATCGACTTCTCGCACCACCTTCACTTTGTGATCTTCAATTTTTACATCCGATGCAAAAGTAGCCTGAGGCCAGTCAAGCAAAGCGGCCAGCATCTGCGCGACTTGGTTGTTGTCCGTATCGATCGA
>NZ_JAWOWP010000773.1:0-557 GCF_033340555.1 Vibrio sp. 1069
AAGCCCCGAAAGACAAGCGTCTCTCGGGGCCAAACAATTGTAAAAATTGATGATTACAAATCCAGTCTGACCAGTTCATCAGACCAAATAATAAACTTATTTTGATGCAACCACTTCACCACACGTCACCATTAGCTGGTCACGTAGCCAAATGTGGCCTTTGTCTTTTTCACTTGATTCATGCCAGCTAAGGAAGCCGCTGATTTCTTTGTTCGCAAATGGGAAGTCTAGAATCTGCAGTTGGTCACTGTTCACCGCATTTTCCGCCATCCAGCGTGGTGCGATAGTCACTAACTCAGATTGGCTAACAACGTAAAGCAAGTTGCTTAGGCTTGAACCTTCGTACGCAGCTTGGCAGTCAAGCTCGCGGTACGCCTGCTCAGAGAAGCTACGTTGACCGTGAACTTTAGACAGTTTCGCGTGCTTTTCGTTAATTAGCTGCTCGGCGCTTACGCCACCTTGAATACGTGGGTGCGTTTTCGAAGCGATAACCACCAATTCATCTTTGAAGATTTCTGTGCTTGAGAAACCTTGCTCATCAAAACGAGCGTAATCGA
>NZ_JAWOWP010000774.1:0-557 GCF_033340555.1 Vibrio sp. 1069
TTCATCGCGCTGGTTGAAGTCTGTTTTGATTTCGCGCTCTAGCGTTGCACCATTCGGCACACGACCCGCTGTTGGCGTATTCACTTCGACTTTCGAACCACTTTTACCTTCAGCAGATAAACCGCCCACAACAACGCTACCTTGCGCGATGGCGTACACTTCACCATCGATACCGCGTAGCGGCGTAAGAAGCAGCGTACCGCCGCGCAAGCTTTTCGCATCACCAATGGATGACACGACCACATCTAAGGTTTGGCCCGGCCCCGCCATAGGGTCTACCGATGCCGTCACACTTACCGATGCTACGTTACGCAGTTTAGGGTCCATGCTGTCATCAATCTGAACACCAAATTGGCGCAACATGTTGGTGATGGATTGTGAGGTAAATTTTACTTGGTTGCGGTCACCTTGGCCGGCAAGACCAACCACCAAACCGTAACCGACTAATTGGTTTTCGCGGATGCCTCGAACATCCACCAAATCCATAATAGGAATTTCCACTTCAGCCTGTGAAGTCGCAGGAAGCCCTAAGGTCAATGCCAGTAGGAAAGACGAAA
>NZ_JAWOWP010000775.1:0-557 GCF_033340555.1 Vibrio sp. 1069
GACAAGTGCAGACAGCATTACTGGTAGGCAGTAATTCAAATACTGCTTGGCTAAGGCAATCTGAGGCAGAGCAAGGGTGTAACGGTTGATGATGTGTAACCAAACAAATTGCATGACCGCTGCGATAAGACCGCCAATCAACACCGAGATGACATGCGGGTGCAGCGCAAGCGCCGCGACGATAAACGTGACTTGCAGTAGAGTCGTCGTCACCATCACTTGAAGCAGTGTTTTGGCTTTATCATCTTGAGTGCGCAGCCAAGCCGTGCCAATCGCAATGCTGCCTTCCAGAACAATGGTAAGCGTGACAACAGCAAATTCGATGTGCGTAAAAGGTTCAGGAATAGGGAGCAACGCAATCAGTAACAGGAGAATCGCAGCCACCGCGCCGGCGATCAGCACCGACAATGAATAAAGTTGGTTGAGAGAAACGGTTCTTTTTTGTGCGTCTTTCTCCACGCCGACAAAACGATAGAGTGCTTCGTGCAAAGCAAAGCTGACCAACAAGGTTGTCACTACGCCAAAAGTGGTCAGTAGCTCGAGTTTGCCCATTTGCT
>NZ_JAWOWP010000776.1:0-557 GCF_033340555.1 Vibrio sp. 1069
GTTTATTTTCCTTGCTTTGGCTCTCGTTTCAGCGGTGCTCGGATTTAGTGGTATTGCCGGTGCCGCCGCAGCTGTCGCGCAAGTGATATTTTATCTGTTCCTGTTGTCATTAATTGTATCAATAGTATTTGTGATACTTGGAAAGAAAAACGTAAATAGATAGGAGTTAGCATGCGAGTTACGTCATTTATTTATCGTATCGCCGCAGTATTTGGTTTGGTGTTTGCTTTAGCGGCGTGTAGTGATGAAGGGCCAATGGAAAAAGCGGGCAAAAAATTGGATGAGACTGCGGAAGAAGCGCAAAACGCCATTGAAGATGGTTGTGAAAACCTTAAAGAGAATCTGAACGCGGAAGACAAAGATTGTTAAGCGTTCTCCTCATCCATCAACAGCAAAAAAGGGCGGCGTGATAACCGCCCTTTGTTTTACCAACTATTCTTAATCCGATAAGGAGTCAGAGATGAAGAACATATTCGATGTGCTAAAAGAAAGTCATGAAAAACAGCGCCTTTTGCTGGATGCACTGATGGAAACATCCGGAGATTCCCCAACTCGTC
>NZ_JAWOWP010000777.1:0-556 GCF_033340555.1 Vibrio sp. 1069
GCATCTGTAGTCGCTGGCGCTTGCACCCATGGGTTACGGAAAAAACTATTGCCCACACTAAAATCAAGTCGCTTACTCATTGGCAAGTTCGTCGCGGGTAATGAATAGGCATTAGCACCGTCTTTTTTGACACTGGTGTTGCCACCAGACTTAACATCGTAAGCCATGGCAGAAGTCGAAAGGATCGCGGCAAAGGCGGAAAGTAGGTATGGCTTCATATCACTGCTCTTATATGAATGGATAACAACGAGCTCTAACGGCAAAAGGGCTCACGATGAGCCCTTGTTTATTATTATGTGTTCTTAAAACTCGTGGTCTGCGGTGTCTGGGCTTAGGCTATCGATGCCGACAATACCCGCTGCACGCTCAATAGCACCTGTTTGTGCAACCAACGCCATGATGGTGTCGTTAACCAGAGCATTGCCTTGAGCATTACCCGCAGCAATAAGTTGGTCGAAATGCTGATTGTGTTTTTCAGCAGAAGTCACCAACTCGCCAACTTGACTGCGTGTTGCGTCAAATTGCTTCTGGATTTCTTCAGCGGCTTGCTTATCTT
>NZ_JAWOWP010000778.1:0-556 GCF_033340555.1 Vibrio sp. 1069
TGAGAAGTTGATGTGCGATGATAATGTCACGCTTCATCTAATGAACGGCAAAAACGAATTTGAAGATATCTATTTCCATTCTCTAAACGTTGCGGTTATTGCCATGATGATTGGGCGTGCGAAAGGGTATTCTGCCAAGCAACTAAAAGAGCTCTCTTTCGCTGCACTGTTTCATGATATGGGTAAGATCAAAATCCCTACCGCTATATTAAGAAAGCAAGTGCCATTAACCGAGCCAGAAACCAACTACCTAAAGTTACATACTAAATATGGTTTGGATCTCGCGAATCAGATCGAAGGTTTTCCTGAACCAGCTAAAACCGTGATTGCTCAGCATCATGAGTTAAGAGATGGCTCCGGTTATCCTGAGAGCCTTAAAGGGGATGAAATTGATGAATTGGCTCAAATAGTCATAGTGGCAAATGCATTTGATAATTTGTGCCATACACCGATCGCTTCAGAACAGAAAATCCCATACACCGCCCTTTCTCATTTATATAAAAACTGTAAACACCTATATAAAGAAGAAAACCTTAATATCCTGATCAAGTTTATG
>NZ_JAWOWP010000779.1:0-555 GCF_033340555.1 Vibrio sp. 1069
GGCGTTAACTGGCACTTTGTAGCCATCTGTCTCATCCCATTCTTTTTATTCAAGTATTCTTGATGTGAATCATGGCGCTATGTGCTCTTTTGAATATTATCAGCAATCAATATGTAAAGCATTTTAAGAATGGAGAGAAAAAATGTTTTGTAGTGGTTGTGGAAAAGAGATTCACGAAACGGCTAGAGCTTGCCCTAGTTGCGGAGCTCAACAAAAGGGTGTCCAAGGCGAAAAAAGTAGAATTGCAGCAGCACTTTTAGCGTTCTTTCTCGGTGGGTTCGGGGCACATAAGTTCTATCTAGGTAAGATTGGTCAAGGTATTCTGTACTTAGTATTTTGTTGGACGTTGATCCCTGCAATCATCGCTTTTATCGAGTTTATTATTTACCTCTGTGAATCAGATGAGAAGTTTGAAACAAGATATCAAAACTAACGAATCAAGTTAGTGTTTGCGAGCCAACTTAACTTTCGCATAGGTCGTTAGGTTAGCCAGTTAACAATCTGTTTAAGAGTGATTCGCAACGCGTGGCATTTTTGCTATGCGTTGCGTTTTTG
>NZ_JAWOWP010000780.1:0-555 GCF_033340555.1 Vibrio sp. 1069
CCTTCAACATAGAACTGGCCAGCACCAGAGAGTGCCGCAGATACCACAAAGATTTGCAGTAACTTGCCAGAACCAAGTCGACGTTCAATATCGCCACCAAGTTGCCACCACCACAACAAGTTAAAGATGATGTGTGTTACCGAGAAATGCAGCAATGCATGACTCACCCAACGCCACAATTGCCATTGCTGGCCTTCAAACGCGGGAAAGTGCAACAGAGCAAATACCCCATTTCCAAAGCCTAACATCTGCAAACCATAAATCACGGCGCATACGGTCATGATCAATAAGGTCACTGGACCGGCTTTGGCTTTGATCATTCCCATGATGCTTGGGCTAGCGTAATGAAATTGGCTCTTACGAGTATCGGCAACGTCCCAGGAAGCGGCGCTGTATTTGCTAGCGGATGGATTCGCCAAAAATTGCTTCAGTTCGGCCTCTGCCTCAACTTCATGCTGGCTGTCCGTAAGCCAAAGTGCAAATTGTCCTTCACCTTCGGGCATCATCTCAATATCTATCTGACGAGAGGCCATATAATCGATAAAGGCTTGCGCC
>NZ_JAWOWP010000781.1:0-555 GCF_033340555.1 Vibrio sp. 1069
TTACCATCCTTACTTAGGCATACACAGTTAGAGTCGATGGCATTAGATGGCCTAGCGCTAGAAAGAGGGTTAGACAGTGGAATCCCAGGGCGCAAGCTAGAACAGATCATGGCGATGGGGGAGGCAGCGATTCAATCTCATCAAGGTGAGGAATGGTTAGAGTGGTGCTCGGGTAAAGGATACTTAGGTCGGATCTTAACCACGCAAACCGATCAACCAGTGACCAGTTTTGAATATCAACAAGCGTTATGCGACTCCGGCCAACAAGCCGCGAATGAACATCATTGGAAAATGACCTTTATCCAAGGTGACGCGTTTGATCCTCAAACCAAGGCAGTATTCAAACCCACGCAACATGCTGTCGCACTGCATGCTTGTGGTGACCTTCATGTTCGGTTGATGGAATATGGAAGTGAAGCCGGCATCGCGGCGATGACGATTTCACCTTGCTGTTATCATTTGATTCAAAGCGAGACGTACCAAGCGTTATCCCAATCAGTACGAGCGTCTGAACTCATTTTGTCTAAGCATGAACTGCGCATTCCATTGCAACAG
>NZ_JAWOWP010000782.1:0-555 GCF_033340555.1 Vibrio sp. 1069
GGTCCTGCCAGAAACGCTGCCGTATCCAAAACGCAAGTTCGAGGTAAGGCAAGTCATGGTTAATTACTTCTACTTGCTAACAAACAAGCAAGTTATCGGGAGTGCCAGTTATAACTGGTTAAGCTACCTATCTGGCTTAGTGACACTGTCTTTATATCCATTTTTGATGCAGCAAGAATTGGGCTTAACCGCGGCTGATTATGGTTCTTTGATGATTATCCCGTCAGCTGGTTTGTTGATGGGGAGCGTCGTCCTCAATTTGATCAATAACCGTTATAAAGCACAGCAAATACTGTTGATGAGCTTTGCGATTGTCGCGCTTTCTGGGTGTTTACTGTTGGTGACGCCGTTTACGGTTGCATCGTTACTGGTCGCATTCACGTGTTTGAGTTTTGCGCAAGGGATGTCTTTTCCGGTTTCGATAAGTTTGTTGTTGTCTCCGCATAAGCAGCAAGCTGGGGCGGTGTCTGCATTGTCTGGCTCAATTCAAATGTGTTTAGCGGGTTTGTTTGGTGGCTACTTGGTTGAAAAGTGGGTGACGGATCAGCATCAGCT
>NZ_JAWOWP010000783.1:0-555 GCF_033340555.1 Vibrio sp. 1069
TTCTTCATCCACTTGCTTTTTCAACATGGCTCTGGCCATAGGGGAATCAATGGAGATGTAATCTTTGGCATCGCCATATATTTCTTCTGGCCCCACAATGCGGAACTTCTTCACATCACCAGCTTCGTTTTCAATCTCGACCCAAGCACCAAAAAAGACTTTGCCTTCTTGTTGAGGTGAGTAATCAACGATGGTGACTTCAGGTAAAAACTTTCTGAGAAAACGAACGCGTCGATCGATTTGACGCAGCAGTCGTTTATTGAAGGTGTAGTCAGCATTTTCCGAACGATCGCCAAGGCTGGCCGCCCACGTCACGATCTTGGTGATTTCTGGACGCTTTTCATTCCAGAGGTAATCGTGCTCTTGCTTGAGTTTGTTATAACCTTCACGGGTAATCAGCTTAGTTTTCAATTTGGCTCCTATTCATTTCGGCATAAAAAATGCCGCACATTCAGCAGCATCGACGCTTACGCGATCTTCATCCTAAACCTAGAATTATACCCAAAGCCACAAGATTCTCAGAGCGGACTTTGGGTATTGGCAATTAGGTTAGGC
>NZ_JAWOWP010000784.1:0-555 GCF_033340555.1 Vibrio sp. 1069
GGCGCAAGCTTACGACTTGGCGTCAAGACTTCACGCAGAACGCCGTCGACACGGAAGCGGATAGAAAGCGTCTTTTCAAACGTTTCGATATGGATATCGGACGCACCTTCTTTGATCGCTTCACCCAACATGGCATTGATCAATTTGATGATTGGCGCATCATCTTCCGACTCTAACAAGTCCTCATCATGCGGTAGCTCTTCTGCCAACGAGAAGAAATCATCACTATCGGCACCGATATCTTCCATCAATTGACGAGCTTCTGATGAATCACGTTGATACGCTTCAGTCAGCTTTTTATCGAAGGATTCTTTATCGATGGCTTGAGGCACGAAACTGCGCTTAAGCACGCGACGTACTTCAACCAGAGCCGCAGGATTTAGCGGCTCCACGTAGTAAAGAATTGGAGGACGCTCAGGATGCTCAGTCTCCAAAACCAGTTTAAAGCGATTGGCAAAACTGAAGGGCAGACGACGCATACTTGGCGCAGTGTCTAACATATCTACCATTAGTTCTTTTCCATTTGATCGATAAACGCTTGAATTTCAGCAGGAT
>NZ_JAWOWP010000785.1:0-554 GCF_033340555.1 Vibrio sp. 1069
CTTCTGGTTTTGAAGGGTACATGGACGATGCGATGTGGATACCCAGTTCATGCAACTTATCGAGAAAATCTGGTTGCCATAAGCGATAAGCCATATCCAGTTGCGGCGCGAGTTGGCTTAAATGGGAAGCGATATCTGGAAGAACGTACTGAGCAACATAGTCACTAGACGCGACAACTAACTCACCTTGCCAATCTGCCGGTTCGAACGGTTTATCATCAAGCAGATGATCAAACTCAGACAGCAAATCATCAAGTTTAGCTTTTAACGCTAACGCTCGAGGTGTGGGTATGAGCAAGTTCCCCTGACGGACAAGCAACGGATCGCCACAAAGCTCTCTAAGCTGGGCTAATTGGCGGCTGACCGCAGATTGAGTTACGTGCAAGCGCTCGGCAGTGCGACTTACATGACACTCCTCAAGCAGCACATGCAATGATCTCAGCAGATTTAAATTGATGTTGTTTAACATTCTCGACCCACTTGATGCTTCACTTTACGAACTTGTTTCCGGTCGTATTAAAAAACTCGGTCAGAACCGTATGCGTCATCAAATG
>NZ_JAWOWP010000786.1:0-554 GCF_033340555.1 Vibrio sp. 1069
ACCGCAACTAGCGCAGCAGACTCAGTCGCGTGCTGAGAAACCACTTTTGTAGCGAGCTTGTCTTGTTGACTAACGACCATAGAATCGTACATATCAAGAGTTTCCGCATCACTGTGTGCTGGATTAATGCTGTTCTGCCAGCGATCAAAGCCTGGGGTTTCTGCTAATACACCACTCTGTTCCGCCACCTTTTCGCAAAACACCTTGCCTTTACCCACACTGTCACTGTGAACGAGCAGTTCGGCTTCTTCTTGAATGCTGAAATGATTTCTTAATTTACGTAGCTTCCAGAGTTCTTTACCGATAGCACCTAGGCCCAATGAAGCCACTGCAGTAATGAAACCCGCCCAACCTAATGCTAGCCAGTCAGCTGTTTGCACCGCAGTGACAAATGAGTCTACAGCCTGCCACCCGACCAATCCGGCAAAAGTAGCAAACACGCCGGTTGCGAGCCATTTTCTGCCCGGCCTAGGACGAATCACGTGTTCAAGTTGCAGTTCTTGTTCGGTTTCAATTCGATCTTCTTCTATCTTTACTGGTACAAAAGTTTCTTT
>NZ_JAWOWP010000787.1:0-554 GCF_033340555.1 Vibrio sp. 1069
GCATCTTAATGTCATTTAGGTATACAATACTGCAACAATTAAAGATCACCCGTAGGAAGAAGGCTATGTCGCAACCCGTTTTATCCCAAATCAATGTTTTTCCGGTTAAATCAGTCGGAGGTGTGTCGCTTTCGTCCGCATGGGTAGAAAAACAAGGGTTGAGTTTTGACCGTCGTTTTATGATTGCCAAAGCCGATGGTTCGATGATCACTGCGCGAAAGTACCCTCAAATGGTAACCGTGAAATCAGCGTTGCTTGCCGATGGGGTGGTGTTCAGTAGCTTGGGAATGGAACCACTTAAAATCCGTTATCAAGATTTCAAAATGCAGGAAACACCCGCAACAGTTTGGAAAGATGCCTTCACCGCTTACACGACTACCGATGATGCGGATGATTGGTTTAGTCAGGTATTAGGACAGCGCGTAGAGTTGCTTTTTAGCGGTGAACAATCCAATCGTGTCCGTGAAAGCCTGGGACAAAATGTGAGTTTTGCTGACGGCTATCCAGTGTTGGTGATCAGCCAAGCTTCGCTAGAGGAATTGAACAAAAGAAGT
>NZ_JAWOWP010000788.1:0-553 GCF_033340555.1 Vibrio sp. 1069
CGTGGTTTGCTATTCTCATCGCGATGAACTTACAAACCTCCTTCTTAACACCGCCATTTGGCTTCAGCTTGTTCTATTTGAAAGGGGTTGCGCCTGCAGGCGTGACTACACGGGATATTTATCGTGGCGTGATGCCATTCATTGCGATTCAAATTCTCGTCCTTGCCTCCTTACTGTTTTTCCCAAGTTTCTACGGCATGGGTTAATGAGTAAGGAATAAAAGAGATTTTGTGAGCTGAGAGTCTTCACCTTTTGAGACAAGTTGTTAAGCTGCTCTTGGGGCATATTGACCCTTTGGGCAGCGTTTCATGGGGGAAGGATGCCTCTCAAAGCCAAGTTAATTTTGCTGACATTGATTCCAGTGGTTTTAGTGTCGGCAAGCATCAGTTGGATTTCCATTTATCAGGCCAAAACATTGGGTCAACGAGAGGTGGAGATCTTCCATCAAAACCTCATTCAATCCAAAGAAGCGGCGCTCAAAGATACCGTTGATGTCGCATTTGATGCCATTTCCCACATTTACAACGATTCGACGATTGAAGAACGTGTCGCT
>NZ_JAWOWP010000789.1:0-553 GCF_033340555.1 Vibrio sp. 1069
CAAACTTTGGCTGGAGAAGGACTCTTTCTGTATTTGGACTTTGACAATGTCATCAAGAGGTAGACGGAAGTAAACCGTTGAGCCCTGGCTGTACTTCAAGGCGCTAGTGCTTGCATCGATATATAGCGTTTTAGGATTGAACGCGCGGCGCGTGAAGTACGTTGAGAGCAGTTTAAATCCTACTATCGTGAGTGCTAAGAGTCCAAACTCGACGAGCTTGTCTGCTAGGTAGGAAAAATAGAATAGCGACAACGATACCGTTCCCAGCAATAAAGGGTTGTTCTTGGGCAGATTTTGTGAAGTTTCATGGATGATCATCCGACATATCCCTCGACTTTATTCAGAAGCGACGAACGTGAGTTGGTAGACACACACCTTTCGTTCTTTGCCTTGCATGCGCAATGTTTTGTCACCGACGTAAGGGATCTTTAGTTTTTGGATCACCGATTTAGAACGCTGATTATCCACTAAATGCATCACGGTTATTCCGTTTAACTCAAAGTGCATTCGAGCAAATTCGAGTAAGGCTTTGGCGGCCTCGAATGCATAGCCT
>NZ_JAWOWP010000790.1:0-553 GCF_033340555.1 Vibrio sp. 1069
CCACAAACCAATCATGATTGCTGGTGGTATGGGTAACATCCGTGACGAACACGTTCAGAAGAAAGAGATCCCTGTTGGTGCGAGCCTAATCGTACTTGGTGGTCCGGCAATGAACATCGGTCTTGGTGGCGGTGCGGCGTCTTCAATGGCGTCAGGTCAGTCAGCTGAAGATCTGGACTTTGCTTCAGTACAGCGTGAAAACCCAGAGATGGAGCGTCGTTGTCAGGAAGTGATCGACCGTTGTTGGCAGCTAGGTGAAGAAAACCCAATCGCATTTATCCACGATGTGGGTGCGGGCGGTATCTCTAACGCACTTCCTGAGCTTTGTGACGACGGCGAGCGCGGTGGTAAGTTCCAGCTACGTGATGTACCAAATGATGAATTGAGCATGAGCCCTCTGGAAATCTGGTGTAACGAATCTCAGGAGCGTTACGTTCTTGCAGTAGCACCAGAAAACATGGAAGCATTCGATGCAATCTGTAAGCGTGAGCGTGCACCTTACGCAGTGGTTGGTGTGGCAACAGAAGAGCGTCATCTAACGCTAGAAGACTCT
>NZ_JAWOWP010000791.1:0-553 GCF_033340555.1 Vibrio sp. 1069
ACACCCGCATAGGACGTAATGCAGTACTTTACCCCCCAAGCAGCACTGCATGCATAAGCCGCTAAGTCGATACATTTCATTACAGCGCCGCCGTGAACCTTTCCGCCAAAATTAACGTCGCTAGGTTCTGCTAAAAAACGAAGGGTAATATCTCTTTGACCACTGCTCATCTGTCATTCCTTTGTGAGTTATTGTTCTCCCAATGTAGCAGCAAGCGTTTGTGACGGGAATAGGGCGAGCAACAAAACATTAACTTTTGTTTGAGGTGTTGATACCAAAAAGCCACGGCTCTACTCCGTGGCTTTTCTCTTTGTTGTTAGGCGGAAGTTGATGGTAGCTCTTGGCCAGCAAGATCTTGCTTCTTCCGTACTTTTATCTGCGACAGAATCACGCCGGAGATAACCATCAAGCCGCCGATAATATGGTACACGTGAATCTCTTCACCGAGCAGTGTTGACGCTAAGGCGACAGAGACCACAGGCATTAAGTTCATGAACATGGCGCTGGAGTCTGCACCAATCAAATCTATTGCTTTTACCCACATCAATGGAGC
>NZ_JAWOWP010000792.1:0-552 GCF_033340555.1 Vibrio sp. 1069
CGGTAAGATTCTTCCACTACAAATTCAAAACCCAGTTTCTGAAGACCATCTTTCAACTTCTCATGCATCAATTGATGGCGAGCCCACGAGTTCTCAAGCCCCTCGTTCTGTAACACAAGCAGCGCTTCATGCAATGCATATAGGCTATTCACTGGAGCTGTGTGATGGTAGCTACGCTTACCTTCCCCACTCCAGTACCCCAACACTAAGCTTTGATCGAGGAACCAACTTTGAACTGGCGTAGTGCGCGATTGAATTTTTTCGATAGCAGCCGGAGACAGCGTCACCGGAGACAAGCCAGGCACACACGACAAACACTTTTGACTGCCCGAGTACACAGCATCAAGCTGCCATTCATCAACTTTTAACGGTACGCCGCCTAACGATGTAACGGCGTCCACAATCGACAACACATTATATTGCTTGGCTAACTTACCTAGAGTTTGTGCATCACTGACAGCACCTGTTGATGTCTCAGCATGCACAAAAGCCAGAATTTTTGTATCAGGATGTTGCTGTAGTGCTTGTTCAACTTTATCTACTGAAACAGGC
>NZ_JAWOWP010000793.1:0-552 GCF_033340555.1 Vibrio sp. 1069
GATATTGGCGGCGGCAACAAAGAATATGGCGCGGCCTTAGTGGCATTAAATAGCGCATTTCAAATTCTGACTTACAGCGTTATGGCTTGGCTATTCATCACGGTACTTCCACCATTCTTTGGTTACGAAGGTTTTGTGGTTGATATTTCCATGGGTGACATTGCAGAAAGCGTATTGATTTACTTAGGAATTCCTTTCCTTGCTGGTTTTCTCAGTCGTAAGTGGTTAGTCGCTGCAAAGGGTGAGAAGTGGTACAACGATGTGTTTATTCCTCGAATTTCACCCATTACTTTGATCGCTTTGCTCGCCACCATCGTGCTGATGTTCAGCCTCAAAGGAGAGATGATTTTACAACTGCCAATGGATGTGTTCCGCGTCGCAGTCCCACTAGCGTTCTACTTCGTACTGATGTTTTTTGCCAGCTTCTTTATCGGGAAGAGAATGGGCATCCCCTACGATAAAAATGCCTCCATCGCATTTACGGCAACGGGTAACAACTTTGAGTTGGCAATTGCGGTTTCCATTGCTGTATTTGGTCTGAATTCCGACCAG
>NZ_JAWOWP010000794.1:0-551 GCF_033340555.1 Vibrio sp. 1069
TGAAGTATGTTGAATTGCACATTCATACTATTGGTAATTTCGTCACTCTAAAGTGCCAAACATGCAACACCGACCAAAATTAACCCAACATTAAATCCGCACTGAGTCTTTTATCAAATATCGGAAAACGGCTCACGACCTGACACTTCTTTCCAATTTGCCTCTGGCAGTCCCCTGTGGTTTTCCTTACAGTCGAGCTCACTCAGTGACGAGGCTTATACCAGAATACGATCATTACGACATGATGAAAGACCAACTGACGATCTCGATATCAACCATCAATGGCTCCAAGCATTGGTATTTCAGTAAACGGATGCAACGCAACCTAAAAACCTTTTTAGGGCTATTTGTACTGACTTTGGCAGCTACCGCCATTCTCATAAACCATCTCTACGCGCGGGTCGATAGCGCAGCGATGAAACAAGCGCAGCTCACCGAGCACTCACGCAGCATGGGCGAAGAGCTCAGTACATTAAAGGCGTTGAAGTCTGAACTAGAAAACGGCCTTTCAGAGCGAGAGGAGCGGGTTCAGTTGGTTTCCGAACGCTTAG
>NZ_JAWOWP010000795.1:0-551 GCF_033340555.1 Vibrio sp. 1069
ACCAATATTGCCGAGCATACGACTAAAGTGGCGCCAACGCCAAATAAAAACTTTCCTGTCGCCTGCTGGCGCTTACTTTGGCGATAACCTTGATAAAGCTGATCCATACGCTGGTTCATCGCTTTACCCTGTTTGAGGCTATCGTAAAGTAGCTCCGGCAGCTCCGGCAATTTCTCCGCCCAAAATGGCGCGCGATCTTTGATTGAATTAACCAAAGCTTGCGGGCCCACTTGATTCATCATCCATTCTTCAAGGAATGGCTTTGCGGTCTCCCACAAATCGAGCTGCGGATATAATTGTCTACCAAGCCCCTCAACGTACAGCAGCGTTTTTTGCAGCAGCACTAATTGAGGTTGCACTTCCATATTAAAGCGACGTGCGGTGTTGAACAGGTTCAACAGCACATGTCCAAAGGAGATTTCACACAGTGGCTTAGCAAAAATTGGCTCACACACAATGCGAATCGCGAACTCAAATTCATCAACATTGGTATCTGCCGGAACCCAGCCTGAATCAACGTGCAACTCCGCCACTCGGCGATAGTCACGATT
>NZ_JAWOWP010000796.1:0-550 GCF_033340555.1 Vibrio sp. 1069
TGCAACAGCGTTATTGGTGCGCTCTAGATTTTCCGTCACCATCGAGACAATCTCATCTGTCGTGGTATTGGTGCGCATGGCAAGCTGGCGTACTTCATCGGCAACCACCGCGAAACCGCGTCCATGATCGCCGGCACGAGCAGCTTCTATTGCCGCGTTGAGCGCCAACAAGTTCGTTTGGTCAGCAATTCCGCTAATGCTATTCACCAGTTCACTAATTTTCGATGAGTGTGCTTTCAAATCTTCAATGGCGGCGTTGGCTTGCTGCATTTGCTCTGAAAGGGTCTGCATTTTCTCAAGGGTAGAACCGATTACTTGACGGCCTTGGACGGTTTGAGTGCCCGTTTCCTGAGATACTTCATTCGCCAACTGCGCCGCTTGCGCCATGGATTGCTCTTGAAGCACTTGCTGAGTAATGTTGGTCGCAAACTTGACCACTTTGTACAGCTCGCCTCTGTCGTTATGGATCGGGTTGTAAGAAGCTTCCAACCACACGACTGAGCCATATTGGTCTACGCGTTTGAATCGGTCGGTAACAAACTGCCCACTT
>NZ_JAWOWP010000797.1:0-550 GCF_033340555.1 Vibrio sp. 1069
AAGACGTTGTCTACGCGGGTGGTGAAGGTATGAACCACACTTTCTACGTAGTGATCAACGAAGGTCGTAACCGTGAAGTTCGTCGTCTATGGGAATCTCAAGAGTGTACCGTTAGCCGTCTGAAACGTGTTCGTTACGGTGATATCTTCCTAGACAAAAAACTGCCTCGTGGCGGTTGGATGGAACTGGATCTGAAAGAAGTAAACTACCTGCGTGAGCGTGTAGAACTTCGCCCAGAGAAAGAAACCATGCTAGATTTGAGCAAGGATAATACGTCACGTAAGCGTGAACGTGCTCGCAGCCAAAAAATCCGCCGCGCGGTTAAGCGCCATGAAGAACGTGTAAGCACGTCTAAAGGTCGCAGCAACAATCCTGCTCGTCGTAAGCCAAAGAAAAATGCTGGCGAACAAGGTGCACGTAACAAGCATCGTTAATCGAGAGCGAAAAACGAAAATCAGAAAGGCTTGCCAATTGGCAGGCCTTTTTCTTATACGCAAAAAGGCCATTTTTCTATCTTCGGTGATGTTTGAAGATAAAAAAACACCAGCAC
>NZ_JAWOWP010000798.1:0-550 GCF_033340555.1 Vibrio sp. 1069
CTTGGTAGCCGCTCATGCCGGGCATCATAATGTCGAGTAACAGCAGTTCCGGCTTTTCTTGTTCAACCAGCGCCAGCGTTTCTGGGCCATCTGAAACGGTACGAACGCGGTATCCTTCTAGGCGCAAGAAGCTTTCCAGTACTCGCAAGTTAACGGGTTCATCATCTGCGACGTAAAGCAGTGGGCCATCAGGGTTCTCTGGTAGCGATAAGTCGTCGCCATTTTCCAAATTAATCTCAGGAATTTGAAAGTGCCCGCGCGCCACTAAGGTTTGAGTTGCTTGGATTTCCTCTTCGCTGGCCAATGGCAAGGTGAAACTAAACGTGGTGCCGACCATCGGCTGACTGCTCACGTAAAGTGATCCGCCCATCAACTCAATCAGTTGGCGGCTAATCGATAGTCCCAGTCCCGCACCTTGACGATAGCGACTTGCATCTTGACCAGCTTGAATTAAAGGCTCAAAAATATGCTCAAGATGCTCTGCTGGAATTCCCTGACCAGTATCGACCACTTGCACGCGGACGTGATCGTCAACAATGGTAGCGGAAAT
>NZ_JAWOWP010000799.1:0-550 GCF_033340555.1 Vibrio sp. 1069
GGGCATGTAGCCCACCATAACACCCAAAGTCGTTGGAGTTGCAGCATCGCTGCCGCTGCAAGTTCAAAGGGTAGAAGTGCTATCTAAAATTCAAACTGGTAAATAGTTTGATGCTGATAGCAATCCCCAGAGTTCAACACCCCATTGTTGAGTCCCCATTCTGGTTTGTTTGGCCCGTCTGGAAAGTACTGCGTTTCCAATGCTAGGCCGTCATAGCGTTCGTAAGTTTTACTTGCACCTGGCGTACCGGCTAAGAAATTACCTGAATAAAACTGGATGGCAGGCTTGGTGGTTTTCACCTTCATCACCACATCTTCTTTTGGTGCAATTAAAACCGCAGCGACAGATACGCCATCGGTCACGTCAGGCATGAAGACAAAGGCGTGATCGTAGCCACCAGCAGTTTTCTGATCTTGCTCTGCAAGAAATCCTTGGCCAATCGATTTTGGCTCGGTGAAGTCGAAACTGGTGCCCGAAACTGGCTTTTGTTCACCGGTAGGAATTAACCCCGCATCCGTTGGCAAGTAATGATCTGCACTAAGCTGCAACG
>NZ_JAWOWP010000800.1:0-549 GCF_033340555.1 Vibrio sp. 1069
CACCGCATCTATTGGTCGCCAGCAATTGGTCGAGCCAGTCTTAGCTGATGGTGCTGTGATTGGTTTTGTACGTGTGACGTTTGAGACAGGCCGAGTGACGGCGATTTCTGATCACCATTATCGTAAGAGTGATCGTTACATGTACATGATGGTCTTGATGAGTTTTGTGTGTGGCATGTTGTTTATTATGATTTTACGTAGACAGCCGATCCGCCGTAAAAAAGCCGAAAACTTGCTGCTGACCAAGTAATTCCAACAGCCAACTTCAAATAAAAAACAGCCCGCTTTGAGCGGGCTGTTTTTTAGTTCTTGAAAGCGAAGATGAATCTTTGTCGCTTATTCTGCATCGCCTAGCAATACTGAATCTAACGCGATTAGCATCATGTCGTTAAATGTTGTTTGACGCTCGTCTGATGTGGTTTGCTCGCCAGTTTTGATATGGTCAGAAACCGTACAGATTGTCAGAGCTTTTGCGCCGTACTCTGCTGCTACGCCGTAAATACCCGCCGCTTCCATTTCAACACCAACAATGCCGTACTTGTCCATTAC
>NZ_JAWOWP010000801.1:0-549 GCF_033340555.1 Vibrio sp. 1069
ACGTTAAGAAATCCGCCGCCTCACGCAAACCATCTTGTTTGGTGAGCTCGTAAGTAATGTGTTCAGTAGAGAAAATGATCACGTAACAATCGCGCTGTTCGGCCAGTGCAATCTGCATTAACGCATACGCCATCGCTTTTGCGCACTGCTCAGGGAAACCACTCATCGAGCCAGAGGCATCCACACAGACGATGAACGGCCCTTTTTCGATATCCACAGCTTTGTTGTCTGGACGATGCGCTTTGACTTTACGTAAAGTGCGAGATTTACCTTGCGTGCGGTAGTTCATCAAACGCTTGTCGACCAGATGCTTGTAGAACACGACTTCTAGCTCTGGGTAGGCCAAAAACATGGTCTCGTTTGGCAGCAGCTTGTTGAGATCATCACTTTCATGGATACCGACGATATCATCAGTCGCTTCGTCGCTTTTTTCTTCAACCATTTGCAGCTCTTCCGCTGGTGCACGGTTTAAGTCAGGATCATTCACTTGCCCAGCCATACGGCCAAGCTGTTCTGCGATTTCTTGCAAGCCTTTGTGCTTTTTCAAAA
>NZ_JAWOWP010000802.1:0-548 GCF_033340555.1 Vibrio sp. 1069
CTATTGTACTTAAAAACTGGTTACCAAGGTTTCGAGTGTGCTTTCCAAAATACTCTTCTACTATTTCCAGCATCACACTTGAGTGAGAGTAAGGTCCAGACGAAAGATAGACGTTTCCGTCAATGAGTGCTTTCTGCTCAGTCATGAGCATTATCTCAGGGAACAGTTCGCCAAAGAGGTGGGCGAAGTAAGAATGCATTACAGCTTTGTTTTGCTGCAAAAGACCGGCTTTCGCGACGACAAAAATACCAGTGTCAATTGCAACTATTTTGCTGCCTTTTAGGTGTAACTCTCTGATCCAATCGAACAATGCAGGATCGATATTATCTAACGATTCTAAAGGATCGCCAATTGAGCCAATGATTAATATGTTTGTAAAATCAAATGATTGCCATTGTGCGGTGGGTTGAACGCTGATCCCCCCTCGACCAATTAACGGCCGATTGTTTGGCGTAACGACGTGTGTCATGAAACCTTGGAACTCTGCAAATTCAGCTGCTGTTTCCAAGATCTCTAATGAGCTTATTATTGATGCAAAATACCTCCCT
>NZ_JAWOWP010000803.1:0-548 GCF_033340555.1 Vibrio sp. 1069
TGGGGTTACGCCTCATTACCTAACCAATGCTGACGTACTGCAAATCAAGGTTGCGCAAGGAGCTAAACCTGGTGAAGGTGGTCAGCTACCAGGGCACAAAGTCACGGCAGAAATCGCCAAGCTGCGTTACTCGGTGCAAGGGGTGACGTTAATCTCCCCTCCTCCACATCACGATATTTATTCGATCGAGGATTTAGCCCAGCTGATCTTCGACCTAAAACAAGTCAACCCGAATGCCCTGGTTTCGGTGAAACTCGTCTCCGAGCCTGGTGTTGGCACCATAGCCACAGGGGTCGCAAAAGCTTACGCCGACCTCATCACTATCTCAGGTTACGATGGCGGTACGGCCGCAAGTCCACTGACTTCGGTGAAATACGCAGGTAGTCCTTGGGAACTTGGCCTCGCAGAAACCCAACAAGCACTGGTTGCAAATGGCCTTCGCCATAAGATTCGTCTTCAAGTAGATGGCGGGTTAAAAACAGGGCTAGATGTTGTTAAGGCCGCGATTCTTGGTGCGGAAAGCTTCGGATTTGGTACCGCACCAATGG
>NZ_JAWOWP010000804.1:0-548 GCF_033340555.1 Vibrio sp. 1069
GCCGTATCGAAGCCTTGGAACGTATTCATGACAGCCAGAACTAGCTGTATAAACTGAGCAATTATATAAACGAAACGTTACTGGTTTTGTTTTTTAGGGCATCCAACGATGTGGTCATCCACCATGCCAACGGCTTGCATAAAGGCATAACAGATGGTTTCACCGACAAACTTAAAGCCTTTCTTTTTGAGAAACTTGCTCATGGCTTTGGACTGTTCTGTCGAAGCAGGTACGTCACTCATTTCATGCCACTGATTTACCACAGGCTTGCCATCGACAAACTGCCACAACGCCTCTGATAAGCTGCCATATTCAGCAATAAGTGCTTTGGCTGCTTTAGCGTTGCTAAATACCGAATTGATTTTGCCGCGATGCTTCACTACATCGAAGTTTTCGACGATGAACTCGGCGCGCTCTTCATTTCTCTGTTCCAACACGTCCAAATCATAGTTTTCAATCGCTTCTCGGTATCCTTCACGTTTTTTCAGAATCGTAATCCAACTCAATCCTGCTTGCGCACCTTCCAACGTAATAAATTCGAACAACAT
>NZ_JAWOWP010000805.1:0-548 GCF_033340555.1 Vibrio sp. 1069
CTCCAACGGTTCAAAGCAACGAAATTTCCGGATTAGAAGACGAAGCGATTGTTATCACACTAGAACATTTAGGAGTCGTTGACAGTGGGGTAAGTGTTGAGTTTGACACTTCTGCTCTAAATGGCTCACTACAAGTGAAGGGTTCTGATGGTTGGGAAGCGGTTTCTGGCAGTGTACTCGCTTCTGATATCGAAAATGGTCTTGTTCGCTATGTTCCGGCTGAACATGAATCTGGTGCAAATGTTTTCGATAAAGATGGTGTTGGGAACGGCTTGGATACTTACGAGCAGATTCATTTCACTGTTAGTGATGGCAATTCTTCTGCTTCAGGTACGTTGAGTATCGACATAGAGCCTGTCGCGGACCCAGTTAAGATTGACCTTACTTTCGGTCCTGTAACGTCTGTACCTGTGACATTAGGCGGAAGCTCGTCTACAGAAGAAGAACTGAAAGATCTGCTTGAAGCAAGTTATTTACCAGGGCCCGACTTTGAACAGGTGGTGACACAGATGTTTCATAATGGTCATGCCGGTAACGACTTAATGCTA
>NZ_JAWOWP010000806.1:0-548 GCF_033340555.1 Vibrio sp. 1069
CCAAAATGTTGGTGCAGTATCGTGATTTGCTCTCGTCTCGATATTTTATGAGTTTTGCGAGCATCAGTTGGCTCAACTTCAGCTTGATGATCACGACCGTCTCCGTGATGCCTTTTATCATGCAAGACCAAATCGGGATGACATCGGACGAATACGCCATGTGGGCACTGATCCCCGCGTTAGGCATGCTCGGCGGCACAACCATTTGTAACCGCATCCGCCCCGTCATCGGAAATAAGAAAATGCTACTTTGCACGCCTGTTTTGCATATCAGTGCGGCACTGTGGTTGTTTTTCTGCCCGGTAGAGCCCTTGTATTTGATGATTGGACAATTGTTGATGATTCTTGGCAATGGCATTGCGTTGCCTTGTGCACAAGCACTTGTGATGCAACCATACAAAGAACAAGCGGGCGCGGCGGCAGCCATGTCTGGCGGCGGTCAAATGGTGGTCTCTTCCTTGGTGAGTATGACGCTGGTGCAACTTGGATTGAGTGAAGCGTGGCATTTGTCGTTGGTTGTAGTGCTGTTTACCGCCATCACCTTGACC
>NZ_JAWOWP010000807.1:0-548 GCF_033340555.1 Vibrio sp. 1069
CAAAGCCGTCATCACTGGCACCAAATTGAATTTTTGAAATATAAAACCCAGCTTTTCACGGCGCATTTTCGCAGCCTGCATTTGTCCACTCGGGTAAGGTTGACCAGCAAACGTTACCTGACCTTGATATTGTGAATCCAACATGCCAAGCACATTGAGTAAGGTACTTTTTCCTGAGCCGGAAGGCCCACACAGCGCCACCATTTCACCGGCAAACACCTCACCAGAGACTTCTTGCAACGCGCGTACGGTCTGGCTGCCAAGGGTGTAATCGCGACTAAGTTGACTGAAAACGATCATGACGCCTCCTTAATGTTTAGCCAGTAACGCTTTGGCTGTTTGCGTTTCTAAGTGAGTGCTATCGAAACTTTCCATTTTCGCCAACCATTTCTGCGCTTGCGCCAGGTCCTCTGCACGCAGCGCTGCTCCAATGGCGTAAAGGTAAACCCAAGCCGTTGCCGCGAACGGTTGTTGATTGAAGCTCGGTTCATCAAGCAGAGTCAGGTACAGCTCGTACCCACGCTCAAAGTGATTAAACATATCCGGAA
>NZ_JAWOWP010000808.1:0-548 GCF_033340555.1 Vibrio sp. 1069
ATCTTCAGGTGCCCAAGTCGACACTTCCATGCCATCTAAAGTCACCTTTCCAGCTAAAGGCCGAATGTTACCAAGCAATAAGCGAGCAAATGTCGATTTGCCAGTGCCAGAAGGGCCAATTACTCCGACGGACACCCCCGGCGGGATTGATAATGTGATAGAAGACAGCACTGGCTCAGTCGCACCCGGGTGACGGTAAGTGAGCCCGGTTAACTCATAATGGCCTTTCGGTTTAGGTAACGGCATGTCAGATTCGTCTTGACGAACAATCGCATCAATCTCCTTTAACCGTTTATAAGCCGTTCGCGCAGACATAGCGCTGCGCCATGTTCCTATCGCTTGCTCCATCGGCGATAATGCCCTGCTCATCAGACTAGAGCTCGCGATCATCGCACCCGCCGTGATTTCATGCTGAATAACCAACCATGCACCACCGCCGAGTAAAAATATTTGCAAAGAGCCACGAACAAACTTAGAAAAGTTAGCCATATAAATCGATTTTCCGGCAACTCGCTCTTCAAGCACGCTGACACTCTGTACTCGCGATT
>NZ_JAWOWP010000809.1:0-548 GCF_033340555.1 Vibrio sp. 1069
AGTTCGGTAAACAAGCGGCGGCAACCGTCACTGTTGCGGTGCTTTCTGTCCCTGCTATGGCGGCGGAAGGTGGTGCCGCTGACCCGTTCTCCGCTATCGACTTATCTGGTGTGGCAACCAAAATCGGCGCGGCTGGTCTGGTGATTGTCGGCATTACTATGGCTTACAAATCCATCACTCTTGCTAAGCGTGCTGTGAACAAGGCTTAAGTTTATGTTGGCCGTTCTCCACGATGTCCAACTCATCGTCTTTGTGCTTTTGGGTGGCATTGCCGGATACGTGGCCAGCCAAAACTTTAGAGGATAAGGGGGCTTCGGTCCCCTTTTTTAATGAGGTTTATACATGAGTATTAAACAAAGCATTGCGGCACTGGTGATACTTTTGAGTGTTTCGTTTAGTGCTTTTTCTGCAAAGGACTATGACAAAACAAAACTTTATCGTGTTACTGGGCTTTCTGGTCAATATAGTTGGCCTTCCGAATACTGCGGTTTATCTGTTGGTCAAGTTACTAATATCACTCCTTGTCTTGGTGTTAGGTTTACATCTAC
>NZ_JAWOWP010000810.1:0-547 GCF_033340555.1 Vibrio sp. 1069
GTTTTTGAATCTTTTGTTCTAACTGTTCATGCCAATGGCTCGCCATGACTTCCCATTGCTCTTTGTTCGGAGCTTGATGTTTCGGCAGCTCATCTAGCGCATGTTTGATTTCTTCTAACGACAACCCGACTTGCTGGGCCGCTTTAATCACCGCGACACGGCGCAAAACGCTACGGTGGTAGCGGCGCTGATTGCCTTGATTTCTCCAACTCGAAATCAGTCCTTTTTGTTCATAAAAATGCAGGGCAGAGACTTTCACTCCAGAACGTTTTGCCACTTCTCCTACGCTGATTTCCATCCTTGACTTCCCGTGTTTCTATTTTGTTAAAAAAAGCTTTACCTCAAGTTTACTTGAGGTTCTAAAGTTACACCATCTTAAATAACGCTAAACCCAGACGGTCTCGAAATATTGCGTTCAGGACGCATAACTTGGTTGACAAACACAGCACCGCTAGAAGCCAACGTTTTGAAATCCATTGGGAATTTGAGGCAAACATAATGAAAAATAAAACTCAGCCGTACTTAGCTGGCCGCTTCTTCGACAGTA
>NZ_JAWOWP010000811.1:0-547 GCF_033340555.1 Vibrio sp. 1069
GTCGATATGTAGCTCATATCGTTTGATGCTACGTGGCGGCTGACAGGATTCAAGCGCACTCTCGGCATCAAATAAAATCCAATCCCGGCGGTGGGCTTCCCCTAGTTTTTTCGCTTTGTTGGCATCGAAACATTCCATCTCATTCCCACCTTGGGTCAAGATATACCGATTCGGCTTTTCTTGTAGCCACAACCAAGCATTGCGCTCTTGCTCTTTGTGATCTGATAAATAGCTAAAATGTGTTACCGACACAGGTGAAAACAGCAAAAATTGCTCTTTAAATAGCGTCAGTCCTAACTCACCATCTTTACCGATTGCTTTTTGTGCTTCTGACATGATCTCTTTAGCCGGCGTGCGAACTGGGTTAAGCAATGTATATCCCGCAACGCTATACCAGACCCAAGTCAGCGCAAGAGCCCCCCAAAAGGTATATCGAGCCTGTACCGTGCGCGTTTTGAAAAATGCGCCAACCCAAATCGCTGCGGCAACAAGAAAGAATACGACGTAAGGGAATATAGAATCGTACTCGCCTAAATGCTTCGTGACG
>NZ_JAWOWP010000812.1:0-546 GCF_033340555.1 Vibrio sp. 1069
AACGATCGGTGACTTCATCTTGTTCGACATCTTTATCGGCATAAGCTAAATCGAGGGTGAAGTTTCTATCGACCAAACCTTTGATTTGAAATCGATAGGCGTTACCACCTTCATCCGTTGTTTTACGAGCCGTACTCACCTGATAAGGATTACGCCACGTTTCGCCTTTGAGGACGGTCGGAAGGTAAGAGACATCCAATACTGTGCCTGACGGTAGTTCGTACTGATAGCCTAATTGAAAAGCCAGTGTACCGACTGCCACATCGGAACGCGTTGTACCAGCATACACTTGGTGGTTGAGCTGGTGACCAAGCGTGTGGGCGATATTTCCGAGCGGCGCTGCGATGACGGTTGTGTCGCTTTCAGCGCTTTGCTCTAACGAGTCGATGGTTTTGCTGTTGTCGGTATTAAAGTTCGATTCCGATGAAATCACACCAGCATTGATTGAGATTTCGCCGCTGAACCCTGCAGTTTCAGCGAGTTGAGCCTGAGCAGCACTGACGACAAAGGCCAAAAGCAAAAGGGTTAGTCTTGGTTTCATTCGTT
>NZ_JAWOWP010000813.1:0-546 GCF_033340555.1 Vibrio sp. 1069
CGCTGTTTAGGCCTCTTTTACGGAGTGTTTTACCTAAACGGTAAGTATCTAGGCACTTGTCTGGTGTTACAAAGCTGGATTCTTGGGCATAACTATTAAAATCATAGTTGCCATGTGGGTCTTTACGATCAGCATCTTTACGCCAGTAACTGGCAGCGAGGACTTTGTTCAGGGCTAAGTAGGCGAGATGACCTGCACTGTGTCCACGACTCAATGCTTGTTGGTACTCTTTATCCACTTTCAGTGTCACTCGTGTACCTTGAGATAGAGTGTCAACAAGCGCTAATACATGTACGACAACAAATAACCAGCCTTCTGTATCGCGCTTTACAGGGATTGCCGCTCCAACAAATAACTCTCCGGTTGCCACTTCAATGGCACCAACTTGACAATCAATCACTTCAAATTGTTGATCATTAAATACTAAGATGCCTTTATCCGCGGGATGATCAGGCCAGATATGGCTAACGGGATGAAACGGAGTCACGTCGGTGACTACGTAGGTCACTTCATTGTGGTTTTGAACGAGTTGAATCTGAGCGTCCA
>NZ_JAWOWP010000814.1:0-546 GCF_033340555.1 Vibrio sp. 1069
AGGTTTGCCATCGAAGAAGAACTGGAACGTCACCGCTTCACCTTCAATGATGTCAGATGGGTGAGTCAGCGGTTTTAGCTCTAGCAATTTGCCTTCAATTTCTAACGCTTTTTCTGTTGGTTTACCGACCGTGATGTAGCTTTCTGCGCGGGTGTAGCTTAACTGAGTCACCACATCACGCGTTTTTTCTGGTAGCACATCAGCGCGCTCAGCTTTATTGGCTCTAACCCACTTCACAGTATCGCGGCGACCTGCTTTGTACTGGGTGTAGTAGCTCGGCTCATTGTTGATCGCAACCTTATGCGTGCCCTCTTCAACAAAGAAGAAATCGAACATCGAACGACGCTTACCGCGTATTACAAAGTTCGGGCGCTCAGAGCGGCCATCCGGCATGATGACAAAAGCTTGTTCGCTACCTGCTGGCTTATCGAATACAAATGTGCCATGAGAAGCAGTCACATTGAACGTGATCCAATCACCACCTTCTTTATAAACGGTAAAGTGTGAAGGCAAAACACAACTAGGATGCGCTTGTGCTGTTGTCTC
>NZ_JAWOWP010000815.1:0-546 GCF_033340555.1 Vibrio sp. 1069
ATATACACCGCAGACCAACTCACCGTGCCTGACGGTTGTTCAGCGGCTGCGCGATACCACGGCTCATTGTCATAACCGCCAGATTCTGGATTGTTGTATGAATGAATCTGATCGATGTTCCCCTCACTGTTCTTGTTAAAGAACAAACTGGTAAACCGCCATCGTTCTTCTTTGAGTTCTGGTTTGGGCCACAATCCACCACTGACGATGATCTCGTCGCTTAATCTTAAAATCTGAGGGATGGTCGATTTAAGGGAATAGCTTTGGTTTGAGCTTTGCGCCAGCCCAACCAAGCTATTCAGTACGCCCGTGGATGTGATGAGCGGCTCTTTTATCTGGGAAGCAAGCAGTTGGGTACGTAAATCGAGATTTCTTTCTAGTTTGTCACGGACAGGTGGCTCAACCACCAAGTACACCACCGACCCTATCGTAGCGATAAAAAAACACAGGTACAGTGTGAGAGCGAGAATGCTTTTTTTTCTAAGTGACGAACGAATTTCCATATCCGTAGACGAATCATTCCCTAATATCGATTTATCACTTATC
>NZ_JAWOWP010000816.1:0-546 GCF_033340555.1 Vibrio sp. 1069
ACTTCTTAGGTCATCGTATTTTCCAAGAACTTAACTACCCTAAAAAGACTGAAAAAGTACTAATGGACGTTGATGACACAATGACTATGTGTTCTATCCGTCAGATGGTAGGCACAGCGGTAGGTGGTGGTAACATCACTTCATCTTGGGGTACTTACATGATCCCAGCAGCGATTGCAAAACGTCCAATTCCTGGCGGTGCTATCCTTCTTGGTCTTCTGGTGATGATCATCGCGATCCTTGGCTTCCCAATGGACATCGCAGTATGGCCACCAGTAATGCGTGTCGCTCTTCTTGTAGGTGTATCTCTACCTCTACTTGAAGCAGGTATGCAAATGGTGAAAGACTCTAAAGACTCTCAAGCAGCGGGTATCTGTATTTTCGGTTCTGCCGTCGTTAACCCTGTACTAGCATGGGCATTAACAATGCTACTTGATAACAACGGTCTAATTGGTGACAAAGAGCGTGCAGCTCGCCTGTCATTCGTAGACAAGATTGTGATCCCAGTAGGTGTACTTGTTATCTGTTTGGTCGCTATGCTTGCAG
>NZ_JAWOWP010000817.1:0-545 GCF_033340555.1 Vibrio sp. 1069
TAACAACCGCCGTATCTGTTGATTCATCCGTTGGCGGGTCCTCAACATCTGGTTCATCTGTTGGAGGCTTCGGAACGACAACGTCACTATCAGAATCCGGTAAAACGCTAGGGTCTTCGATATCACCGCCAGTAGGGTCATCTGGTTTATGAGTAGGGTCGTCAACGTCTGGGTTGTCTGGGTTGTCTGGGTCAGGATTATCAGGGTCTGGATTATCAGGGTCTGGATTATCAGGGTCTGGATTATCAGGGTCTGGTTTTTCTGGCTCAGGAAGCTCAGCAGAGCAACTGGAATCGGTACAAAAACCGTTTAACGTACCATGTTGACACTCATCACCAGTATAATGCGCATCAGCAAAGCAGTTTCCAGAATCGCAACCAACAAAGGTAGTGAGTTGAGCAGTACAATTGGAGGCAGAACCGCACCAAAAGTTACCGAGCATGTCACGACCATAAGCTTGCTCATTCCACCAAACACCTAAAGTTGGCTCTGTTTCCATTAACTTTTCACAGTGATTTTTAGAAGCCTCGCACTGTCGAGTTTCA
>NZ_JAWOWP010000818.1:0-545 GCF_033340555.1 Vibrio sp. 1069
TTACGCGACCACTGGAATGCAACCAGGCAGTCTGTCTGGTTTACTTGTCATGGCAGCCGTATTTGGCTTTGGTGGCGCATTGATTTCGTTAATGATGTCAAAGGGCATGGCACTACGCTCAGTTGGCGGCATGGTGATTGAAAGCCCACGTAACGAAACAGAGCATTGGTTGCTTGAGACGGTAGGCCGTCAAGCGCAACAAGCGGGCATTGGTATGCCAACAGTAGCGATTTATGATTCTGCAGACATCAACGCATTCGCGACAGGGGCTAAGCGTGATGATTCACTGGTTGCTGTATCGACTGGTCTTCTACACAACATGACGCGTGATGAAGCTGAAGCCGTTCTGGCGCACGAAGTGAGCCACATTGCGAATGGTGACATGGTCACGATGACGCTAATGCAAGGTGTTGTGAACACGTTTGTTATCTTCCTATCGCGTTTTATCGCCAATATCGTGGCATCGAACGACGATGAAGAAGGCCAAGGCACGAACATGATGGTGTACTTTGGTGTGTCTATGGTGTTGGAACTTGTCTTTGGTT
>NZ_JAWOWP010000819.1:0-545 GCF_033340555.1 Vibrio sp. 1069
ATAAGGCTAGCGCCCTTATTGATTGTCTGAATATAAGAATAATCTAGATGGAATTTGATTCGGTTAACTTGCTTGCGATGGGACTGATTTTTCTCGGTTCTTTTGTCCAAACTGCGATTGGTTTTGGCTTAGCCATTGTGGCCGCGCCGTTGCTCATTCTATGGGCGCCCGAATATGTGCCTGCACCTATCTGTTTGGTCGCGTTGTTTATTTCGATCATGAATGCGCTGAAACATCGCAGTAGCGTCGAAATCGGTGGTCTAAAAATGGCACTGATTGGCCGAGTTCCCGGTTCTATTGCTGGTGGCTTCATGCTGTTTTTTGTCTCCACTCAAGCACTGACGTTGTGGATCGGTTTACTCGTTCTATTCGCGGTTATCGTTAGTGTGCTTCCGTTTCGTATTGAACCAACACCCCAGCGTATGACGTTAGCTGGATTTTTCTCCGGTTTGTTTGGTACCAGCTCGGCAATCGGTGGCCCTCCGATGGCATTGCTATTGCAGCATCAAGAAGCGAACCAGTTACGCGGTAACTTGTCGGCATTT
>NZ_JAWOWP010000820.1:0-545 GCF_033340555.1 Vibrio sp. 1069
TCGCCATCGCTTTGGCTTGCTCTGGCGTCAACATGTCGTTTTTCCAGTTGGAGATCGTACTCAATAGTTGTTTGAGTAGGTCTTTATCACCGTCGAGTTACTTTTCCGTCAACTCTTTCAACAGCGCCATCTGGTCTTGATCATCAAACAACGAAAAGCCCGCTTTTAAACCAAGCTGCTTGTACTCACGTTTGATGATATTCAAACCCAAGGTATGGAAAGTAGAAACCATCAAACCTTTCGACTCGGCTTTACCCAAGGTTTGACCAACACGCTCTTTCATTTCGCGCGCGGCTTTGTTGGTAAAGGTCACGGCCGCGATGTTTCTTGCTTTGTAGCCACATTGCTGAACCAAGTAAGCAATTTTATTAGTAATTACGCGCGTTTTACCTGAGCCTGCGCCGGCAAGCACTAGGCATGGACCAGACACGTATTTTACGGCTTCATCTTGTCTAGGGTTCAGCTTCATACAAATTCTCTGCGGGTGACAAATGTGGCGCCTATGATAAAGGGGTGGCTCTTTGAATGCTACGGTGATTTTCTCG
>NZ_JAWOWP010000821.1:0-545 GCF_033340555.1 Vibrio sp. 1069
CAATCACGTGATCGTATATTAGTTTTCAACCGTTTCAATAACGAAGACTTGGATACTTTAGCAACACAAGAGTCTGTTTCAAAAGCGAAGACGTTAGAGCAAGCGCAGCAACAAGCAGAGCTTGACCAACAGAAAGAACAAAAACTCATGAGTTCTTCTGTTGCGGTTTCGCATCCAGAAAACGGTATGCTGAACAACCAGAACGTCACAGAGCAGACTAAACCAGCTAAAATAATTTTCCGTGGTAAAGAGATTACAGAGGAAGACTTTGAAAAGCTGAAGCAAAATACTCGTCGCACTTTACTTGCACCAGTCTTGTTACAACTTCAGCAACAGTCTCGTTTGGGGCTAGCCCCTCAAATTGCTGAAGTCTTTGGTGAAGTGAAGCACCCAGGACGCTACCCGATCACTCAAAGAATGACGTTATCAACGCTTATTGAAGCTGCTGGTGGTTTGACTTACAACGCATTCACGATTAATGCAGGACTAGCGCGAACCGCGATTAATAGTGCGGATGAGCGTGCGTATATTGATGTTGAACGTAT
>NZ_JAWOWP010000822.1:0-544 GCF_033340555.1 Vibrio sp. 1069
CGTTACGAGCAATCCAATGTAAAAAACGACATTTCGTTTAAAGCCTTCAAACGCGCCTTCTACAACGAATCCATCGAGATCTATAACTTGACCGATGGCGCAGCCATTCAAAAAGTCTTTACGCCATTAATTATGCTTGCCACCGCTTGGATTGTGTTTGTGTGCTCTGTATCGAAATAAGCACGCAAATACACTCCAAGAGGGATGAGAATCATCATGCCTAAGATAACGTTACTTCTGCTGGCCACTACAATTGGTATTGGCATTACCGGCGCTGCATTTTGTGTTGGTGTGACTTACGCATTTACTCAGTTACCGTTAGAAAGCTGGTTTCTAAACCCATAAATACAAAAAAGCAGAACTCGATGTGAGTTCTGCTTTTCATTGTTTATTTGGCCGTAACTCGGATGAAACCTAGAATTCCCGGTTCATTTTTTCCAAACACGATAGAAAGGTTGATTGCTGCTCTGGCTCAATATGACGAGTAAGATCACGCACAAGATCAAGGTGCAACTGGTTATGATGGCGATGAATTTTCTCACCT
>NZ_JAWOWP010000823.1:0-544 GCF_033340555.1 Vibrio sp. 1069
GGTTTTCCAACCGAGCGCTTTAAAGGTCGCAATCAACGCTTCAAAGTCTGGCATGAATGGAAGCTCAGAACGCACTTGCTCTAAAATCGCTTCATCTGCGCCTTTTAGTTTACCAACCCGTTGACGCAAGCTTTGTTCAAAGTCCAACTCACCTTGCATCGCACGTTCAGTTACTTCGGCGACTTCTTCCCCTACTCCAGCCAGTTTGGCAATTTCATCAATACATTCAATTTGAATCGCTGTGGAATCCATATCGAACACCACTAAGCCAGGCGCAGAGAGATCCGGCACTTCATTCAGAGAAGCATAATCAATGTTGAGGCTTTTTAAGATGGTTTCGTGGTGAGATGTTAATTCGCCCGCCATCAATGCTACTTCATACTGACCGACTTTCCATGTTTCTAACACCGGGTTATAGAAACCAGTAAAGAAGTCGATATCTTCAAAGTGGCGAGGGGAAAGATATTCAGCAAAAACGACCCAATTCGCTTTCGCTTTATCTAACTGGGTAGCAAATCGAGTTTCGGGCAGTCGGTTTAAAAGT
>NZ_JAWOWP010000824.1:0-544 GCF_033340555.1 Vibrio sp. 1069
TTTTTGCGGTTTGTCCGAACTGCTCAATCGACACACCATTTTCAACTTTGGGTTGGTATTTCCACTTCTTCAACGCGCTAATGGCTTCTTTTTCAAACATACGCTTTGGCTCTGCATCGATCACTTCAATGTCTTTTGGACGACCTGTCGTGTCAATCGTAAAGCGCATGATCACATAGCCTTCAACCTTGCGTTTTAATGCTTTACTTGGGTAACGAGGTTCAACTTTATACAGCGGTAACGCTTGTTGATTGCCCATGGTTCCCTTTAGGTTTGGCGCATTAATCGCAATACCATCTAACGCCGTGTTTAACCCAAGCGCGCTGATCGGTGTTACTTGGCTCATCGGCTCAACTTGCGTGTTGGCTTGAGACAGCTCCATCGGCTCTGGTGCTTGAGGTGGCTCTGGCTGCTCTGGTACTGAACGTTGACGACGCTGCACATCGGCATCGTTTTCAACCATGACCATATCAAAACGCACTGCCCCAGACGGTTTTGGTGCGCGTTGATTGCCGTTATCGACCATCCACGCCATAAAGCTAAA
>NZ_JAWOWP010000825.1:0-544 GCF_033340555.1 Vibrio sp. 1069
TGGAAGGCATGCCGGATGCGCGTGTGATGGTTCTCAAAGATCAAATTGAAACTTGGCCTCTTGTAAAAGAAGTGGAATATATTTCTCCACAGCAAGGTTTGGCCGATTTAAGCCAGTACGCGGGTTTTGACCAAGCACTGAGCTTGCTAAGCGGTTATGCATTACCAGGCGTGTTGGTGATTACGCCAGAATCGGATATCAAAACAGACATTCAAGCCCTAGCAAAAGAAGTAGGTCAACAACAAGATGTGACCGATGTTAGGCTCGATGAAGACTGGCTTGCGCGCTTAAATGCCATCAAAACACTAGCTGGCATTATTGTCGTGACCCTGACAATCCTAATGTTGGGTGCGGTATTTTTAATCGTTGGTAACACATTACGTTTTAATGTACTGGCGAATAAAGAAGAGATTCAAACCATGAAGCTTATCGGTGCGACCGACGGCTTCATTTTGCGTCCGTACCTATACACAGGTATGTGGTTTGGTGTATCAGGTGCAGTCATTGCGTGGTTTGTCACGGCGTTAGTGACTATTGTGATGAA
>NZ_JAWOWP010000826.1:0-544 GCF_033340555.1 Vibrio sp. 1069
ATTCAAGAATGAACTTTTCGGACACAATACCTTCATCATACAAGTGGTTTAGAATCGTGTAGTGCCAGAACGTTGCCCATCCCTCATTCATAACCTGAGTTTGCTTTTGTGGATAAAAGTACTGGCTGATTTTTCGTACGATTCGAACAACCTCGCGTTGCCATGGTTCCAAGAGCGGCGCATGTTTCTCAAAGAAGTAGAGTAGGTTTTCTTGAGGTTCACTAGGGAAGCGCTCTTTAATGTCTTCTTCTTTAGTTTTGGCTCTTGGTACGGTTCGCCACAGTTCATTGACTTGAGATTGCAGATAAGCCTCGCGCTCCTCTTGGCGGGCCTTCTCCTCGGTAATCGAGATTTTCTCTGGTCGTTTATAGCGGTCGACACCAAAGTTCATTAACGCATGGCAGGAGTCGAGAAGCTTTTCAACCTCTTGAACGCCATAACGCTCCTCACATTCGGCAAGGTACTTTTTAGCAAAGAGTAAGTAGTCGATGATAGAACTGGCGTCCGTCCACGTTTGGAACAGATAATTCCCCTTGAAGAAAGA
>NZ_JAWOWP010000827.1:0-544 GCF_033340555.1 Vibrio sp. 1069
AAATGTCCATACTCACTAATACCGCAGGCGTGACAGTAATAGAACCATGCGTACTGGTTAAGCCATCAAGCTCGGCATAGATATCCGCGTCACCCTCATCTTGTGCGGTGAAAATGCCATTTGTGCCTGGCATGACAACGCTACAATCTGTGGAATCCCACTCTACGAGATGGCTAATATCACGGGTTTGTTTGTCGGTATATTCACCGTAAGCTTTCGCTTGAAAGCTTAGCCCTTTGGCAATCGCCTTATGTGGCACATCGAAGTAAATGTTGGTCAACTTCGCGTCCACAACCTGTACAGTCATTTCGCTACTGAACTCATCTAGGTCTGCGCGAATGACCGAAACACCCGTTTTCACCGCTGTAATCACACCGCGTTCGTCGATGTTAACAATGTCAGCATTTTCAACGTTCCAAACAACTTGTGATGTAAGGTCGTCTTGAGTCTCATCGTTATAAAAGCCGATGACTCTCACCTGCGCCAGCTCACCCTCTGCAAGTGACACACGGCTTTGGTTTAGTGCAATACGAGACACCACTTT
>NZ_JAWOWP010000828.1:0-543 GCF_033340555.1 Vibrio sp. 1069
GCCTCTTTTTGTGTGCGCGTGATCACTTTATGGACTATTAGAGTCATTTTGACTGCTTTTTTAGGTTTGTCCTGATCTGTCAATCTTTGTTCTGCTTCGTCAATCGTGCAGAGTTCCCATATATCGAGAGGTTCAGGACCTGCTTTCGTGCAACGTACCCACATATCAAATCTCATAACGTGCAGGTCCCCCACATCCTCACCCTTTAACTATCAATACCTTACGGGAACCACTCTACGGGAACCACTGGAGCAGCATGGCACTTATCCTTCGTCGTGGCTTACGCTTGCACGATACTGAGACTCAGCTTGCGACTACCGTGCAGCGATCCCATATATAGAGCCCCAGCCCACGCTGCATCTGGGGTCACGTTCGCTCTATCCGTGCAGCTCCCCCATATGCGGAGGCATTCCGTTTCCGGTCCTGCCTGGTGGGCGTACCTTGTGCGCTTTCTTCTGGCATAAAAAAAGGCGCTGACGCGCCTATCTTTCTTTTCCCTGGGGTATTGGGAGCTTCTGGTGGCTACCTCCCCTTACGCTGGGG
>NZ_JAWOWP010000829.1:0-543 GCF_033340555.1 Vibrio sp. 1069
TGACCAGCCTCTCCATCGATTTTTGATAACTGCTCTAACCCTGTTTGAAATCGCGTATTTTCCATTTTGTGTGCTCCTTTGAGTGAATACCCGCACACCTTACAAGTTAGAGTGAACTCTAAGTCAACGTACTTTTCCGCTTTTATACAGATTTATTTTTTCTTCTAATCGTTTCAGATGCTCATTTTGTTGTCGGATATGTTCGATTAAATTATCTCGATGAACTTCCAAAAGCTTTTGTCTGTCAGCAGTCGTTTGCGAGCCTATCTCCCTCAATGAAGCATATTCTTGAATCTCTTCTAACGGCATTCCCGTCTCTTTCAGCCGCTTGATGAAGTTGACCCAATCAATATCTCGATGGGTGTAGACACGGTGCCCACTGTTATTTCGGTGGACATGTTTCAGTAAGCCAATTTTTTCATAGTATCGAAGCGTGTATGACGACAACCCAACTGCGCCGGAAAACTCTTTCGTATTCATTATTGTTACCGAAGGTTATCCCTTCCTGTGACCACAAGTAATGTAACGACACTATGGATAACG
>NZ_JAWOWP010000830.1:0-542 GCF_033340555.1 Vibrio sp. 1069
GAATGATCATGATAAATTCCCCTTCTTACCTTGAGTTTTGCAACATATCGAAGCATTTCCCAGGAGTTAAGGCATTGAGCAACATTAGTTTTCGCGCCAACAAAGGCAGCATTCATGCGCTAATGGGTGAAAACGGTGCAGGTAAATCAACGTTGCTTAAAACTCTCAGTGGCTTACACCAACCTACTGAAGGCGAGTTGGTCGTCGATGGTAAAGCTTTGGTGTTCAACTCAGCGACTGATGCGCTTGAGCAAGGTATCGCCATTATTTACCAAGAGCTGAACTTGGTACCTGAGCTTAGTGTGGCAGAAAACATCTACCTAGGTCAGTTGCCAACAAAAGGTGGCAGTGTAGATGTGGAAACATTGAACGCTCGAGCGCGAGAACAGCTAAAACGTTTGGGGGAGGATTTTGATCCTTCTCGCCCACTTAAAGAGTTTTCTATCGGCCAGTGGCAAATGGTGGAAATTGCCAAAGCACTAAGCCGCAATGCTCAGATTATCGCGTTTGATGAACCAACCAGCAGTTTGTCTCAACGCGAG
>NZ_JAWOWP010000831.1:0-542 GCF_033340555.1 Vibrio sp. 1069
GTGGCAAGGCAGTTTCCCATAAGATCCATGATGAGTGCTGTTTGATTGTCAGTGTTAACTGGTCTACTTCGATGGTGTAAGCGCCATTTTCTCCGGCAATAAAAGGCCCTATCCCTAGCGTTTCCGCTAGAGATTTCATCATTTTATCTAACATATACTGCCCTATTTAAATCTGGCTGAGATGGTTACAAGCCTGACCGCATTGGCCACTTTGAATATCAAAATAGTAGTGATCAACATCGCCAACGATCTGCATGTCTTTAAACCATTGCCACACTTTAGCAACGGCATTGAGGTCGTTATAAACCACGTCACATGCATCCCAGACTTCATTTAGATCCGGTGCTTGTAAACGAGCCTCAGAGCACCACGTTTTCCAATCAGAGATGAACATATCCGTCGTTGAAGTGTAGTCCGCCAGTTCTTTCAAGTTGCTTAACGACGGTTGCCACTTATCGACCAACGCTTTATGAGATTCAATTACTTGTGACTGCTGCTCGTTCAGTGTATTTAGCTGCGCTTTTAACTGCGTTTGCTGGCTC
>NZ_JAWOWP010000832.1:0-542 GCF_033340555.1 Vibrio sp. 1069
CGGCTTACGAAGAGATTCCCACCTCACTAATCTCGCCTCTACCTTCACGCAAACTACTCTATTCGTAACATCACTACTGACGAAAAACGCTCGTTCCACAAGCAAAAAATTTTTGCTTCAAGCCGACAAACTCACAAGCGCAACGCATCAATAAGTCGGTAATTATTAATTTTATCTATTGGAAATGAACACTGTTCATTTATAATCAGCGAACCTAACGCAGTAACAAGGAATCCACTTCATGAAACGCATTGCGCTTCTCTTTGCCATGTTTGCATTACTTTCTGGTTGTAGCAGCATGTCGCCAGAACAATGCCAAACCGCAGATTGGTATCGCGTCGGCTACCAAGATGGCCGCTCAGGCAACAACCCAAACATTTTGTACGAATACATTAAAGACTGTCGCGAAGCAGGCGTAACGCCAAATCACGTTGAGTGGCAAGACGGTTTTGATAAAGGCACCATTCTTTACTGTTCGCCAGACAATGGTTACACGGTGGGTGTAGAAGGAAAAACCTACTATGGCGTTTGCTCTAACGATC
>NZ_JAWOWP010000833.1:0-542 GCF_033340555.1 Vibrio sp. 1069
GGCCTGCGACCGTGATTGGGTATTGTACGACCGAGGGTAATAGAACGTTAAATGAGATGGATACATGGACCGACAATCAATGCTGCATAGTCAGAAGATTTACTTTTGTACTGACGAAGAACTCGCAAAACAGCAAACGCAATGCCTAGAGATTCTCTATGACTACAACCAAACGCGACCTTCAGAGGGCGAAAAACGTGGTGAAATTCTTCAGCGTTTACTTGGGGCTGTGGGCGATAACTGTTATTTAGAGCCACCGCTTCGAGCAAACTGGGGGCGTCATACTTATCTGGGTGATAATGTGTACGCCAACTTCAATCTTACACTTGTCGATGACACCTAGATTTATATCGGCAATTCCGTGATGATTGGCCCGAATGTGACGATTGCGACAGCAGGACATCCTATAGAGCCAGATTTACGTCGGGAAGTGGCTCAGTTCAATATTCCTGTTCACATCGAAGACAATGTTTGGATTGGCGCAACCTCAGTGGTGTTACCGGGTGTGACGATTGGTGAAAACTCGGTTATTGGTGCAGGGA
>NZ_JAWOWP010000834.1:0-542 GCF_033340555.1 Vibrio sp. 1069
GAGTGCCGCGTTATCTCGAGACATTGGGACATTCTTGCAACCCTCCGAGTATGCCAACGAGAGTGAAGCTCCAGATCCGACAACGGCTACTCCCGTCACGAGCACAGCATCTACGCATCGTCGTGACGACTTAGGTTTGTCATTGGATGATTTAGACTTGTCTTCCTTGTCTCCAGATCTCGCCAAAAAAGTGGAAAATGCGCTGTCTCAAAACGATGCGCCGACTTCTGCGCCGTCACAGGTGAATGACTTGGAGCGCAATGCGCAGCAGTGGCAAGGACGTCTTCCGGCCCTTAATTTGCAAACGCACATGTATGCCAGTGATGCCAATCGTCGTTGGGTGAAAATCAATAACGTGGAGTATCACCAAGGAGATGTAGTGGATGGGCAAGTCACGCTGAAAGAGATTCAGCCGCAGGCTGTCATTGTCGAGTTCCAAGGTGAGCAAATCCGAATCCCTGCGCTTTACGAATGGGATGGTTAGTACTCTCGCGTGGAACCATTAGATAAGCAAAAGGCCACATGAATGTGGCCTTTTCGTA
>NZ_JAWOWP010000835.1:0-542 GCF_033340555.1 Vibrio sp. 1069
AATTCACTAGTGTTGTTTGTCATCGCTTGCCTAGCCATCAATATGATACCCGGACCAGATGTAATCTACATTGTTTCAAACACAATGAAAGGAAAACTGGCCAGTGGAATGAAGGCAGCTATTGGGCTCGGCATTGGTTACTTTATTCATACATTAGCAGCGTGTTTGGGTTTATCCGCAATAATTCTCAGCTCTGCGGTAGCTTTTACAGCAGTAAAATGGCTAGGAGCAGCCTACTTGGTCTATTTAGGTGTCCAAGCGCTACTTTCCATGTGGCGTGGTGAGAGCAAACTCGTGGTCAACGAAAGCATTGGAAGCAACAAAAACGTATTTGCACAAGGTGTCATTGTTAGTGTTTTGAATCCGAAAGTAGCTCTATTCTTCCTTTCTTTCCTACCTCAATTTATCGACACTTCGACAGGCTCCGCATCAACACAACTATTAGTCCTTGGCTTGCTATTCAGTGCATTAGCAACAATGTGTAACGTCTTGTACGCTTCAGTCGGAAGTTGGGTATTTAGTCGTTCAAATTCTCAACGCTA
>NZ_JAWOWP010000836.1:0-542 GCF_033340555.1 Vibrio sp. 1069
ACTTAACCAGTTCGTTTTGAAAATGCTGTTTAATCATTGGTATCTCCTTAATTTCAGAGGGAGACACCATCCCCTCAGGGACCGATGTCCCCCGTGGGGTTAATGTTTGGGTTAAGAAGCCTTGCGGCTTAATTCAGTATCAAATCGAGGACCTTTGAGAACCGCAGTTTTCATAACCTCGAAGTTTCTTGGGTAACGCAGCTTTGAAACTGCGCCAGCTCGGATGTCGGCAGCCTCACTTGGAGAGACTAGCCTTAACCCTTCGCTGGTTTCAGCGTAGAACCAACCGGCATAACGCTCATAGGCATTCTGCTGGTACTGTTCAGTCGCCATATTCTTCCGGATCGCCTCTGTTAAGGCCTCAACAACACCGTCATCTTTCGTGATGATGTTGAAAACATGAGAGACGGTCAGGAAGTTCCCAAAGAAGCAGGCTGCCCCAAGCCAAGGCTGGAACATTTCGCCATTTCGCCCCGTCCTCACCATTGGTTCAAACGGGTATGGGCGATAACAGTGATACTGCTCAAACATCGGGTCAAGAA
>NZ_JAWOWP010000837.1:0-542 GCF_033340555.1 Vibrio sp. 1069
AACACTGGGTCGAACAGTATGGTCCGCGCCATACCTTAATTGAATGGGACTTAGATATCCCAGCACCAGAAGTGTTATTGGCAGAAGCGGAAAAGGCCTCGCTCCTTCTCTCCCAAATTACCACCCCGCTTAGCGCTACGAGGAAAGCCTCATGAAGCTAGCCACCTTACAAAACCAGTTTGCGAAAGCGCTTCACTATCAGGCATTGGGCGATGACTGTGATATTGCGAGCGATCAGTTTACCGCTGACGAGCGCATGCAGATATATCGCAACAACTTTATCATCAGCTTGAGCGAAGTCCTTTCTGCTACTTATCCGATGGTTGAAGCGTTACTAGGGGAAACGTGCTTTGCCCAAATAGCACGCCAACATGTTTTAACGCACCCACTCCAAGAAGGCAGTGTTATTCACTACGGAAAAGACTTTCACCACACTGTGATGTTGTTTGGCCAGGTCATGGCTCAAGCGCCATACAGCCCAGAAGTCGCACTCTTTGAATGGAACATCGACCTTGCTCGCCAAGCTCGTTATGAGCATCAAG
>NZ_JAWOWP010000838.1:0-542 GCF_033340555.1 Vibrio sp. 1069
AATTTGCGCGTCACCAGTCAAAATTTGAGCCAATAAACAAAAAACTCAGCGTTCAGATGCTGAGTTTTTCTGTGACTGGTTGAAAGTTAGGCTATTTGGGATTCTGTTTTGTTATCCGTTTTCATCGCAAAGATCACAATCACGAGCAATACGAACGGAAGAACGTACAAGTTCAGGTTTTGCCAACCGACTGTCGATTCAAGCCAGCCAGAAAGTAAGGCAGTAATGGTGACACAGCTGAACACGAAGAACTCATTAAACGCCTGCGCTTTGCTGCGGTTTTTCGCTTCGTAACTTTGGCTAAACAGCCCCGTTGCAGCGATAAACATGAAGTTCCAACCTACGCCCAACAAAACTAAGGCAAGGCTAAAGTGCCAAATGGACACACCATGAATGTTAATCCCTATACAAACAATGAACAGCACACCTCCCGCTAGGATCATTTTCTTTGCGCCGAACTGCTCAATTAATCGACCAGTAATAAAGGCTGGAGCGAACATGCCGAGCACGTGCCACTCAATCACACCAGCGGCTTTGTCGAA
>NZ_JAWOWP010000839.1:0-541 GCF_033340555.1 Vibrio sp. 1069
TTTGTTCCAAAAAGCAGACGAGCTGAACGTATGGTATGTAGAAGATAGTCAACTCAATTACTTGAATCACAGCTACCACCTAACCCAACTGCAACACTTTATCGACGATTGTGACTATCTCTATCTCACCATTGATTTGGATGTATTCCCAGCAGCAACCGCGCCAGGCGTAAGTGCTCCTGCGGCTAGAGGTGTAAGTTACGACACAATCGCACCTTTTTTAGAACGAATTCTTCACTACAAAAACAAGCTTATGTTAGCCGACATCGCAGAGTACAACCCGAATTACGATGTCGATAGTCAAACCGCTCGCTTAGCTGCCCGTTTGTGTTGGGACATCGCCAACGCCATGGCGGAGAAAGAACATAAACGTCAGCCTATTAAATAACCATCACTTTGAAACCTAAGTGAATTTGGAATAACAAGACCAAGCAAGCACTTGGTCATCACGAGAAACTAAAGGAGTCTGAAAATGACACAGCGCCAGGGACAAGATCCACGACTTGATACAAGCAGAACAATTCGTGCACCTCACGGAAAT
>NZ_JAWOWP010000840.1:0-541 GCF_033340555.1 Vibrio sp. 1069
TAATGGCCAGTTCTGCTAGCATTTCTTGTGAAGGAGCGAAGAAGTAAGCACCTGTTACTGCTTTAGTGAAGCGACGCAGTTGGTCTTTTGTACCGTCGGTTACACCGTACATGCTCTCTAGCATCACTTTGATATTGTGAAGTGTATTGCAGTAAGAGATGAACAACAGACCGTGCGCGCCAGTCACTGTGCCGTATGGCAAGCTATGACGAACAATCTTCAAACCTTTGCCTTCTTCTTTAATATCAACTCGACCAACGTGAGATGCTGCCGGTACGTCTTCTAGCTCGACTGAATCGGGTTTGGTGCGACCAATAACTTTCTCTTGAGCTTTGATATTTAGGCGATTCCAAGCTGGCAAGTTGTGCTCAAAACGTTGAACCATAACATAGCTGCCACCAGCATATGGGCCATCTTTTACCAATGCTACGTCAGCGCGAGCGTCCCCTTTCGGGTTTTCTGTGCCGTCGATAAAGTCCGTCATGTCACGTGCATCTAGGTAGCGGTAGCCGTACGTTTCATCCACGACCGTCACATCTTC
>NZ_JAWOWP010000841.1:0-541 GCF_033340555.1 Vibrio sp. 1069
GGTTACGCAAGTGGAGTTTTTCGCGAATAACGATCGCTTAGGTGTCGTTACTCAAGCGCCATATTCCGTTACTTGGAACGCCACACTTATTGGCGCTAACCAGCTTAAAGCCGTTGCAACCGATAACGACAACAATACGTCAGAATCTGTTGTGAACGTAAATGTCAGTGATAAAGATTTAGTCATTTCTCTTACTTCGCCTAGCGCAGGTCAAACGGTTGGCTTAGGCAAAAATCTCGCATTAAGCGCCGATGCAACGTCTTTAACTTCAGGCATTAAGCAAGTTGACTTTATGGTCAACGGCGCCGTTGTCGCCACAGATACGACTGCACCTTACTCTGCGAACTGGACACCAGCCGCAATCGGACAGTTTACCGTAAGCGCTCAAGCCGTCGATCTTGCTGGAAGCACCGCATTATCTGACGCGGCAGCGGTGACAGTTGTAGAGCAGACAGAAAAACGTCATAAACTGGTTGGTTACTGGCACAACTTCGTGAACGGTGCGGGTTGCCCAATCAGACTGGCAGACATGGCTGATGCT
>NZ_JAWOWP010000842.1:0-541 GCF_033340555.1 Vibrio sp. 1069
GTATTACTGAACAACTTAATCATCGATTCTGGCATCAAACCAATGTATTCGCTACCGCAGATAACCGGCAACATTTCCAGTGCTCCTGCGGCTCGATACATGATTTTGCGTTTGTCCAAATCAACAATGTCTTCTGCACTCAGCATGCTTTTTCGGCTTTGCCACTGCGATATTGCCACGTGCTCTTCTTCAAAAAACTGCTCTTGAGAAATACTCTCAGCGATGCGAGGGTGATCTTTGTTACACACCACCATCAAACGCTCAGAGATCACGGGTTCAACTTTCAAGACCGTTCTCCCGCGTGGTGCTAAATCGATAATTAAATCATAACGTTGTAAGCGTAGATCACTTTCGTAATCCTCAGTAAACAGCGGGTGCACTTCCAAAGCGATATTCGGCGCTAACTCGTGAATCTGCTTCATCAACTGTGGCAGCAACTCGTAGCTTAAAATCGACACGCAAGCGATAGAGAAAATGCGATTGGAAACTTTAGGATCAAACTCAACCGATGCCGACAGCGTCGAGGTAAAGTTCTTTATCG
>NZ_JAWOWP010000843.1:0-541 GCF_033340555.1 Vibrio sp. 1069
TAAAATAATTGAGACAAATGCAGATATTTATAGCTTTGCACTGTTCAATATGGGGATAGAGAAACTGCAATAGTGCGAATCGTTTGCGTTTTTAGTTAACGAAAAGCATTGGTTCTTTGCACTCGAAAATAAAAGGGAATCACAGAGTGTGATTTCCTTTCAATTTATTGTGGAGTAACTATTCTAAATTGACCGCAAGGCTAATTAAATTAAGGTATTTGCAATTTATTACAACTCTCTTCTTTACCTGAAGAGTAATATACGATACAAATAAAACTTGATCACGATCACCTAACACCATTGCACTCCTTATTTATATGGTAAATTTAATTAATCATTTGTTCTAATGATAATTGAATTTTCATAAGTTTTAATATTCCCTTCTTCGTAAAGCTTACCAAATTTCAAGTTATATAAGATATAAGTAGCAGTGATTGAACTTTTACGACGCTTTATTTTATTTTAATTAAAGCGTCTAATGTTTCGTCATTATTAAATTTGCTTTGATAATTTATATTATCCAAAGCGAGTTGTATTGTTT
>NZ_JAWOWP010000844.1:0-541 GCF_033340555.1 Vibrio sp. 1069
TGTTGCGTGTGTTGCGCGAGACCACAGGTAACCTCGGACGTTTTGAGTCCTTTGATGAGCTTGCCATTCCTTACCGTTCCGTCGCGACAGATATTTTAGAACTGGACGAAGTGGTGATCGGCAACGGTTATTTAGTTGATGCCATGATGGCCAGTATGTCTGTACCCGGCGCACTCCCTCCGTATAAGTTAAATGGCCACATGCTTGTTGATGGTGGCGTGGTAAACAACATGCCAGTGGATGTTGCGCGTGCGATGGGCGCGGATGTGGTTATCGCGGTAGACATCAGTACCGACTACAAAACCGAAGATGATTTTACTGGGCTGTTTACCGTTGCAGACCAACTCTCCAACTATCTGGTGCGTCGCAGTACCCAGCAGCAAGTCGAAACCCTGCAAGAACACGATGTTTACATTCGTCCCAATGTCGGCCAAATGGAAACCGTTGAGTTCGACAAAATGCCTTGGGCTTTTCAATCTGGTTATGACATCACCAAAGAAATGGAGTCGAAGCTAGCGGGACTGCGTTTATCAAACGCGGA
>NZ_JAWOWP010000845.1:0-540 GCF_033340555.1 Vibrio sp. 1069
TATGGCGGTGAGTGGCGTTGGTTTGCTGCTGCACTCAGTCAATAAAATCGTTAACCCTCATCTTATCTATGCCGGTAGCAACGGTAAGTCGTAAAAGGAAGTCATTATGATCGGTATAGTGATGTTTTTTGTGGCGCTCTTTGCGCTACTGCTCGGGTTTCCCGTCGCGTTCACATTCGGCGGTATTGCTCTTATTTTTGGTGTTTGGGCAGAGGGCATGGACATGTTTGCCTTCATGCCATATCGAATTCAATCCATCATGGAAAACACGGTGCTGATGGCTGTACCGCTGTTTGTTTTCATGGGGCTCGTGCTGCAAAAAACGAAGCTAGCAGAGCAGCTGCTGGAATCGATGGGGCGTCTGTTTGGTGGCGTCCGTGGCGGCATCGCAATTTCGACGGTGCTGGTGGGCGCGCTACTTGCGGCATCGACTGGCGTAGTGGGGGCATCTGGGGTTGCCATGGGGTTGATCTCGCTGCCTGTGATGCTCAAATACAACTATGACAAAGGCCTCGCGTGCGGAACCATTTGTGCTTCAGG
>NZ_JAWOWP010000846.1:0-540 GCF_033340555.1 Vibrio sp. 1069
TAACGTCGCACTTCTAATGCGTTTATTCGGCCACGAAGATTTAAAAGCCAACACGCAGCAAGCGATCGAGGCTATGAACTCAGGCAAAGCTTACCAATTGGTACAGCAACTTGCCGCGCACGCTTAAGGAACAGATGAAGATGACTGACTTCAACACCCAGCAAGCAAACAACTTATCAGAGCACGTCTCAAAAAAAGAAGCAGAAATGGCGGAAGTGCTTGCCAAAATTGTTCGCGATAAATACCAATGGGTAGCAGAGCGAAAAGCATCACAGCATCTGAGCACTTTTCAGTCGGATCTATTGCCGTCAGATCGCAGTTTTTATGATGCATTGAGTGGCGATAAAACCGTATTCATTACAGAATGCAAAAAGGCATCGCCATCAAAAGGCCTTATCCGCAACGACTTCGATTTGGACTACATCGCGTCGGTTTACAACAACTACGCAGACGCGATCTCGGTTCTGACCGATGAAAAATACTTCCAGGGTAGCTTCGATTTTCTGCCTCAAGTTCGCCGACAAGTGAAACAGCCAGTGT
>NZ_JAWOWP010000847.1:0-540 GCF_033340555.1 Vibrio sp. 1069
GCAACATTCCCAGAGAAGATCGAGAAAATCGCTCAGCGTATTATGAAATCGCCAGAGATGATCAAGGTTGAATCGACTCACGATACTTCCAGCATTGCTCAATACTTCTACAAAGTAGAAGGAACTGAAGCGCGTGATGAGGCGCTAGCGAATCTTCTTTTGACTTACCAACCAGAGTCGGCGGTGGTGTTCTGTAATACGAAGAAAGAAGTGCAAAATGTCGCGGATGAATTACACCATCGCGGCTTTAGCGTGATCGATATTCACGGTGATCTTGAACAGCGTGAACGTGATCAAGCACTGGTGCAATTTGCGAACAAGAGCGTTTCTATTCTTGTGGCAACGGACGTGGCGGCACGAGGTTTGGATGTGGACAATCTTGATGCTGTGTTCAACTTTGAGCTGTCTCGTGACCCAGAAGTGCACGTGCACCGTATTGGCCGTACTGGCCGAGCAGGCAGTAAAGGTTTGGCGTTCAGCTTCTTTGGTGAAAAAGACGGTCTACGTGTTGCTCGTATCGAAGAGTACTTAGAGATGGAT
>NZ_JAWOWP010000848.1:0-540 GCF_033340555.1 Vibrio sp. 1069
ATCACACCGGCGTGCACATCCGCCCGGCCCTCCTTAACTCCGCGCAAAGACTCTTCCCAATCGAGCAGCAGGAACTCAACACGAACGTGATTTCTTTCGGCATACTCTCGCCAGAAGTCAATCAGAATGCCTTTGGGTTCACCATCTTGTGAGACATATGAGAACGGCTTCCAAGCCTTAGAATTGGTGACAATCAATGTATCGACTTTAGTTTGGTGAGCGAAACTGTACGAACACATGGCAAGCCATAGTAATAACAACGAAGTACACGCCCTGGTGCACTTGTAACCATAAGTACTAAAACTTGTTGATGCCATACCCACTACTCACCAGTCTTTTTTTGAAAACAATGTCTGCTGTTTGATTCGAATAAAGATATAGCAGACCTATCAATAACGAAATGAGATGCTTATTGATATGAATCTAAATTAGTACTTTTTAATACAAATTTGGTACTTTTTTGTTATTCTTACTTTGAACACGAGGTCACTAATTTGTTTATATGCACTTCATTAATAAGCTCAATTGAACAATTTCTTA
>NZ_JAWOWP010000849.1:0-540 GCF_033340555.1 Vibrio sp. 1069
GCAATTTTACTGATGATGCTATCGTCTTCACCACGGAACGGTTTAGACATCAGAATAGGAATCGCCTCATCAACAGTAGAAACTGACCAAATATGGAACTCACCATTTTTAATGCTACTTATGACATCTTTATGTAAAGCAAGGTGCTTCAAGTTCGATTTAGGCATAATAACGCCTTGATGACCAGTGAAGCCTTGGTGTTTACAAACTTGATAGAAACCTTCGATCTTCTCATTTAAACCGCCTACCGCTTGTACTCGACCAAATTGGTCCACCGCGCCAGTCACCGCGATTTGTTGATTAACCGGTGATTCAGAGAGTGCACTTACCAAACAGCATAACTCTGCCAATGAAGCACTATCACCATCCACTTCACTATAGGACTGCTCGAAAACAATAGACGCAGAGTAAGGCAGTGGTTCATCCAAATTCAAAGCAGAGCTTAGAAATGCTTGCATGATCATCATGCCTTTCGCATGAAGATTGCCTCCAAGTTCAGCTTTGCGCTCAACATCGGAAATGTCACCATCTCCAAAGTGA
>NZ_JAWOWP010000850.1:0-540 GCF_033340555.1 Vibrio sp. 1069
ACTTTGGGCCGGACAAAGGCGACACAATAGGGCTCGATAGAGGGTCAGCTTTTTAGGCGAAGCCGTTAAGAAAAGCGATACAAATTCTTTTTGCTCGCCGAAGGCGATTCATATGGCCACCAGCATTCTGCTAGGACGGTGACAACGGGGGTTTGTTGGCATCGTACTAGCGCTGGTGGACAACAGCCCATGAGCGGCAATACTTGGCGAGGAACGAGACTTAGTAATGCAGGGGTAAGTCCGGCGGGTGGGCCTCGGTGGCGACTAGGGGGAACCCCTGTTAGTGGAGAGAAATTCATAACCTGCAATAAAAAAGAGCTCTATTGCAGGTCGATATTCTATTTAGATTCTATGCCGCCATTCGCTCGTATTGTGTGTTTAACACATTGTTAAGCCACTTACCAACCCATTCACCAACCCAACAAAAGGCCGAGTAAATCACCGACTGGCCCAAACATTCGTGGGCTAGTCCTACGGTCAGATCGCGAACGAACGATTCTGGTATTTGCTTGCACTTGGCATGTTCAACAGTTGTAAATA
>NZ_JAWOWP010000851.1:0-539 GCF_033340555.1 Vibrio sp. 1069
CCGCGTAATGAAGATCGGCAATCCATAGAGGCAATAGTAAAAGCAAAGGCCACCAGCTGTGTTTTTCTGAGCGTTTCCAATGCGTTGCTGCCCACCACATGACCACAACAGACAACGTTTGAACCACGGTCACCCAAGCTGAACCATCAAGCTTACCGCCTTGTTGCGTGACCATCAGCCCTACTTGTAAGGTAATCACAATCAAACCGGTGGTAAGGAGAACGCCAAGAGAGCTGCGATGTGAGAACACCACCATAAGTAACGGGAATAGAATCAGCACGCCAACAGACAACGCAATGGGCTGCATCGAAAGCGTCGCACCAAACACCATCATAGCGCCGAGCAACACTAAGCCAGCAAGGCCACCTTGAGGCAACAGCCATAATGCCGGGATCATGAGTGCGAGTACTGGGATTTCGCCCTCACTCAAACTCATCGCTCGGGCACACACAACGGCAAGAAAAGTTGTGATGAAAAATTGAAGTGTTGAAAAAATCATAGCGCCTCCTGGCTTCCCCACCTACTTGGTAACTCAACGG
>NZ_JAWOWP010000852.1:0-539 GCF_033340555.1 Vibrio sp. 1069
CTAGTGGCTCCTAAAAGCCAAGGAATGACGAAAAAATTTAAACCGCAAGCATAAAGCCTAGCCGATTAAACAGATAAAATGAACAATAAAAAACAGGAGAATATACTCCTGTTTTTATTTTAGATTATCGCTTAAGCCACTTCTGGAATTGGCTTTGGTGGTTGTTCCAAATCAGGTTCTTTTTGCACGGTCGGAACAATCCCTTCACCGACTGCACTGAGGTAGCTACCACTGAGTTTGATCGCAAGGTACATATCGGCACGCAGCAAAATCCCGCCTTCGCTGGTGCTTATTCCCGTTAACTCACACCATTGACGCAAGCGGCGTTTTCTTCCCGCGAGGACTAATCGTATTCCTCTTTTCTTGAGCACTTCGTGAATGTCGGCCAATGTCGCCATGACACTCAAATCTAGGTGAGTAAAGCTCGATACGGCATCGACTACGACACAGCTGACATCTTTGTTTTGCTCTGCGTGCTCTAGCAAACGACGCTTAAAGTATGGTGCATTAAAGTAGGTTAACGGTGAGTTGAAGCGATA
>NZ_JAWOWP010000853.1:0-539 GCF_033340555.1 Vibrio sp. 1069
AAGACCACCAATGGTTTTGAAATCTTCTTCTGGAGAGATATAGAAATCGTTCGCGGTTTTATCTCCTACCACGATCGTTACTTTTACTCCGCGTTTCATCGCACGTTTTACTTCCCGGTGAATTGATTTAGGGAAGTTAAAGTATGGCGTACAGATGAAAATTTCGTTCTTTGCTGCTGCTAGTAGCTTGACGATTTGCTGGTTTAGTAAGTTTCGACGCTTACCAAGACCAACAAGTGGTGTGAGCTTTACTTTATCTTCTGCCGCTGACTCATGGGCAAATTGATAGTTGGCTTGAGCAAGAGAAGAGCGAAGTTGGCGAATTGCCGATTTAATTTCTTTGGTTTCCGGCTTATCTCGATCGGCCAAGTCGTTTACTGCAGGGTGAGCAATCATTTCATTTTGAACGAAGTTCACCATCGTATCTGCAAGGGACTTGTGCTTAATAACATGGTAGCGATCAAATCGATAGCGACCATGGTACTGCAAATAAACGTTATTAAGGCTAGCGCCACTGTAAATCACGGTATCGTCGACGA
>NZ_JAWOWP010000854.1:0-539 GCF_033340555.1 Vibrio sp. 1069
CCGTACACGCCATCTTAGAAGAAAAAGGAGTAATCTAATGAGCCGTTATGAGAAGATGTTTGCGCGCCTAAACGAAAAGAACCAAGGCGCATTTGTACCATTCGTGACGGTTTGTGATCCAAACGCCGAGCAATCGTACAAGATCATGGAAACACTGGTTGAATCTGGCGCTGATGCGCTTGAACTTGGTATTCCGTTCTCAGACCCATTGGCGGACGGCCCAACAATTCAAGGAGCCAACATTCGAGCATTAGATTCGGGTGCAACTCCGGATATCTGTTTTGAGCAAATCGGAAAAATTCGAGCAAAGTACCCAGACCTGCCAATTGGTCTATTGATGTACGCCAACCTTGTATACTCACGCGGTATTGAGAGCTTCTACGAGCGCTGTGCAAAAGCGGGCATCGATTCCGTTCTCATTGCAGACGTTCCGACTAACGAAAGTGCAGAGTTCGTAGCCGCGGCAGAGAAATTTGGAATCCACCCAATCTTTATCGCACCACCAACGGCAAGTGACGAGACGCTAAAACAAGTTTCTG
>NZ_JAWOWP010000855.1:0-538 GCF_033340555.1 Vibrio sp. 1069
GACTGGAGTTCAGATACTCACTCGTAACTGTTGTAAACAAAAGCTTTGGGTACTGACGACTTCAAAGCCGTATTTTCCCCCAGCTTCCTGCAACATGGCAAAGTTACCTAAACGGCCTTTGCCAAAGCAGAAATCATCACCAACGACAAGAAACTTAACACCCAAACGCTCGACCAACAAGTCGCGGATAAACTCTTCCGCTGTCAGGCTGGCAAAATGGCGATTAAAGTTGACGCAAAGCAAACGATCGATGTCGAGCTTGCTTAATTGAACGAACTTGTCGCGCAGTCGCGTCAACCTTGCGGGCGCTTTGTCTTTGGCAAACAGCTCCATAGGCTGAGGTTCAAAGGTCATCACAACCGACGGTAACGAAAGTTTCTCCGCTTGCTCAGACACTTGCTGCAATACTTGTTGATGGCCTTTGTGTACGCCATCGAAATTGCCGATCGTCAACACACAACCATAATGGTGTGGTGCGATATTATGAATGCCTCTCATCAGTTCCATTGGATACTGCGTTCTGCCTCTGTTTTTACTT
>NZ_JAWOWP010000856.1:0-538 GCF_033340555.1 Vibrio sp. 1069
CGCAATACTCAGTGCAATGAGAATGGGATAGCCAATGATTCTGACGATGTTCAGTTCAAACCACGAAATTTGTTGCTCAAGCTGCCCACCCGCGTAGGCCGCCATGCTCCAGCCACCGTAAGGGAAGTGCACATGCTCTTTGGCGTACAATTTGCCCGTTTGATTAGGATCACCAAAGAACATATCCCCATATTCGCCGCCGCTGTCATAACCGCGTATCGTCAAAGGATAATGGTATGAGAAGTCGAATACGCCGGTTTCTCGCATTAAACCATCAAAATCCACCACAGCGCTGATCACACCCCAATACTCTTTGTTGATTGGTGGGTCTCGAAATACTGGCACGCGTACAATAAGCCCTCGCCCACCTTGAACAAGCGACACCGGCCCCGCGATGAAAATCTCTTGAATATCTTTGGCTTTTTGAACTTGTACCCATTGCGCTGGTACTTTACGGTAATCCAGACCAAGGACGCGCTCGTTGCCTTGAGTTGGGAATATATGGCTAATTACATCATTTTCCGCAATACCGATGACC
>NZ_JAWOWP010000857.1:0-538 GCF_033340555.1 Vibrio sp. 1069
CCGCAAGGGGTTGGCGAAGTCCATCAAGGCGACGTCTTCCTTGGACGCTTAAAATGTGGCGACGTCACCTTGTTAGAAATTGAGTGGATGGCTGATTAAAGCCAAATGCGCAAAAGAAGAAACGCCACCATACTGACAACCGTCGTTAAGAGAACGTTTTTTGTCAAATAGGCGATCAACGCAGCCAATGTCGCAGCCAATAAAAACGGGTTTTGTACGCTGACACTGAGTTCCCCTTCGGGGATGAAGACAATCGGCGCCCAGATCGCGGTTAAAACGGCCGGGCTTGCGTAGTTGAGAATCTTTTGTGTGCGCGTGCCGAGCTTTAATGGCAACTTCGGCTCGAGAAACAAGTATCGGCTTGTGAACACCAACAGCGTCATGAGTAAAATTGACAGCATAATCATTAGCGTTTCTCCTGTACTTGTTCGACAAAATAGCCTGTTAACATGGCTAAAATGCTCGAAATCATCAAACTTCCTTCCACTTGGTAATAGCTTAACGCGACTGAGCCTACCAAAGCCACTAAGACGCTAGA
>NZ_JAWOWP010000858.1:0-538 GCF_033340555.1 Vibrio sp. 1069
CGTCAGGCCATTTTGGCGTTTAAAGGTGATGTGTACACGGGCTTGGAAGCTGAAACACTATCAGATGCGGACTTCGAATACGCGCAAAAACACTTACGCATGCTATCTGGCCTGTACGGTCTGCTCAAACCGCTCGACTTAATGCAACCATACCGTCTGGAGATGGGGACAAAACTGGCGAACGATAAAGGTAGCAACCTGTACCAGTTCTGGGGCAATGTGATTACCGACAAGCTCAATGAAGCGATTGCTGAGCAAGGCGACAATGTTTTGATCAATCTTGCGTCGAATGAGTATTTTAAAGCGGTAAAGCCAAAGAACTTGGATGCACAAGTGATTACGCCAATTTTCAAAGACTGTAAGAATGGCCAATACAAGGTGATCAGTTTTTATGCGAAGAAAGCGCGTGGCATGATGGCGCGTTACATCATCGAAAATCGCATTGAGAGCGTGGCGGACTTAACGAAGTTTGATACCGCTGGCTACTACTTCGTTGAGGAAGAGTCGACACCAACAGACTTGGTATTTAAACGTGAAG
>NZ_JAWOWP010000859.1:0-538 GCF_033340555.1 Vibrio sp. 1069
TGAAACTGATCGATGACGCGCCTTTATTCTCCTCTTCTACGCTCGGCAAACAAATGCAGACCGTGTACAAATTGATCGCCAGCCAGAGTGCGCTTAGTCAGCAGCGACAAGTGTTCTTTGTAAAACATACAGGATACGACTTACATGACTCGCAGCTCGCGCGACACCCTTTGTTACTCGAAGATCTCGCCACCAACCTAAATGCCATGTATCGCGCAGTTGATAAGCTCGGTATGAGTAAAAACGTGACCACGTTTACGATGTCTGACTTTGGTCGACGTATGACCAATAATGGTAACGGTACCGATCACGGCTGGGGCGGTCATCAGTTATTGATAGGTGGTGCGGTAAATGGCAGTGCGCCGATCGGTACGTGGCCAGAGTTAACACTTGGAGGGCAAGATGATTACTCAAAAGGTCGATTGATTCCGGCTATTGCCGCAGACCAAGTTGGCTCAACTCTCGCACAGTGGATGGGCGTGAGTGACAACGCTGCACTGGAATATGTGTTCCCGGACATCCGTAAGTTTACTCATTC
>NZ_JAWOWP010000860.1:0-538 GCF_033340555.1 Vibrio sp. 1069
GGCTTACAACACCATTTTGTACACTGTTCAAAATAAAATAAACGGTACAGGAAATACAAATGAACAAGACACTTATCGCACTACTAACTTTGGCAGCAGCTGGCACCGCAACGGCAGGTGACACATACATCCGTAACGGCAACATCTACAACAACCAAGGTGGTTGGGTTGCGGAAGTGGGCGTAGCTCAAGGTAGTGACCTATTTAAAGATCAAAAACACAATACTGCACCAATTCTAAACGGTGGTTACCACGGTGAAGACTTCAACGCAGATTTGGGCGGCATCAACTACCGCTTCTTGGGTGAAACCAACGATCTGATCAACATGAGCGCATACGTGGTAGGCAGCGGCATTATTCGTGATGGCGATGTAGCAAAGAGCTTGAAAGGCACACAAAAACGTCGTTTAGCGGTTGATTTAGGTCTAAATACCGATTTCACTCTAGATGAGCACAACGTCATCTCGACATACCTACAACACGACATCAGCGGCGCATACAAAGGTTACTTAGCGGGCGCAAGGTACTCCCACATCAT
>NZ_JAWOWP010000861.1:0-538 GCF_033340555.1 Vibrio sp. 1069
CCGTCTTGCGCAATATTTTCGAAACCTGGCGCTTGGTTCATGATTTCAATCATGTGCTCCGCGTAGTTTTCCCAGTCTGTTGCCATGTGGAAAATGCCTTCGTTCGGGATAAGCTTTTGACGAACCATTTCAGCAAACTCAAGCTGCACGATACGACGCTTGTGGTGACGCTTTTTGTGCCAAGGATCTGGGAAGAATAACTGTAGCGTAGCAAGGCTGTCATTTGGGATCATGTGCTCAAACACTTCAACCGCATCGTGACACATTACGCGAAGATTAGTGATACCCGCTTCGCGTGCATCAGAAAGACAAGCACCAACACCTGGGCTATGTACTTCAATACCGAAGAAGTTTTTCTCAGGCGCATTCTTTGCCATTTCAACTAATGAAGCACCCATACCAAAACCGATTTCTAGTACGACTGGATTATCGTTACCAAACACTTCTTTCCAATCAAGAAGTTCTGCTTTGTAGTCGATACCCATTGTTGGCCAGCACTCGTTCATCGCGTTCTCTTGGCCTTTCGTTAGACGACCTT
>NZ_JAWOWP010000862.1:0-538 GCF_033340555.1 Vibrio sp. 1069
CACCACGACGTTCAAAACCATTTTTTTCATAAAACGCAATCGCATCTTCACGGGCATTACATACCAAACGTTTCGCACCTTCTTGGCGCGCAAGCGATTCCAACGCGACCAACACCAGTGAGCCCATGCCTTTGCTGCGACGATTGCCTTTCACCGCCATATAGCGGATTTGGCCATCGTTATCCGGAGTAATGTACAAACGTCCGATCGCCATTGGACGACCACGGCTATCCACAATCATGCGGTGGTGGCTCACCACGTCATATTCATCACGTTCAGAGCCTACTGGCATGCGCCATGGCTCTCGAAGCATTTGCCAACGAAATTGATAGTACTTGTTAAGCTGATTTTCGGTTGTTGGAGTTATGAGTTTGAACATATCAATCCTTTGAAAGTGCAACTCAGTAAGAATCTTGGGGAGAAAATACCCAAGTAAAATCAAACCACTTGGGTATATAGCTTAGACCATGGGTGTATCCACGCCAGATTAGACCTGTAGCCAAAAAGTCACTGGGCCGTCATTAATTAATGACACTTT
>NZ_JAWOWP010000863.1:0-538 GCF_033340555.1 Vibrio sp. 1069
ACCCTTTAAGTTACTGTATATAAGCTAGGCTCGCTGTTTTTGTTGATGAAAGCCCTAAACCGTAAAGCGATTTAGGATTTCATCCTGCTTGCGTACATTGTCGTGTTGAGATTGCATCGCTTCGTTAGTGCGGTTTGCAGAATCAGCAACTTGAGTGGATAGGTCTTTAATATTGACCGTGTTGTTGTTGATTTCTTCCGCAACAAGGCTTTGCTCTTCTGCCGCAGAGGCGATTTGCAAGTTCATGTCTGAGATACGTTGAATCGCATCACGAATGCGTTGTAGCGCATCATTCGCCAAATCGGCTTTTTCTACCGCTTCTACAGCACTGCCTTTGCTTTGATGCATTGCGCTTGCCCCCGAAGAAGCACCAGTTTGTAGCTGTTCAATCATGCTGCGAATTTCTGTTGTCGATTCCTGTGTACGCTGTGCCAGTGTGCGAACTTCATCGGCCACTACAGCAAAACCACGACCAGATTCACCTGCGCGTGCAGCCTCGATTGCAGCATTCAATGCAAGTAGGTTGGTTTGGTCTGCA
>NZ_JAWOWP010000864.1:0-538 GCF_033340555.1 Vibrio sp. 1069
GGGCTCGATGCTGTCTGCGGGGCTTGGGCCAATTACGTTCTTGATAGTTGTATACTTGTTGCTCCTGATCGGTGGTCGGTTTATGGAGCCTTCGGTCTTATTTATCATCGTTGCTCCTTTGGTGTTCCCAATTGCCATTGCGCTGGGCATCGACCCAATTCACCTCGGTATCATGATGGTGGTGAACATGGAAATCGGCATGATAACGCCACCAGTCGGGTTGAACCTGTTTGTAACGGCTGGGGTGGCAAGAATGTCGATGATGAATGTTGTAAAAGCGGCATTGCCATGGGTGGGTGTCATGTTCTTGTTCTTGATAATTGTGACTTATGTACCTTGGGTATCAACCTGGTTACCAACGACCTTGATGGGGCCAGAAATAATCACTAAATAACACATTTTTCGAATTACATTCACGCAACCAAAAAGAGGTGTGAGCTATCACACCTCTTCGTCTATGGATTTAAAATCTTGTTTTCTCGGATCGGGATGGACTCTGCGCTCATAACCGTACCACTTCTTTTTGTTTTTACGTCGG
>NZ_JAWOWP010000865.1:0-537 GCF_033340555.1 Vibrio sp. 1069
ACTCTCAGCAGCTTGGCCAACTAACATACCTAAACCATCATAAGCATGTGCCGCACCGTGTTGCTTAGCCCATTGGTTAAATGTGGTATCACCTTTGCCATACATCATGTCGTAGCTTGTACTATTGGCGGCGAACACCGAGGAAGAGATCGCAGGTAACTCACCACTCAATGATGCAGACGTAGAGTTGATTATGACATCGAACTCTTCAGCAATGGTATTCATCTCTTTTGCTTTAACAGGGCCATACGCAGAAAACAATTCTGCCAATTCTTCGGCTTTGGAAAATGTACGATTAGTTATCGTTAGAGATGTTGGCTTTTGATCGAGCAATGGTTTAATCACTCCTCGAGCGGCACCACCAGCTCCTATGATCAGGATACGTGCGCCTTCTAAAACGACTTGATGTTGCAACAAGTCCTGCACTAAGCCTGCACCATCAGTGTTATCACCAATGATTTCACCATCATCAAGCTTCTTAAGTGTATTCACTGCTCCAGCAAGCTGAGCACGCTCGGTCAAACGGCTGGCAAATTG
>NZ_JAWOWP010000866.1:0-537 GCF_033340555.1 Vibrio sp. 1069
TTGGCACACCATATTCGCGCTTTTTTTGAGCGCCCTTGAAGATTTAGGATGTCACTATGAGCCAAGAATTTAACTCTCCGAAAGGCCAGCTTCTGCTTCGTACCCTTGCAATGCCCGCTGATACAAATGCAAACGGCGATATCTTTGGTGGTTGGATAATGTCTCAACTTGACTTGGCGGGTGCGATTCTGGCGAAAGAGATCTGTTCTGGTCGCGTCGTTACCGTTTCTGTTTCAAGCATTACATTTAAAAAACCAGTCAGCGTAGGTGACGTGGTTTGTTGTTACGGCGTGTGTAAGAAAATCGGCCGTACATCTATGAGCGTTGACCTAGAAGTTTGGGTGAAACCAGTGAAAGTAGACGGCATCGAAGATCGTTTCATGGTTTGCGAAGCAACCTTTAACTATGTAGCCATCGACAGTGAAGGCAAACCACGTCCAGTGCAAAGCTAAGTCGTCATAAAATCGAATTGCTAGGAAGAATCTCACATTTTCTATTGTTCACTTGTGAGAGGTTCAAAAAAGACGTTAGATCGGA
>NZ_JAWOWP010000867.1:0-537 GCF_033340555.1 Vibrio sp. 1069
GCTTGGGTGGTTACTGGGCATATACCAATCCGGGTGAGTCTCATATCTCCCTTAGTCATGTCTCTGACTGGCTACCCGATTTCTCTCAAGATGGAATTGGGGCAGGTTTCACCGCAGTCGTGCTTTCATTGACTGGTTTAGAAATTACCACCTCATATGCAAGTGAGGTAGAAAATCCACAAAAGGCGTATCCAAAAGCACTCTTAGCTTCTACGGCGCTGATTTTGGTTTCTTTAACAGCTTGCTCGCTGTCAATTTCATCGGTGGTATCAAGCGATCACGCCAGCTTAAGCGAAGGTGTGATCTTGGCGTTCAAAACCTTCTTTGATGATTTGAACCTCTCGTTCATGCTGCCTGTGATAGCTTTGGCGATTGTGTTTGGCACGCTAGCAAGCTTGAACAACTGGATTATTGCACCGACAAAGAGCCTGCATGTGGCGGCGAAAGACCAGTTTATGCCACTCGCACTGTCGAAAGAAAATCAAAACCAAGCACCTGTCGCCCTACTCTTATTGCAAGGGGCTATCGTTAGCGTGT
>NZ_JAWOWP010000868.1:0-537 GCF_033340555.1 Vibrio sp. 1069
GTTTTCTGCCAATGCTGGTGTTTGATCACCCATGGTGATGTCGGCGATGTCACCAAGACGAATCAACCCCGAGCCAAACTCGCCGGTGCCACCATTGATGATTAACTTGCGAATGTCTTCTAGAGACTGAAACTCACTGGTTTGCGCAATACGAATACGCTCTGTACCTGCATCGAATTTTCCCGCTTCGAACGTGCTGTTTTGTGTGCTCAGTTGGTTCCAAACTTGTGCGATCGACAAACCATATTGAGCCAAGCGCTCGTCTGGCATATCGATATGTACAACGCGAGGTTCAATGCCGTGTAGCTCGATCTTTTTGATGCCGTCGACGGCTTTGATTTGGCGTTGCAGCTCTTCGGCGTAGCGACGCAACTCTTCTGGCGCAGCATCTGTGCTGTGGATAGAGAAAAGCATACCGTAGACTTCAGAGAACTCGTCTTGTACTACGCTGATCTGCGCGCTGGAAGGCAGCTGCAGTTTTACATCGTCCACTTTGCGTCTCAATAAGTCCCATTCCTGCGGAAGTGCTTTGGAATT
>NZ_JAWOWP010000869.1:0-536 GCF_033340555.1 Vibrio sp. 1069
CGTATACGGTCATCAGTCCATCTACCATAACGTAAGTAGCAGCCATGACATCCCTTACTCGTACTATCGTTTGATTACTCATAGTTCATCCTCAACCACCTTGGTCAACGTTTCGACTTGATGCGCAACACCTACGGCATCCTCGATATCAATTTGAATTGCAATCCCCTGCCCCGACTCTCGGTCGAACTCTCCCACTTCATTAATGGTCTCAAGTATGTGCCGAGAAAGGTGCTCTTCCACCACAAAAAGCAGAACATCCTTTTGTACTTCTAGGGTTAATCCAAAAAACGTCCGCTTCTGATTTAAACCTTGACCACGAGCATTATTGATCACGGTCGCCCCCGTTGCTCCTGCGTCACGAGCCGCATCGAGCACCTTGTCTGTTTTGCTGTCTTCAACAAACGCGAGTATCAATTTAAAGCGCATTTTCTTCGTCCTCCGAGGTGTCTTTATTAAGCCACTGAGTAATTTGCGCATACCCCATTACGGATATCATTGGAAACAAACTGGCGAAGGCGATAAGCCCAAAGCCA
>NZ_JAWOWP010000870.1:0-536 GCF_033340555.1 Vibrio sp. 1069
ATTGGCATACAAAATCTTGATTTAAAGAGGGATAAAATGAAAAAGACAATGTTGGCGTTAACTGGTGCGGTAATTATTCTTGCAGGCTGTCAAGACGAGAAACCAGTAGAAACAAGTGCAGTTGAAACTCCTCAAGCAGTAGAAATGGAAGTCACTGACACTGAACTGCCTGTCGATGCAGTACCAGTGGAAGAAGAACAAGTGATCACCACAGAAACGTTTGTAGACTCAGAGCACAACGCGAAAAACGCGCTAGATTGGAATGGCGTTTACAAAGGCACACTACCATGTGCTGATTGCGCGGGCATCGACGTGACTCTGACGCTAAATCAAGATGGCAGCTACGTGCTTGAGCAAAACTACCAAGACAAAGAAGATGGCAAGTTCAAATCAGAAGGCCACTTCACTTGGGATGAAAACGGCAGCATCGTAACGCTGACCGACGAAGACGCACCAAACCAATACTTCGTAGGCGAGAACATGCTTATGATGCTAGACATGAACGGTGAGAAAGCAACTGGCGAATTAGCTTCGTT
>NZ_JAWOWP010000871.1:0-536 GCF_033340555.1 Vibrio sp. 1069
CGCCGTTTCCATCGCCTCTCTTTTTATATTCTTCTGCATTCACCCCTGCAAGGTTTTAACCGTGAGCAACAACTCGTCTTGTCGACGCTTGCACGCTTTCAACGCAAAGCGCTAAGGCTCAATGAGTTACCAGAGTTCAACCTCTACAAACAAAGTGATGTGTTAAGCCTGATTAAGATTCTTCGTCTGTCCATAGTCCTTAATGGGCAACGCAACGACGACCCACTACCTGACATCACTTTATCGATCAAAGGCGATGAATGGATGCTCGCTTGTACCGATGAAGCATGGTTAGATAATAATAAGTTGCTGCATGCCGATTTGCTGGAAGAACAAGATAGATGGGCAAGTGCGAAGTGGACACTCACTTTTTAGTTTTCGGTACAATGAAAAAAGTCGGCTTAAAGGCCGACTTTTTTTAACTCTTCCGCTGCGAAATCTGCAGTGATCGGTACATAGCCATCTTTTTCGACTAACGCTTGTCCCTGAGCAGAGAACATAAAACGAATAAACTCGGCTTCTATTGGAGACAACGG
>NZ_JAWOWP010000872.1:0-536 GCF_033340555.1 Vibrio sp. 1069
ATGTTTGCCGGTATTGGTGAGATGCCAGCGCCACCTTGGGGTTCGGCTTATCTAGATAAAGAAGCAGTGTTGTTTGGTGAATCAACCATTGAATATCGTTACTTCTTGCAGCGTTGTGGTTTTGCTTTGGAATCTGACCAACGTGAGCCAGAAGACCAGATCGGCTTGATGCTGATGGTGTTAGGCATGTTGATTGAAACTGAACAGCAAAAACTGGCGGCTGAAATGCTGCGCGAACACTTGATGACGTGGTTTGGTTTTTTCAACAAGCGCTTCAAAAAAGCGGTGACTCTAACGCCTTACTCAAAACTGTCGAACCTTACTGAAGAATTACTTCAATCCCTGAGTGAACAATACCAAGTCGTTGTGCCTGCAAAGAGAGATTACTCGGATGCGCCAGTCTGAATCGGTTGATCTAAGCAAGCGGCGTTTGTTTTCGTTCCGTCGTGCGCCAGTTGAACAAGCTCAAGAGCCTCGTGTTAAAGCGAGACCTCCGTATGCGCTGGAAGAATCGATGTTCACGCGTCTGTGTGATG
>NZ_JAWOWP010000873.1:0-536 GCF_033340555.1 Vibrio sp. 1069
AAGCAACTCGATGGAGTCACCAAGCTTGCATTTGGTGATTGAACGCGGCGATCTTCGTCGCGAAACGGTCGAGCAGCAACACGCAGAATGGCGAGACGAAGTGGCCATTCAACTGATTCAACAGCGTTTGATCAGTCTTCTCAATGATGCCGCCGAACCTTACCAATACGTTTATGCGCAGCCTTACTACTCGAACTACCAACGCCTGATGTCGGCGGGTATCTCATTTTCGCCTGACCGCCGTGAACAAATGCACCAAATTTTCATCAGTGCGTTGACGTCACTTCGCGATTACGGCGTGACACAAGCTGAGCTAGAGAGCATCACATCTAACTGGTATGGCGAACTGGCACATCTTGATTCTGATTGGAGCAAACGCAAGCCAAACAGTTACGCGGAAGCGCGTATTTTCCAATTGGAGCAAGACAGCGTAAGCCAATCGAAAGAGAGCTATGCGCAAAGCTTGGCAGCTTTTTTGGATAAAACGACGCTAGAGAGCGTAAACTCGCAGTTAAAAGAGCTGTTGTCTAATCAAC
>NZ_JAWOWP010000874.1:0-536 GCF_033340555.1 Vibrio sp. 1069
TATCGTGACGAAAGATCTTTCAAAACAGAGTCGTTACCACTCAACAATACATACAACCCGTTGTTTATTTAAGATTTCTATAATATGTCACCCAAACGAGTTGGGTTAGTTTTTGTATTGGTATTATTCACTGTAGACAAAAGTATGATGTTTCTCCAGTTTCATAAAAGAGATACCTGAGCCGAAACAAGAACAAAGATAAGACGTTATTTACTGACGATAAGTGGCTGACATTGTGGTGGAATCGCTTTTTTCTTTTTAGGTTTAGCCGCTACTTTTTCTGGCTGGGGCTTCGCAGGGACAACTGCTTTTGGCTTCCAACTCGCTAACTCCGAACCGCACCCATCACCAGAAGGAGGAGGTGCTTGATCGACACAATTAGAGCTTGAGTCAGGGCATGATAAGCGCACATGAAAATGATAATGATGTCGCCACCAAGGACGAACTTTACGTAGCCAAGAACGATCTTCTCCCCCTTCCTGAGCACACAGTTGCTCCTTGATAACAGGGAGAACAAAGATACGAGCCACCTCATC
>NZ_JAWOWP010000875.1:0-536 GCF_033340555.1 Vibrio sp. 1069
CCAATCCGTTTTATTTGAAGCAAGGTGACAAAGTAGCTCTAGGTACAATTGACGACGAGTTCCCCAACTGGATCTTTATAACCAGTGTCGAAGGGGAGCAGGGTTGGGCTCCAATTCAATATATCGAGAAGATTGAAGGAGGTATATTGCTTCAAGACTATGACAATGTTGAGCTTAATACTGTCATTGGCGAAAAACTATCAGTGCTATTCGAACTTAATGAGTGGTATCGAGTTTCGAGGTCAACGGGTGAAATTGGTTGGGTACCAGTGCGCTCGGTACAACGTACATAACAATAAATTTAAGAGTGATTCACAACGCTCGGCGCTTTCACTTCAAGCCAGTTTAGTGTTTATGGCACAATGCTTTAGGTTGGGTGTTAGCGTTGTTCACACCTTAATGCGGCGTTAGCGCGCTGGGCCAGTCAAATCCTGGATGACATTGGAAAGGGTATCGGTCTATTCTTATTCTGATGTTTTTGTGAGGGTTAAGAGTATGGCACCAAGAAACTATTACACGTTACCTGAGATTGTCTT
>NZ_JAWOWP010000876.1:0-535 GCF_033340555.1 Vibrio sp. 1069
GTCCAACCATTTGGACTCTGAAACAGACACCCAAGACATATTTATTGAGCTTCTAAGAGCAAGTAACTATATAAATATAATGAAGAAATACCAGACTTCTGCATTACTCCACGTAGACACAAGCTCTATTAAACTTTTGAACAAAGCAATAGCTCAGCGTGAAGCCGTACCTGGCAGCGGCGTTATGCGTAGCCGCGCTGTCTGGATTTACCAACTTAAGATGCATTATACGATGGAGAAAGTTTCTGTCTCTTCTCCCACCTTGTGGCAAGTTGAGATGATCAGAGAATCTGCTTTCAACAAAGAGTTCCCTGTTTCTATCTTCAAAATACGCGATATCGAGTGAGTGAACATGAAAAGTCAAAATAAAGAGCTTCAAGTTAACCCGAGAAACTTTCAACCGTCTTTGTTGCAAAAAAATTTACATAAATCACGCAAAGGAAAGTCAAAAACTAAAAAAGCGTTGGCAAAAGCTCCAAACTACTATAGAGACCTTTTTCAGCCAATTGAAGGGGTCTTTAGCCGACCTTCATTT
>NZ_JAWOWP010000877.1:0-535 GCF_033340555.1 Vibrio sp. 1069
GTATAAACTGTGTTCATGATTGATTCCATAAGTGAAACGTCGCGTAGCTTCCCCAAGGGGCCGCGGTGTGCGTATTGAGTGATGGGTAGCGCTGCATCGCTTTTTTCACCACTAAGTCTTTATCTAAAAAGCAATCGGGTTGGGATTGCCCACGCAGTTGAGCATAACTGACCGTCCAAGGTCCAATGCCTTTCAACGCTAACCATTGTTGCGGATCCGTCTCCGCGTTGTTTTGCATAAACTGAGCGAAACGCACCAACGTCTCTTTACGACTTTGCGGCATCCGCAAAAAACTCACGTCGGCATTCGCAATCGCATCTGGCGTCGGGAAAAAGCGCTTGTCAGCATCACCACTGAGCGTTTTTACCAATAAGTTAAGCTGGCCTATCGCAGCCTTGACCGACACTTGTTGACCAAGAATGGCTCTAACCCCGGCTTCCCAAGCATTCCACACCCCAGGAATCCGAATGCCTCGGTTCGAAACAAGCCCTGGTGCCACATAATCCAAATGCTGCTCGACAGTACAAATATCGGT
>NZ_JAWOWP010000878.1:0-535 GCF_033340555.1 Vibrio sp. 1069
AAAGAGCAGTGATAGAGCCTTTGTCCGATTGACCGGCACGCTCCATTAGTTTTGGCAGCGCGGCAAAAACAGAAGGCGGATAACCGCGTCGAGTTGGAGGTTCACCAGCGGCAAGGCCAATTTCACGTTGGGCACGAGCAAAACGGGTGACGGAGTCCATCAGCAGCAAAACGCGCTTGCCTTGGTCTCGGAAATATTCGGCGATAGAAGTCGCAACGAACGCCGCTTTTGCGCGCTCCATGGCTGGTCTGTCGGATGTCGCAACGACCAGCACTGAACGCGCCATACCGTCTTCGCCCAAGTCGTGTTCGATGAACTCTCGCACTTCTCGCCCACGTTCGCCAATCAGAGCCAGAACGGTTACGTCTACGTCCGCAGAGCGAATCAGCTTCGCCAGCAAGGTACTTTTACCGCCGCCAGCCGCAGCGAAAATGCCCATACGTTGGCCTTCACCACAAGTGAGCAAACCATCTATGGAGCGAACGCCAAGCGAAATTGGTTTTTCGATCAATTTACGCTGCATCGGTGGCGGGGC
>NZ_JAWOWP010000879.1:0-535 GCF_033340555.1 Vibrio sp. 1069
ATCCCGATAGCCGTTGGTCATCCGAACCGAATCGTCACGCCTTTCAGCAATCCTGAGATCGTTTCAACATCTCTGACCGGGGCGACGGATAACGGCCAGTGTGGTGAGGTCTGCATCAAAGAGAATGTGGTCTATGTCGCCACGGATAAGCAGTATCCGGTGACTATGTTCATTACTGAAAAAGGCTCGGAAGCCCAAGCTCTCAGCCTGACGATGGTTCCCCGTCGTATTCCGCCCAGAGAAGTCTTTCTCAAGCTCGATGGTGGTGTAGGTATCACTGGTGCTTTTGCCAATACCAAGGCTGAGACCTGGGAACAGAGCCAGCCTTATGTCGAAACCATCCGGTCGGTATTCCGCAAGATTGCTCTTGGTGAAGTCCCTCAAGGTTACACGTTGAACCGCATCCCTGCTGGTGCTGCGGTGCCGAGCTGCGCTCATCCTGGGGTAAAGGTGGATTTCAGCAAGGGGCAATACATGATGGGCCACCACCTTAACGTGTTCATCGGTGTCGCCCTGAACGTCTCTGATCAGCCTA
>NZ_JAWOWP010000880.1:0-534 GCF_033340555.1 Vibrio sp. 1069
TGTAGATCAGGATGCACCGCAATTCGTATCACTCGTGAAGTAATAAGCCTGCCTACCTTTACCAAACCAAGTTGATTGATGATGGTGATTGGCGTCAAATGCCCTTTAGGACGACGTTGACCAAGTTGAATAGCTTCAATTAACTCGTCATCAAGACCACCCTCCTCAACCGTGAGAATGACTCCGATGATATTTTGTTTATCCATCGCGAGATAAACGGAGCTGTTGTCATCTCGCAGTAAATGGAGCAAATCATTCGGTGAGGTTTGATAATGAGCATTAACCAGTAAAGCAAAGCATTCGCGTAGTAAGTTGGGTTGGTGAACCAGCGCTTGCTTGTCCACTTTGTTCAACGATACGTTCGCCATGCCTTCAATGGATTGCGGCGATAATTCCGCGTTCAAGATAAAAGCGTCATACAACCACGTTTCTAACTTATCATCTACGCTCCAACGAATTGGCTGCTGCATGTGATACGTCTTCATGCCAGGTCGTTGTTGTTGCAACCATTCAATGAACTTCAACGTGAAGCCA
>NZ_JAWOWP010000881.1:0-534 GCF_033340555.1 Vibrio sp. 1069
AATATCGCCATCAGTATCAGCAATGTGGGCGATGGTTTCTCGCAGTGTTTGGATGCTGGTGGTTTCACCGATTATTCGGGGGCCAAGCGTTTGGCTTGCTTTGAGTGATTGACGAAGTTTCTCATTTTCGTTCGTCAGTTGGCGTCTTTCAATGGCGCGTTTTACGGTTTCAACCAAGTGTTCTGGCGCAAAAGGTTTCTCTATAAAATCGTAGGCCCCTTGGTGTAACGCATTTACGGCCATAGAGATGTCACCATGGCCTGTAATCATGATAACTGGCAGGTTTGGATCGCGTTGAACTAACGTGGTTAACAGGTCCATGCCTGAAATACCGGGTAAGCAGATGTCGGTCACAATCACACCAGCTTCGTTGCTTTGTTTCATGGCTAACAAGGCGGATTCCGCATCGGAAAAAAAAGTCGCTTCGATATCGGCTAGCTCAAACGTTTGTTCTATTGCTAATCGAAGGTCGGCTTCATCATCAATAAAAAACACCTGACACATTATCTTATCCTTCTGATTGTTCGGTGCGTT
>NZ_JAWOWP010000882.1:0-534 GCF_033340555.1 Vibrio sp. 1069
AGCAGAGTCATCTGTCTTATCGACACGATATTCCACTTTGTTCTTGAACAACACATCATCGACATCAATCGAGGTGCTTACACTCACCGCTTGGCGCTCGGTGGTGATGTTTTGATCATCCTCGATTTCGCCTTTCTGATAGCCGATACCCATGTCGATGTCGTCGTTCATGTCGTAACCAAAACCAAACGAGTCAATACGACCTTTGCCGTTGTTCTCATCTACAAATTGGTTTTCTTGGTAGAAATCGACCGTTGAAGTCAGATCTGCACGTTGGCCGACAATCACGTTGTTTTTGCCTTCGTAGCTGTCATCGACATAGGTTAAGTAAGTGCTGTAGTCTTCCGTCACATCATAAGTAACGCTGGCTTCAGCCGCATCGCCACGATCGCCCGTGGTGTATTCTGCGCCAACGACGAAGTCTTCTAAAATACGCGTTTCACCACCAATAGTGACGCTGTCGTTCTCATCGTACTCATCTGTTTTTCCAACGGTTTTTTGCCCTTTGATGTAAACATTGTTGTCGCTATCCCA
>NZ_JAWOWP010000883.1:0-534 GCF_033340555.1 Vibrio sp. 1069
ACTCGTATTGGCTAGATATCGCAATGAGTGTTTAATAATTTTTCAGCTCAATCGTTAGAGAGCAAGCTACCTCCCTCAAAGTCTAGACGCAGCTTGCTTTTTTAGCTAGATCAAAGTTTTACTTTGTGCAATCCAGCCTTTCCTTGACCACCAAAAAATCAACCCACCATCATTTGTGATATAAAATGTGCCTTTCTCCTTTTTGCTCATTTGTATGACAGTGTTGCCTTCAACGCCATGATCCAACAAAATCGATAAGCTAAGATCTGATCCACTATGTTTATCCAATAACTTAGCCTAATGCCGAAACCTCGCTACAAAACCACTAATTGGAATCAATACAATCTATCGCTTATTAATAGTGGTTCTCTGACATTCTGGATGGATGAAGAAGCTATTCACAAGTGGAAGCAGAGTAAACAAGGTAAACGTGGTAGACCTCGTCAGTTCGGCGACTTAGCCATTACCACTGCGCTTATGATGAAACGAGTTTTCTCAATGCCGTTAAGAGCATTGCAAGGGTTTACAGATTCA
>NZ_JAWOWP010000884.1:0-534 GCF_033340555.1 Vibrio sp. 1069
GAATGGAAGGTGGCAATTCGTCCAGAGTCCATCTACGTGAAAGAGCATGGTCGCCAATACGGAAACCATATTTCTGCACCGCAGATGGGAACCATCAAAAATCACCAACTGCTTGGCAATGTAATTCGCTACCAAGTATGCGTCGAAGAGTGCGATCTTACGGTCGATTTGCTCAACCGTTCATCCGAACGCTTGCTAGCTAACGGCAGTCAACTAGAGCTGCTGTTTAACCTTAATGAAATTCAACCAGTGAGAGCCTAACATGTCCAAACCTTTGTACGTCTTTGATATGGACGAAACGCTAATCAACGCCGACTGTGCGATGATTTGGAATGCGTTTTTGGTTGAAAAAGGCATAGCAACGCAACCAAACTTCATCGAGGAAGATCAGCGTTTAATGGCCTTGTACGCAGAAGGCAAAATGGACATGGAGGACTACTTAGAATTCTGTATGGCACCATTGGCTGACATGCCCGTTGCACACGTCCATACGTTGGTAGAAGAGTGTGTAGAGCACCACATCCTGCCTAAGCA
>NZ_JAWOWP010000885.1:0-534 GCF_033340555.1 Vibrio sp. 1069
AGTTGTACTAATTCAGTCCTTCTTCCACTAAACGTTGATATGCGGACTTGATTAAAGTCGGGGACACACGAGCTTGTGGTGATGTTAAAGATAATACATTTTCCACAAGAGACTCTGCAAAGGCCTCCTTGTTATCGCTACTCATTTTTCGAACTGACCACAAAGTAGATGCCAGAATAATCATTCCATCTTTAGATTCATAGCCAGCAATAAGGTCTATAACATTAGATATGCTTTTACGGTTTGCTTCACTCTCTCGCAACATGCGCTCAGCGGTAGATGCAACTTTTGGCTCCAACGTTATAAACGTACTATCGGCAGGCTTGTTAATCCCAGACATGTATAAAAAATCACCATCCATTGTTCTAATCGCGCTACTCAAAACAGGTGAGTATGGTGCTTGCTTGAACTCATTAAACTCCATCTTGTTTAGCTCTATTCCGTTGCAACTTAGCATGTAAAGTAAACACTGAGCCTCAATTTCCGACATTTGTTTCTTACGCGATGAAGCCAGATACTTTTTCAATGCAACTA
>NZ_JAWOWP010000886.1:0-533 GCF_033340555.1 Vibrio sp. 1069
AATCCATTCGTAAGCTTGAGGGCGAATTTCTACTTTTTCGAACTCAGCTTGTACGGCTTCGGTGCGTCCATCCGGCTCATACCAGTAGCCAAAATCTTCCATTAAACGACGTTCAGGACCAGCGACACACCAGTGCGCGATTTCGTGCAGAGCAGAAGCGTAAAAACCTCGAGCAAAAATAATACGATGGTGAGGATGCTCATCATCAGCTGGCAGATAAATAGGCTCATCACCACCAAGCTCTAGCGTGGTGTTGAATTGCTCAAGAAAAGTGTCATTGAAAATGGTGATTAGATCTTGGTATTCGTGGGTCATCGTCGAGTCTGTACTTCAAATTGACATGCGCTGCGCATTGTCGCTGTTTTTGCAAATAAGGTAAAGGCATCCCACAGTTTTGGTTATTAGTTGAATTTATCTGAACCGACCTTTCTCAATATAATTTCTCATTCGTCAGCGTACTCATTTACTAATACACTCTCGCCTTATTTTGGTGCCACTCAAATTGCTGTTTTTCAAGCAGTTTGATTATGAGC
>NZ_JAWOWP010000887.1:0-533 GCF_033340555.1 Vibrio sp. 1069
ATGAAATGGTGGCAAAACGTGCCCGTCATGTCATCACAGAAAACGATCGTACTGTGGAAGCGGCGCAAGCGCTACGAGCACACGACATGAAGCGTATGGGCGAGCTGATGGCCGAGTCTCATGCCTCGATGCGCGATGATTTCGAAATCACGGTAAAAGAAATCGATACGCTGGTGGAGATAGTCAAAGAGGTGATCGGCGATCAAGGCGGCGTGCGCATGACTGGCGGTGGCTTTGGTGGTTGCATCGTGGCACTTGTACCGCCAGCACTGGTTGATGACGTGAAATCGGAAGTTGAAGCGAAGTACCAAGCGGCTACGGGCTTAAAAGAGTCGATTTATGTTTGCCAAGCCAAAAATGGTGCGGGTTTGGTTGAAGTGCTGTAAGGAATGATGATGAAAGCCTATTTTCAACAACTAGAACAAGCGATGGCGCAAACGCCGTCGTTTGATGGCCAAACTGCGAATCTGATTCATTTGACCAACGCGAATGGTATGACAGCGTCGTTTATGGATATCGGTGCGACGTGGTTG
>NZ_JAWOWP010000888.1:0-532 GCF_033340555.1 Vibrio sp. 1069
AAAAGCCTAGCGTGGATGCCATTGTTTGGTCAGCTTTACTGGTTGACGGGCAATATTCTGATTGACCGTGCAAACCGTTCAAAAGCCAAAGGTACCATCGACCAAGTGGTTAACAGCATGAAAGAAAGTGATGTGTCGGTTTGGATGTTCCCAGAAGGTACACGCTCACGTGGTCGTGGTTTGCTGCCGTTTAAAACGGGTGCGTTCCATGCGGCAATCGGTGCTGAAGTGCCAATTATTCCAATCGTATGTAGCTCCACTGACCACATTAAACTTAACCGCTGGAACAATGGTCATGTGATTGTTGAAATGTTGCCACCGGTGAGCACTGAAGGTTACGGTAAAGATGGCATTCGTGAACTCGCAAATGTATGCCGCGAGCAGATGAAAGAAAAGCTAGAAGCGCTGGATGAAGAAGTAAAACAGCGTAACGCCGCTTAAACGGGTTAAATACCGAATACAAAAATGGGTAGCTAAGGCTACCCATTTTTTATTCATTCAATCTGATATCGCAATTATTTGCGAACCGCGA
>NZ_JAWOWP010000889.1:0-532 GCF_033340555.1 Vibrio sp. 1069
AGCGAGTGAGTAAGCTGATCACCGTCGCCAGCTCACCAAAATTTGCCGCAGAAAAACCGTGGCGCGGCATTCAACCGAATGTACTGAGCGCGTTCACCTCTCAGTTACTAGAAGACTTTTCACTGACCATTGAGCGCTTTATGGCGCTGCAAGCCATGGGAAGTCCATCTGCACGTAAAGATGTTAAACAACTCAAACAAGCGGTGCTATCGCGTCCTCAGCCGAACCCAGAGTCACTATTGGTTGGCTTAAATATTTTGGCTGATGTTGACCTGCGTGATGCGCTGATTTCCCTGACTATGCCGATGCTACGTCTTTACGGTCGTTTGGATGGTTTGGTGCCGATTAAAGTGGCGACCGATCTCAGCCAGCAACTGCCTCACACGCAACAGTTTGTCTTTTCTCAATCTTCTCATGCACCGTTCATGACAGAACATGATGAATTTTGTGCGCAAGTTCGAGATTTCGCTCAGGATTAAAGTCGTGCAGTGAAAAAGGCTAAAGTTGATTAAAATTTGGTCGATATAATTGT
>NZ_JAWOWP010000890.1:0-532 GCF_033340555.1 Vibrio sp. 1069
ATGCTGATAGCACCAACCAAAAGAGCCGTGCTGTAGCCGAGCGCTGTGGTTATGAGTTCGAAGGCGAACTCAGAAACGAACGTCTTACCACATCGGGAGAGCTGAGTAACACCGTGATTTACTCAAAAATCCGCGAGTAAGCCGCTTAGCTAAACCGATTTGAATACAATAAAAAAGCCCGCGATATTCGCGGGCTTTAGTCATCTGTGCAGTGGTTAGTCTAAATCAACCAACTTCTGCTTGTACTCTTGGTGTTGGTCTAGAACTTCTTGACCTGCACCGCCAGTCATCTTGCTAACCAACACGATAGCCAGTGTTGAGAAGATGATGCCCGGTACGATTTCGTAAACGTCGAACCAACCGCCAGTTAGCTGTTTCCAAACTACGATGGTCACGCCACCCACTAGGATGCCCGCTAGTGCGCCGTTACGGTTCATACCGCTCCAGTAAAGGCTAAGTACTACTGCAGGGCCAAATGCCGCGCCGAAGCCTGCCCAAGCGTAAGATACAAGACCTAGCACAGAGCTGTCTG
>NZ_JAWOWP010000891.1:0-531 GCF_033340555.1 Vibrio sp. 1069
TACGACCAAGCACCATTGTTGTCAGTATTCGGTGGCAAGCTAACGACTTACCGTAAACTCGGTGAAGCGGCGATGAAGAAACTGGAACCGTACCTACCTCAAATGGGTGGTAACTGGACAGCAAATCAAACGCTACCAGGTGGTAACTTTAGCTGCACCCGTGAACAGTTAGCGAAGCAAATTCACGCGAAATACTCATGGGCACCGCAAGCGCTGATTCTGCGCTATGTGACTCAGTTTGGTACGCAAACGTGGGATTTGATGGAAGGCGCATCCAGTGAAGCCGATCTTGGCCAAGCGTTCTCAGAGCAAGCAGGCGGCGTATACCAACGCGAGATCGATTACTTGATGAATCATGAAATGGCGCTAACCGACGAAGACATTTTATGGCGTCGTACTAAACTTGGCCTTTACATGAACGACGAAGAAAAACAGGCACTTGCCGACTACCTGAAAGAAAAGTTGCAACAAAAAGTGGTCAACCTTTCTCAGGTTAGCTAAAAAGCTCCTCCCCCCTCACCTATGACAAAG
>NZ_JAWOWP010000892.1:0-531 GCF_033340555.1 Vibrio sp. 1069
TTGGTTTTGCTCAACAAACTTCTTCAAGCCAGCAAGCGCAAGCGCCCCGGATGGTTCAGCAATCGCGCGAGTATCCTCAAAAATGTCTTTTACGGCAGCGCAGATTTCATCGCTTGAAACCGCCACATGACCATCAATGTATTTCTGACACAAGCGGAACGTTTCTTCACCGATGCGTTTTACCGCCACACCATCGGCAAACATGCTGACTTGGTCGAGCACCACCGGTTCACCAGCATCAAGCGCCGCTTTCAGACAAGACGAGTCTTCAGGTTCGACGGCGATGACTTTGATTTCTGGCATCAGTTGCTTGACCAGAACCGCTACACCAGCCGCCAAGCCACCGCCTCCAACCGGCACGAAGATGTAGTCGAGATGACCATTTTGCTGCAGCATTTCCATGCCGATGGTGCCTTGGCCTGCGATCACCAATGGGTGGTCGAAAGGAGGCACGAACGTATAACCGTGTTGTTCTGACAAGCGTTCGGCTTCGGCTTTTGCTTCATCAAAGTTGCTGCCGTGCAGCACCAC
>NZ_JAWOWP010000893.1:0-531 GCF_033340555.1 Vibrio sp. 1069
CCAATAACTTAAGGTTCTTTTTATCCGCTTGATACGCACACAATGCCGTGCAACTCTCTACTAACGAGCGCAAATCAAACTCCTCTTCAACAAGCGTCAACTTGCCTGCTTCGACTTTGCTGTAATCGAGGATGTCGTTAATGATGGTCACAAGGTTATTGGCAGATTTGTGCAGCAGGAGCAATAACTCCCTTGGCTCTCGGCGGTTTTCGTTCTCAAGCAATATCTCGCTGATCCCCATGATCGCGTTCATTGGAGTGCGAATCTCATGGCTCATGTTCGCCAGAAATTCCGACTTGGCTTGCGTGGCTTTTTTCGATTTATCCAATGCAGACGACAAACGCTTCTCCATCTCGCGTCTATCGGTGATGTCACGTTCTACCGCGATAAAGCGCAGTAGCTCGCCATTTTCATCAAACACTGGAGACAGCTCCAACTCGACCCAATATGGGCGCCGCGACTTGGTGTAATTGAGTATCTCAACCCTAACCGGGGAATGGCTGCGAACACTTTGCGAGAGCAGCGCGACGG
>NZ_JAWOWP010000894.1:0-531 GCF_033340555.1 Vibrio sp. 1069
ATCCGTGACGAAGCATTTTTGGATACGGTATTCGCGCAGCACGACATCCAAGCTGTGATCCACTTTGCTGGCCTCAAAGCGGTTGGCGAATCGGTGGCAAAACCACTTGAGTACTACGACAACAACGTCAATGGCTCATTGGTGTTAGCGCGCAGCATGCGTAAAGCGGGCGTGAAAAGCATCGTATTCAGTTCATCGGCAACGGTTTACGGTGACCCAGAAATAGTGCCGATTACGGAAGATTCACCAACAGGCGCAACCACCAATCCATACGGTCGCAGTAAATATATGGTGGAGCAGTGCTTCAGCGATCTGTTCCATGCTGAAAACGACTGGAGCATCACCTTACTGCGTTACTTCAACCCAGTTGGCGCGCACTCATCGGGCTGCATGGGGGAAGACCCACAAGGTATTCCCAATAACTTGATGCCATTTATCGCCCAAGTCGCTGTTGGCCGCCGAGAAAAACTCGCGGTATTCGGTAGCGACTACCCAACACCTGATGGCACTGGCGTGCGCGATTACATCCAT
>NZ_JAWOWP010000895.1:0-530 GCF_033340555.1 Vibrio sp. 1069
GTACGTCTGCGGTTGCTGCTGCAAACAACACACTGGGCAGCCCTACTGCTGATGCACTGTATACATTTAGCGCGGCCTCTATTCAGAACTCTGGTGGTCAAATCGGTAATCTATTGCTGGGTTCTTCAGACTTTGGTCCGCAAATCAAGCACAACCTTGCTTATGCAGCATCAACGGATTACAAGTCTTACGCTGACGCGCAGTGTGCACAGTTAGATGACAAAGCATGTTACGAGGTCTTTGAAGGTTTAGCGACACCGGAACAGCTTGCAGCTCTGAGTGCTGGTTTCTCACAGTTCATCTACGCAGCGCAAACCACGCTTGATACTGTAGATCCATTTACTAATGCCGCAGACCTAGTTGCTTCAGGCACTCTAACTACACCATTCTTGATGACAGAAGTTGAAGGTGATAAGACGGTACCGAATAACGTTGCGAACGCTCCATTTGCAGGTACAGAGCCGTTAGCCAAGAAATTGGGCTTAACTGAGGTTAATAGCTTAAATACAGCGGTCGCTGCGACGTCAAGC
>NZ_JAWOWP010000896.1:0-530 GCF_033340555.1 Vibrio sp. 1069
ATTGATGTAAATAACGCAGAGACACATCAACTGATGTTAACCAGCGAACCGGTTGTTCGAGAGTTTCCGGGCGTCGTCGTTGCAGAGCAGCACGCCGATATCGCGGCACGGTTAACGGCATCGGTGATGGAGGTATTGGTGAAGGTTGGCGATAGAGTGAGGCAAGGAGACGTGTTGGCGCGGCTAGAAAGCGATGATCTCGACGCGCGAGTTCGTCAAAGTGAGCAGGCTTTATCCTCTGCACAAGCGCAGCTCAATGCGGCGAGAAAGGAGTTTTCTCGTGTCAGAGCGCTTTTAAACAAAAAACTGATCCCTCAATCGCAATTTGACCAAGCGGAAAGTGCGTTGCAAACCGCACAAGCCAACTTCAATAAAGCGCAAGCAGCGGTCTCTGAGGCGGAAACGACCTTTGGCTACAGCATCATTACTGCACCGTTTGATGGCTTGATCACGCAAAAGCCCATCAACAAAGGTGATACCGCGACGCCGGGTGCTTTGCTTTTATCGATGTACAATCCAAACTCGTTGGA
>NZ_JAWOWP010000897.1:0-530 GCF_033340555.1 Vibrio sp. 1069
AGAAACCGGATCTCCCGCTTTTTCATGACATTCGCTGCCCGTCTGTAAAGGCTTTGCGGAGGCTGAATTCTTAGCTTGGGCTTTAGAAGCTGTATGTGCTTTGTTCTGCTTAGACTTTGCTTTTACTTGCTTAGGTACCGGTGTTGGTTCACTGGATATTGTCGCGTTTTTCTTTGTTTTAGGGAAACTAGCGACATAAAGAGAACCATTCACAAGTGCTTTTGCAAATACAGGCGCATAAAGCTCTGGTGTCAGTTCTTCATCCGGTACGTTTGGGGGAAACTGACCAAGTAGATGATACAACTCTTCAACACGGCTTGAGCTAAGCGGTACGAAGTCATCTAGAAACGCCTTCGCACTCTGTTCTGAGTCAAACTTTTTGTGTTCACCTTTTGGGATTGGCTGACTGGAAAAATGATAGCTTTGACCAAGGCAGTTGGTGAGAGGGATAACAAATTGAGGAATCATAGTTGTAACGAGTGTGTCCTTTCCTATTGCCTACCACTGACTTCACAAGTTTGTTTTGTTTT
>NZ_JAWOWP010000898.1:0-529 GCF_033340555.1 Vibrio sp. 1069
AAGTTCGCATCATCAAAGGTCTGGATAACCCAGAACTTGATGAAAAAGTTGGTGAAAGCCTAGCGGCAAGCGTTCGTGAAGAGCTTGAGCTTGTAATGGGTGCATGTCCTGAGTTTGATAAAGAACTGTTCCTAACGGGTGAATTGACACCAGTTTATTTCGGTACCGCACTGGGTAACTTTGGTGTAGACCATATGCTAGACGGTCTGACTGAATGGGCGCCAGCGCCGAAAACGCGTCAAGCGGTTGAGCGTGATGTTGAAGCGACAGAAGACAAGTTCTCTGGCTTCGTATTCAAGATCCAAGCAAACATGGACCCTAAACACCGTGACCGTATCGCATTCATGCGTATCGTATCGGGTACTTACACTCAAGGCATGAAGATGAACCACGTTCGTCTAGGCAAGCAAGTAAGTATCTCTGATGCGGTAACCTTCATGGCTGGTGACCGTTCACGAGCAGAACACGCTTACGCGGGTGACATCATTGGTCTGCGTAACCACGGCACTATTCAAATTGGTGATACTTT
>NZ_JAWOWP010000899.1:0-529 GCF_033340555.1 Vibrio sp. 1069
CGCCGGCATCACCGTGGCGACTGGGGCGCTAGCCGGCGCTTATATTGCCGATATCACTTATGGCGATGAGAGCGCGCGGCACTTCGGCTTAATGAGCGCCTGTTTCGGGTTCGGGATGGTCGCGGGACCTGTGCTCGGTGGGCTGATGGGCGGTTTCTCCCCCCACGCTCCGGTCTTCGCCGCGGCAGCCTTGAACGGCCTCAATTTCCTGACGGGCTGTTTCCTTTTGCCGGAGTCGCACAAAGGCGAACGCCGGCCGTTACGCCGGGAGGCTCTCAACCCGCTCGCTTCGTTCCGGTGGGCCCGGGGCATGACCGTCGTCGCCGCCCTGATGGCGGTCTTCTTCATCATGCAACTTGTCGGACAGGTGCCGGCCGCGCTTTGGGTCATTTTCGGCGAGGATCGCTTTCACTGGGACGCGACCACGATCGGCATTTCGCTTGCCGCATTTGGCATTCTGCATTCACTCGCCCAGGCAATGATCACCGGCCCTGTAGCCGCCCGGCTCGGCGAAAGGCGGGCACTCATG
>NZ_JAWOWP010000900.1:0-529 GCF_033340555.1 Vibrio sp. 1069
TAGAGTGGTGTCTACATGCCCTGTATGCAGAAAGTATGTACCAGATACGCCTAGCAGACCAAAGAACAGGAATACGGAAATATCGCCTAAGCCGACATAACCATAGGGCTTACTGCCCATGGTGTAAGCAATCGCCGCGATAATGGCAAGAATACCCAAACCGATGAAGGTGATGATGCTTTCTGGCGAGCTCAGTGCGTAAAACACCAAAACCAAGCCCGAGATGGCGGTAAGCACGATATTAAAAATGATCGCCTGTTTCATCTGTTTGGCACTAACGGCACCGGTCTGCATCGCACGCTGTGGACCTAAACGGTTTTCATTGTCGGTGCCTTTTACTGCATCGCCATAGTCGTTGGCTAAGTTCGATAGAATCTGCAATAAGGTTGCCGTAGCAAAGGCCATGATTGCGATGGTCAAAGAGAAATGACCGGCTGAGTATGCAAGTACGCTACCAGTTAAAATAGACACCAGAGCGAGAGGCAATGTTTTAGGGCGAGCGGCTTCAAGCCAGATCTGTAGAGATTGT
>NZ_JAWOWP010000901.1:0-529 GCF_033340555.1 Vibrio sp. 1069
AAACAATAACGCCAGCACGATATGGCTGGCGGCTTTTTTACGTATCTATCTTTAAGCGTTCGTTATATGTGAGTTACGCACTCTTTTGCGCTTTTAGCAAAACCTTAATCGCCATTTTTTCACCACTCTTAAAAATAAAGTACGCGAGACAAACGGTTATTAAGGTTAATACAACGATAATAATACTGAACCAACCTAGTTCCGCTATCAATTCAAATATAGAGATGCCCAAAAACATTAAGATGAGAGAAAACACCACTAAGCTCGATAAATTCCAAAGCAGCACTGAATACCACCTCGTTCTCGAAGGCATTATATTCCCTGTTTTATAGCCAAAATAATATCCTACACTCATCGCTGGTATTAACGTCCCAAGAAAGCCGACACCGTTCATTTCCATGCCAGAAATGTACTCAATAATAAATAGCAGTATGGCCAAACAAACTGATGCCAAACACAAAAGCGACGTTACAAAGAGCACCGAGGGAGCGTTGTTTTCTGTTGAGTAATTATTTTTCGATTCCACTTT
>NZ_JAWOWP010000902.1:0-528 GCF_033340555.1 Vibrio sp. 1069
ACTCGAGTTCTTCAAGCTCTTCACTGTCGGCTGGCACTCTCATCAGCTTTTTCAGATCCGATACGCTAGAGTCACTCAAAATGACCAATGCTTCCCCAGCAATGCCTTCGCCACAAAAACCCTGACAAACGCCTGAGACGTTATCGTGCGATGCCAAGTCACGCAGCGCCATGTGAAGCTCGCTCACTTCAAAGATATTCACGTTTGGTAAAGGCAGTTGAACACATACGTCAAAATGGCGAGCTAACGCGTCGGCAGCTCGGCCGATAGAAACGTTCGCCACTTCCATGTAAATATCGCGTCGGCGGAGAATTGGCAGCTCAATCACGCTTGGTGTGATGATAAGCGGTCGAGGCTCTGGCTCAATCAGCTCTTTGAGGGCGTTTTTTAGCTCATCCTTTGCGATGGGCTTTTGAATAAATGCTTTGGCACCTAACGCGAAAACGCGCTCTTTGGCTTTGGGTTGAATGTCCCCCGACACAACCACAACTGGCGTTTTGTTTCCTAAACGCTGCATGTTTTCTAAGG
>NZ_JAWOWP010000903.1:0-528 GCF_033340555.1 Vibrio sp. 1069
GCTTGATCGTCCCCCACCCTTTACAGGAAGGACAATGCCAATAAAGGGAATGAGTAGAGAAGCCACACTTCCTGCATCGGTAGTGCGGTTTTACTTTTAATTGTTCTCCAACCATCGCTTGTAATGTAGATAAACTGTCTTTTGCGCGACCGTCTTCAGACTCTGCAATGTGGTAGTCAATCAGGCGATAAAAGCCCTTCATGGTTGGATTTTTCAGTAGCTGTTTCGTCAGCAATTCTTGGGCAGCGCCGACGCTTTCATGGTGAGCGACTAACTGAGCCAGCATCAACTCCGCTGACACCCCTGCCTTTTTATCAATACAGGCGCGTAAAAACTCGACCAGTTCATCTTCTTGCCCGAGATGGTGATAGCACTCAGCAATTGTCGGCAAAACATCGCTCACAAAGTCTTTGTCTTGCTCCAATACACCCGTTAGATACTTAATGGTTTGTTTGTAGTCTTCTGACTCCAAGTAAATCCGGCCGAGCGAAATACTTGCTCGAACACATTTTGGATCTTCGGAAAGTG
>NZ_JAWOWP010000904.1:0-528 GCF_033340555.1 Vibrio sp. 1069
GCTCGCGCTAAATCACGCGCCAACTCTTTAGGCAACCCATAATATTTTTCGAAATGACGACCGCGCTTTCTCGCTTCACTAGACGATACTTTTTGCCCTTGCAGCAAACCAAAATCAAAGAACTGACTCGCCTCTGGATGCACTTCTTCAAGCAGCGTCATAATGACGGATTCTAAACGCTCCGATTTACTGCTGACCACACCAATCGCATTGTTAAGTTCGTGTGCGATACCTGCGGCTAACTGACCGAGTGTTGTCATTTGCTCTGCGGTGTGGAGCTTTTGCAGCGCCTTTTCTTTTGCTATCGCTTCTTGCATCGCGCGGCGCTGACGGCGAGACAACTCATTCACCATTACGGGCATAAACTGTGTGGTTAATGGCCCGTAAGTTTCTTCTTCAACGGCTGGCGTATCGCGTTCTATCCACGCAAGTTCTACATCGGTTTGTGCAATCACCGTAGATGAGGCAGTCCATGTTCCTGAAAAAAAACTGTGCACTCCAATAAATGCCCCTTGAGAGGCGGAGAAT
>NZ_JAWOWP010000905.1:0-528 GCF_033340555.1 Vibrio sp. 1069
TGCCTTTAACGCAGGGTTTAGAATCTCGAAATCTGTTCTGACATTATTCAATACAATTTGTGTGCCAACTTATTTAAGATGTCGATTCCAAATTAAAATAGATAAATAAACAATAAGTTAGATAACACATTCGCAGTTTTCGACCTCTTTCTCTATGAGATGAAGATATTTTCACACCAAGAGAAGTTTGCCGCTCACATTGCCACCGGTGCCTTTGCCGCATTCGGTAAAAACATGCCGCTCACTCACCTCAACGACATTTGAAATTTCTCGCACTTAAGGCTTGGCACATAAGGCATCAAAATCTCTCGTTGTCGTTATTCGCCGCTGGCCGTCAAATCATTAAATGTAGTTAAACAATGTCAGGTCTTTTGTTTTGCCAAAAGCTTGTTGCGAGGCCTGCAATGCACGCGAGTTCTCACTGAACTCGATCACGGCTTTGGAATAATCCAAATCCTCAAAATTGCTCTTTGCTTTTGCCAAAGACAAGTTAAAGTCTTCGTGGTTTTGCTCTTGAATATCGAGCGT
>NZ_JAWOWP010000906.1:0-528 GCF_033340555.1 Vibrio sp. 1069
ATCATTGCTCGATTCAATGTCGAAAACTTATTCGATACTGACTACCTCGCAGGTGGTGGTAGTACGAATGGCAATCAAGAAGGTGCGAGTGGAGTAGTGGTTGGAGAAGGCCGCAACTACATGGCAACCATCCAGTTCAAGTACTGATAACAATTTGATTAGTAAAGGGGAAGTTTGGTCTTCCCCTTTAGTCGTTTTTAGGAAATAGCATTTAAACTCGTATGAATCTAATGAAATCAAGTATCGCTCTGTTGATCTCATCCGTTTTGATTCCTGCTCAGGCGGCGAATTTAAACGATGCACAAGCAGTGCAGAGTAAAACTAACCAAGCATCAGCGGTTAGCCAAAAACGTATTGATGCAAGCGCAGAAAAGGCTCTGACGCTGGAAGCGGAAATCGAACAGCTTCAGGAAGAAGTCAGCAACTTGAAGATTTATCGTGATCATCTTTCAAGTTTGGTCGAAAGCCAACATCAAGAAGTGAACAGTTTGAACGAGCAAATTGAGCAGATTGCTCAAACTCGTCAGG
>NZ_JAWOWP010000907.1:0-528 GCF_033340555.1 Vibrio sp. 1069
AGATCATTTCGCAGTTCTGGATGTTCCACCGGTCGCTTCGCCTGACGCAGAAGGTCTGCGCATTGTCTTGACTCACCGTGAAGCAGGTAAGCTTGGTGTGGGTGACCCGGTTATTTATAAAGGCTTTACGGTTGGACGAGTAGAGAAAACCAGCTTTGACGTAGATACACGCCGTGCTCTTTACCAACTTTTCATCTTTAAGCCTTACGACAGTTTAGTGCGCACTCGCACCAAATTCTGGCTCAATTCAGGCCTCGATCTACAATTGAATGCGGAAGGATTTGAAGTGAAATTTGGCTCGCTTGAAAGCCTTCTTACTGGTGGCGTCACCTTTGATAGCATTCCTGGAATGGAGTCAGGCGAAGCTCTTACCAAAGACATGACGAACTTCCGTTTGTACGATGATGTTAAACAAGTACGCGAAGGCATGTACGACGAATACATCGAATTCGTAATGCTATTCGAAGAGTCCGTTCGTGGCCTAAAACGCAAAGCTCCGGTTGAATACCGAGGCCTGCGCATTGGTAC
>NZ_JAWOWP010000908.1:0-528 GCF_033340555.1 Vibrio sp. 1069
GGAAAGCGCACTAAAAGCGAGTGCGTTTGCTGATGAAGCGCACTTCTTACAGAGTAAAGTGAGTGAACAACAAACTCAAACTTGGCAACAAGAAATAGATAACTTTAAGCAGACAAAAATTCAGTTAGAACAAACTCTTGCGGATTTAAATCAAGCTTTGAAGGCGGTCGATAAGCCTAATTTAGAAGCGCTTAACGGGAGTTTAAGCACTGCTCAACATTCGTATCTAGAAATTAGAAATCAGCTGGATAGCACGCGTTCACTGTTTGAGGGTTTGGAAAAAGTTCGCAATGAAATTTCTAATCTGCACGATAAAAACCGTAAATTAGAGGAAGAGTACAAAGTTTTCGGTACGCTTTATGATGTCGCCAGTGGTAAAACGGGCAGCCGTATCAGTTTACACCGATTTGTGTTGGGGGTTTTATTGGATGATGTTTTGATTCAAGCTTCTCAACGACTGAGTTTGATGAGCAAGGGTCGATATGTTCTAGCGCGTAAAACAGAGGGTTTTAAAGGTGCTGCAGGGCG
>NZ_JAWOWP010000909.1:0-528 GCF_033340555.1 Vibrio sp. 1069
TACATGCGTTCTGCAAGGTAAGCTTCGTAATCTGGCACTTCGATGTCGACTTCTTGTTCTAGAAGAGGAGAGTCGAAGAGGAATTTTGCCGTTGCACGGTTAGTCGCAACTGGGATGTTCCAAACACTTGCGATACGAAGTAGGGCTTTCACATCAGGGTCGTGAGGTACGGCGTTTAGTGGATCCCAGAAGAAGACCAACACATCGATTTTACCTTCCGAAATCAATGCTCCAAGTTGTTGGTCGCCACCCATTGGGCCGCTGATCATGCTCTTAATTGCTAAGCCCGTTTCTTTACTCAGCATGTGGCCAGTTGTGCCTGTAGCGTACAAGAAATGGCGTTGCAGCTTTTCTTTCTTCTCTTTTACCCAGCGAAGGAGCTCAGGTTTGCAATTGTCGTGGGCAACCAATGCCACGTGTTTATGCGCAGGCATGGTACGAGTCGTTTTTTGCATCAAGTTATTCCGATTTTATGATTATGAACTGGTTATCTATCAATAAAACACTTTTTTAGCGCATCAGTCAACA
>NZ_JAWOWP010000910.1:0-527 GCF_033340555.1 Vibrio sp. 1069
GGGTTGTTATCGAGGATGATTAAATCCGCGTTCTTACCCACTTCGATAGAACCTTTATACGACTCCTCAAAGTGTTGGTAAGCTGGCCAAATGGTCATGGCTTGCAGCGCGGTGTACGTGTCAACGCGCTGATCTGCACCCAGTACTTTATCGGTTCTGGTGGTGCGATTGACGGTCGCATCCAATACTCGGAATGAACTTGGCAGCGCCACAGGTGCGTCATGGTGAGTACTGAACTTTAACCCTGCCTTTCTCACCGCTTGAGTTGGTGAAATGAAATCGGCACGAGGATGGCCGAGTACCGAGTCTACATGCCAGTCACCCCAATAAAAAGTATGCATTGGGAATAGAGAAGGGAAGATGCCTTGCGCCGCTAAGCGATCCACTTGGTCTTGGCGCATGGTTTGGCCGTGAATGAGAACAGGTCGGCGGTCTTGCTTTCCTAGCTTTTCATTTGCTTTGGTTACCGCATTGATAAATTGCTCGATCGCCGCGTCACCATTGGCATGCGTCAGCACTTGCCATTC
>NZ_JAWOWP010000911.1:0-527 GCF_033340555.1 Vibrio sp. 1069
AAGTCGTCTCTATCAGTGATGGTGATGGCTTTATATGTCTGCTGCCCTTGTGTCACCACTAGCAGCAATGGCTCTTCTAGGCCGTTTATCTGGCCGAAGGTTAAGGCATGATTGGGCCTGAAGGTTAAGTATTCAGAAAGCGGTTTGGATAAGTGTCCAAGCTTCGATGAGCAAATGATCTCACCGCCTTTGACAATGAGCATTTCATCGATGTCTCGCTCAAACATCAAGTTTTGCTGCAACTGCTCACACCGTTCTGGATGAATAAGCGCAGTTCGGTTTTCAGTCTCAATTTGAAAGAGTATTTCATCCGCGATTTGTATGTTCTTTTCGAGCAAGTGATCGAGGTTACTTTGCACACTCTCGTGTGCCAAATACAAAACCTCCGCAAATACCAAAGGAAGTGGCAGAAAAAAGATAGCAGCTTTCTTAAGAAGCATTTTATTCAGCATATAAAAGCGACCTTTTATAAACCGATTGACTCAGATGGTATCGAGAAAACGATACCCACCAGCAACTCACGTTTA
>NZ_JAWOWP010000912.1:0-527 GCF_033340555.1 Vibrio sp. 1069
TTGTGATGACAGAAGACAGACAGATCATCTTTCACTCCTAAATTCCATCAATCCTATGACGAAAAAGGCCTGCATTGCTGCAGGCCTTTGTATGAGTGAATTAAGAGTTATTTACTGGAAACTCACTGCAGTTGGTAGGCGATCAAGCATCTTGTAGTAATCACCAGCCACAGCGCCGATATCACCACGTAAATACGCTTGGATCATATTGAGATCTTTCAGCCAAAGTTCTTTGTCAGCATCTGAAGATGCCATGTACCCTGCGTACACATTGTCGACCGCGAACATCATGTCTTCGGCGTGATCGTTGTAAATCAAAAGCATCGCATCAGTGTAAGCTTCGAACGCTTTCAGCTCATCGTGCGCTTTACCACCTTTGTAGCTCAATGTGCCCGAAGTTGCATCGATGACCAAATCACCCGAAGTCACATTCGCTGTCGTAAAGTTGATGAAAGACTGGCTGAACGACAGCACACCTGCTGCGATATCCGCATCAATGGTTCGCTTCATTGCGTTGACCATTGGCG
>NZ_JAWOWP010000913.1:0-526 GCF_033340555.1 Vibrio sp. 1069
TTCAACCGATCAACTGATGAAATCACTGAACAACGCCAGCGATAAGCTGAACTTGTTGCAAGAAAACATCTGGCTAAAGAAAGAGCTCGACATGCAAACTCATGTCGGCCCGAAAATGATTGGTCACAGTAAAGTCATGGTGAGTATTCGCCGAGCCTTAATCAGCGCACCGACGAACCAACCTCTGATTTTCGTGGGACAAGACGGCACTGGTCGCCGATTAGCTGCGCAATTTGCTCACGATATTCACGCCACACCAGACAGCGAGCTGATTGCCGCATCAGGTGAAGACCTTTACGAACTGTCGCTAGATGCACTCGACAAAGCCATTGACCACCTGACGGAAGACTCAAATCGTTGCAGTTTGTACCTGCACAGCGCAGAACATATCTCGCTCGCACAGTGGCAATGCCTGTTTAACCACCCGAAATTGGAGCGCGTATTTGGTGCGACGACCAAGGTTGATGCCGATGTTAAACCGTTCGCAACGCTCATCCACTTACCAACGCTGGATGAACGCAAAGAA
>NZ_JAWOWP010000914.1:0-526 GCF_033340555.1 Vibrio sp. 1069
TAAGTTGTCAGGCTGTAATTGTCTATTTGTATTAATTTTATATTAATTAGCAATCTACTTTTTGCTGTTGTAATTTTAATATTCATGTGCTCAATCTTATGTGGTATTTAAAAGCTTAGTTTTTACTAAGCTTTTATTTTTGTGAATATTATTTCTGTAATGTATAAATTAGTTGTCTCAATCAATGAAATGTAAACATATTTTCGTGTCGATATTTTTGTTTTTTGGTAACGCTTACCATTCCTATGCTGAAGTAGAAAAACCAGCGATGAGCGCCCAACTAGAGGAGTATGTATATAACCCTCGTATACTCAAAGATGTTTCTGACACTTTATTAGGCATCGACTTAAATAAAAATAATATCAGAGATGATGTCGATAAAGTCGTTAACCACCTAGAAGTAACAGAAGCTGATAAAGAGTTTATGTTACGTTATATCCAATACGCGACAAGTATATTAAGTTATGATTTCGCAAAAGATAGGTTAGAAAATCCGCTAATTGCTAGCGAACTCTACAAAGAACTC
>NZ_JAWOWP010000915.1:0-526 GCF_033340555.1 Vibrio sp. 1069
CCATCATGCACCATGGTGAGATCGTAGAAGTCAATCACGCTTACGAGATCCGCAATCACCCACAACACCCTTACACGCAAAAATTGTGGGCCTCGTTCCCCAATATTCACGATGTTCACAAGCAGCCAGAGCAACAAGGAGCACCAGTATGAGTCAACCGATCATTCAAATGAAAAACGTGATCAAAGAGTTCACTGTGGGCGGTGGCTTTGCCAAAGAAGAGACTTTTCGAGCGTTGCAAGGTGTCAGTTTTGATCTTTACGCTGGGCGAACATTGGCTCTCGTTGGCGAATCAGGCTGCGGTAAAAGCACGTGTGCAAGGCTAATCACAAAGGTTTACACGTCGAGCGAAGGGGAAATTCTATTTAACGGCACCAACATCAATGACATCACCTCACGACACGATATTCAAGATTATCGCAGTAAGGTACAAATGGTGTTTCAAGACCCTTTTGGATCGCTGAACCCTACCCACACAATTCGTCATCATCTAACTCGCCCGTTGAAAATCCACAAGCAGGTGCAG
>NZ_JAWOWP010000916.1:0-525 GCF_033340555.1 Vibrio sp. 1069
AACGGTCAGTGTATAAAAGTTATTCATTTCAATAACTTTGTCAGGACGAATTGGGTGTGACATTGGGCTTGCATCTTCAGCAAACTGAGGGCCACGAATAATGCGCACGTTGTCGATTCGATTTACCGCACGTGAACCTAAGTCAGAAGAAAACTCTTGATCACGGAACACCGTCAAACCTTCTTTTAGGCTCAGCTGGAACCAATCACGGCAAGTCACGCGGTTGCCTGTCCAGTTATGGAAGTATTCATGGCCAATCACAGCTTCAATACCCAAGTAATCTCGGTCTGTCGCCGTTTGGTCATTCGCCAGAACAAACTTAGAGTTAAAGATATTTAGGCCTTTGTTTTCCATTGCGCCCATATTGAAGAAATCAACCGCTACGATCATGTAAATATCGAGGTCGTATTCTAGGCCAAAGCGTTCTTCGTCCCACTTCATTGAGTTGATTAGCGATGTCATCGCGTGACCCGCTCGGTCTAAGTTGCCTGTATCGACAAAGAGGTCTAGGTCAACGTTGCGACC
>NZ_JAWOWP010000917.1:0-525 GCF_033340555.1 Vibrio sp. 1069
GTCTCTGTCTATGGATTGTATCGAAATGTCGTCTTATGTAATAAGAGCGGATGAGGAAGAAAATAGCGCAGAAACTAAGCGAACTGCGCTTTAACTTTTATCGTTGTTCGCCCGTTATTTAGGCAGAGATACGGTGAAGCAGGCGCCACCAAGAGGACTGTGTGAAATAGAAACATCGCCGCGTTGCAATTCCATAATTTGTCTTACGATAGCAAGTCCTAAACCAAAGCCGCTGGTGCTTTTATTACGAGATTTGTCGGCGCTGTAAAATGCCTCAAACAGGTGAGGCCAGTCTTTTTCATCAATACCGTTTCCATCGTCATGAATGCTGATTATGCAGTGTTCTTCATCTTCGGTCACTTCTAACATGATTTGGCTATCGGCATAACGCATGGCATTGCGAAGTAGGTTGTCTAACGCGCGCTTGAGCAGTTTGGGGTCGGTCTTAATTGGGGCTTCTTTGCAATCCGTATCTTTAACGGTGATTGGCAATGGCGTCTCTTGCTGCCATTTGTCTTTTAGGTC
>NZ_JAWOWP010000918.1:0-525 GCF_033340555.1 Vibrio sp. 1069
TGCTTTGAAATACAAAGGTTCAACACCGCGTAGAATAGTCATTTGTGCAAGCAAGGCTGGGTTGTCGCTTAGGGCCCAAATCTTAGTTTTACTTTGGCAGCGAGACATCAACAGGGGTGTTTCACCATGTTGGGTTAAAATCGCAACGCCAAGGTCTTGATGAACGCGAGAAGCCGAAATCATTGATGAAAGCGCGAAACTTTTGCCTGGGTTAGAACATAAGTGTTGCAGAGTATCCCAGCAGTCATGGTTGCATTCCAGCTCGTGCTCTGCACCTTGTGCGATGCGAACCATGGCTTCGACCGCTTCGATTGGGTATTTGCCCGCCGCCGATTCCGCCGACAGCATCACGGCGTCTGTTCCGTCGATAATCGCGTTTGCCACGTCTAACACTTCAGCGCGAGTTGGGAGAGGATTCTCGATCATCGATTCCAACATCTGGGTCGCGGTAATGACTTGCTTACCCCAATGTTTAGAACGATTGAGCCATGATTTTTGCACCATTGGCAGTCGTGCGTCGCCAAT
>NZ_JAWOWP010000919.1:0-525 GCF_033340555.1 Vibrio sp. 1069
TCCATCGAACCATTGCCAAGTGCATCTCGGCGACGCTCTCTGCGCACAAACACCAATTCAGGATGCAAAGCCGCTATCGCTTGAGTCAGTTGATCTCGTCGATAGCGCGAAGCCACTTCCAATTGAGGCAATTCAAATACGTCCCGCATCTGCTTTGCTAAGCCTTGCGCTTCTTCCAGCACACTGGTATCAACAATCACAGCAGGAAGCTGTTCTCCACGCACCAACCGAATCATTAGCGACGCGTCACACCCCAAAGGTTCTTCTCGCTCTAGTGCCTCTGCTGCCTCTCCCCTTTGCAGTTGATACAGCTGTGCAGGCACGGAGAGCGCTGCCGCTAAATCGATCATGGCTTCTTTTTCGGCTTTGGTCGGAATGCGAGTCACCAGATCGGCGAATAGCGCATCAATTGGCAGTGGATAGACTTTTTTGCCGTGCTCAGTTACGTCACCGTTATCGTCTAATGCACCCATCGCTTGCAAACACAGAAGAGCTGCGTTCAATGACTTTTCTGGAACCGCATCA
>NZ_JAWOWP010000920.1:0-524 GCF_033340555.1 Vibrio sp. 1069
GAAAAGCAGGGCCTAGGTCTTACTCGTCCAGAGCTATCGGTGCTTGTCGCTTACGGCAAAATGGTTCTGAAACAGCAGCTCGTGACGGATGACATTGCAAATGATGAATTCCATGCGAAACAACTGGTTGAGTACTTCCCAAGTGAGTTACGCCGTAACTATAAAGATCAAATGGTTAACCATCCGCTACGTGCAGAAATTATCGCGACTGCGCTAGCAAACCAAATGGTTAACGAAATGGGCTGTAATTTCGTCACTCGTCTTCAAGAAGAGACGGGCGCATGTGTTGTTGATATTGCAAATGCTTACAGTGCAGCTCGTGAAATATTTGATCTTGCTGAAATTCTTAAGCAAACTCGCGCGTTAGACAACGTTGCAACGGCAGATGCACAGTACGAGATCATGTTCTACGTACGTCGCGCACTACGTCGTATTGCTCGTTGGTTACTGCGTAATCGCAGCGGTAAATCTACCGTTGGTGAGTTGATTGCAATCTACAAACAAGATGTGAATGTAATTACTGA
>NZ_JAWOWP010000921.1:0-524 GCF_033340555.1 Vibrio sp. 1069
TTTGATTTTTACGCCCGACTTGATTGTTTTCAGGGCGCTATTTTTCGCGTCTAAGCTGCCACCAACGTCTAAGCCCTTAGGCAGCTGAGTAATTGGCGTTTGGGAAATGTCCACATTCCCTTTTATGACCAAGCCAGATGGGAGTTCAGTGTATGGCTTGTTTCGAAGATCTAGATTGCCATAGTTGTCGATGTGGCCAAATTTGGAATAGTAATCGAGCTCGTAAGCACTAGGAGACGAGCTAAATGTAATTAACGCGAGGGCGAAAGGGATGAAACGCATAACGATTACTTTCCAATAAAAAACGATAAAAGCATAACCTAAAGAGTCAGTGACGGCTATATCGGCCTGAGCTTAACTCGCCGTTGTTCGTAACGACGTGGAGGAATATCTGAGAATTAGAAGTAAGAACAAATTGCTAGAATATGAGATTCTGCCAAGAACCTGAAATACTTCCTTGCTAGTATTGTTCGGGCATAAGGGGATATTCATGAAGTTTAAAAGAGTTTTTATTTTTACTCTGA
>NZ_JAWOWP010000922.1:0-524 GCF_033340555.1 Vibrio sp. 1069
CAATTGGAAGCACGAACTACGATGTAGCGGATCAACTTGCTAACTTGGGCATGGAGGCGATTCATCCCAATGCTGCCGCTGGTTTGCGCGAAAGTGGGATTGAGCTGCAAATCAAAAACACGTTTGAGCCAGAACATGAAGGTACGTTGATATCTTCAGGGTATCGCCCAGAAGAAGACAAAGTGGAAATCATCGCCGGTAAAGAAAAGGTCTTCGCACTGCACTTGTTCGATCAAGCTATGGTCGGCAAGGTTGACAACGTGAGTTACGAATTGATGGAAATCATCTCTGATGCACGCGTCAGCTTGATCGGTAAAGAGATGAACGCTAACTCGATTACGTATTACCTTGGCGGTAGCTCGGACAGCTTAAACAAAGTGTTATACAAGGCCGAAAAACGTTACCCGAATGCTTCCATTAAAGGGCGAATGGTTGCGCTAATTTCAGCCATCGGTTCTCACATCGACACTAACAAAACGTTAGCGAAAGGCGTACTTTCTCTCATGAACAGCGGTGTCACCCCG
>NZ_JAWOWP010000923.1:0-524 GCF_033340555.1 Vibrio sp. 1069
TTGTGAACAAACGCCACTCGTTTAACGTAATGACGTTTGTCATGGACAACAACACCTATCTGGATGAAGCAGACAAGCGTGTTGCGGTATCGTACCAATATCAATTTGAATAATGGAAACACAGCGCTAATGCGTTTGTGACGTCTAGTCCGTCAACACAAGCAAGCCTGTGATTCGAGCGTGTCACTGACATTATTTCAGCCCTTGCTCAGCGATGAATACTGAGGAAATTCTCAAGCAGCAATGCGAGAGATAGCACAGCATGAATTAACGCCAGTGATAACGTTCAATCGACTTACGCTTGTTCTTCAATACTCTTCTGGTATTGATGTTTCAAAACGTACATGCGCTTCACGTCACGATAGCTGCCATTAATGAAGTACTCTTCGATAAGATGGCCTTCCTCAATAAAGCCGCACTTTTTATACAGATGGATGGCAACTTCGTTCTCAACCGCAACCAATAGGTAGATTTTGCGTAAGTTAAGGATGGAGAAAGAGTAATCCAATGCGCGATGAATCATT
>NZ_JAWOWP010000924.1:0-523 GCF_033340555.1 Vibrio sp. 1069
ACTGCCATTCCTTGTGTTTATTTATGCTTAAATAATGTCTTTTTATTCAATTGATGGCAAGGCAATTTTTTGGAATAAAGCACAAACATCTGGAGTACGGTGCTTTGTCCAGTTTGGTTATGGAGGTTACAATACGCGCGTCTATTTCAAATAAGTGAACCTCATGTCTTCAGTTGTAAATAAGAATGCTGCGATCACTGCTCAAAACGAGTCTAATTCATCTACAAAATCGTCACTTCGTAAGTGGGCGGAACGTTCTCTCATGCTAATGGCAGTGCTGGGTACGGTCATTGTTTGTATGCTGTATGGCGATTTGATCACTCGGTACATTAACCCTCCCATCTCTAAATCAATAATTTATGGCCGCTGGGTTGAGCAAGATGTAGCGCCTTACTCGAGGGAAGAGTTTGTGCTTAGTGAAAGGGGAGTGACCGTTAATGGCTCGACCATTGCAACCGATTTTGAATTTGATGGCGATTCGTTCTCATACAAAGTCGGTTCGACCGTACGTCATTTTGATTTT
>NZ_JAWOWP010000925.1:0-523 GCF_033340555.1 Vibrio sp. 1069
GGATAAAATAGAAGTTCGCGGTGCCCGAACCCATAACCTCAAAGACATCAATCTGACTATTCCTCGCGATAAACTGACAGTAATTACTGGGTTAAGTGGCTCCGGTAAGTCCTCTCTCGCATTCGATACCTTATATGCAGAAGGCCAACGACGTTATGTCGAATCACTGTCTGCTTATGCTCGTCAGTTTTTGTCTCTTATGGAAAAACCAGATGTCGATCACATCGAAGGTTTATCACCGGCGATTTCTATTGAACAAAAATCGACATCTCATAACCCTCGCTCAACCGTCGGTACCATCACCGAAGTTTACGACTACTTACGTCTGCTTTACGCTCGTGTTGGTGAACCACGCTGTCCTACTCACCACGCCCCATTAGCCGCACAAACTGTCAGCCAGATGGTGGATAAAGTATTGGAACTGCCAGAAGGCCGTAAAATGATGCTGCTTGCTCCAATCGTAAAAGAGCGCAAAGGTGAGCATGTAAAAACACTAGAAAACCTTGCAGCACAAGGTTTTATT
>NZ_JAWOWP010000926.1:0-522 GCF_033340555.1 Vibrio sp. 1069
GGCGCTACTTTCTCTTATGGTGGAAGTTCAGCCAGACATTCTTTCGATCATTGACGATGCAAGCAGCCTAACAGCGTCTCAAAAGGCCATTAAGTACATCGAAAAGAACATTGAGAAGGATATAACGTTAGAAGGCCTAGCGGCGCACATGAGCATGTCTATTGCGACGTTAAAACGCCGCCTTGCTGCCGAAAACCTTTCTTTTTCTCAGATATTAAAAGTGAAACGTATTAACTACGCGGCAACACAACTGCGCGTTTCACAAAAATCGATAACAGAAATCGCATTTGAATCTGGATTTAAGAGCGCTGCTCACTTTAGTACCGCGTTTAAATCCATTTACAACATCACCCCTAAAGACTTTCGTAATCAGGTAGTAAGAGGTTAATCCCCTACTCCCAAAAACACGCTTGAGGATCGCTTTCAAGTTCGGCAAGGAGATCTTCAAGCGTGTGACTATGCGGCAACTTTTTGTAAGGAATCCATCGAATTTCTTCTGAGCGAGAGGCGGGAACATAAAAG
>NZ_JAWOWP010000927.1:0-522 GCF_033340555.1 Vibrio sp. 1069
GCTATGAAAGAGAAATGGCAAAGACATAATAAGCACTCTTTAATAGGTGGATATGCCACTATTTTATTAAAGAATGAGAGACAAAAAATCCTCCTTGGAAATTCGGTGTTTTACCTATTTTCTCAAGGAGGATCACACTTGGTAGGCGTAGTCGCGGCTCTGACTATGTCGAAGAAACGCGTAACGAATCAGACATGCTATTTAATTGAGCAATAAACTGTCATCCGAAAGTTCTTCGCCTCGAACTTTAGAGAACATGTCTAGTAAATCAGGTACTTGCATATTGGCGCGCTGCTCTCCAGCGACATCCAGAACGATTTCCCCTTGGTGGAGCATGACGGTTCTGTCACCACAAGCGAGCGCGTCTTTCATCGAGTGCGTTACCATCATCACCGTCAGATCAAACTCATTGACGATACGCTTGGTTAAATCGATGACAAAAGCCGCCATACGCGCGTCAAGCGCGGCCGTATGTTCATCAAGCAGCAATAACTTGCGCTCCGATAACGTCGCCATCACCAG
>NZ_JAWOWP010000928.1:0-522 GCF_033340555.1 Vibrio sp. 1069
ACAGGCGATTCGTCATCACGGGGCACGCTTGATTGTGGCAGACCCGAAACGAGTAGACATGGCCGAACATGCAGAGCTGTACTTAGCGCATCGACCGGGTACGGATGTTATGTTGCTCAACGGCGTGATGCAGCAAATCATCAAAAATGGTTGGTACGATCAAGAATACATCGAAGAGCGCGTCGACGGCTTTGATACCTTGCTTCAAGAGGTGATGTCGCCAGCGTACAACCTCGACAAAGTTGAGTTAGTGACGGGCGTAAAAGCGGACGATATTTTCGCGATGGCGCGAATGATTGGTACGGCAAAACGCACGGCGGTGTATTACTCAATGGGTATTACCCAGCATACGACAGGGCACGACAACGTTCGTTCGATTGCAAACCTGCAATTGTTGTGTGGCAACATCGGTATTGAAGGTGGTGGTATTAACCCACTGCGCGGTCAATCAAACGTGCAAGGTGCGTGTGATATGGGCGCTTTGCCGAACTGCTATCCGGGATATCAAAAAGTGTATAACCC
>NZ_JAWOWP010000929.1:0-521 GCF_033340555.1 Vibrio sp. 1069
ATCTGGTAGCCTTTATCGTCACCAATACACGATGACTCTGTTCCAAGATCGTCGTGCGTACCGAGTCGGTGATGTGCTAACCGTGGTGCTTTCTGAAGAGACTTCTTCAAGCAAAAAAGCCGGAACCAAATTTGGTAAGAGCTCAGCGGTGAACTTTGCTGCACCAACCATAGGCACTAAAAAGTTTGATGAACTTGGTGTGAGCATTGACGGCAGCCGAAATTTCGATGGCAGTGCGTCTAGCTCGCAAGGCAACAAGCTCCAAGGTGCTATCACGGTCACGGTGCATGACGTGTTGCCAAATGGCGTATTGCGCATCAGTGGCGAAAAGTGGCTGCGCCTAAATCAAGGTGATGAATTTATCCGTTTGACGGGCATTGTTCGCGTCGATGACATCACTCGCAATAACCAAGTTTCTTCTCAACGAATTGCGGATGCTCGCATCACTTACGCTGGTCGCGGCGCGTTGGCAGACAGCAACGCTGCTGGGTGGCTGACTCAGTTCTTTAACAGCCCATGGG
>NZ_JAWOWP010000930.1:0-521 GCF_033340555.1 Vibrio sp. 1069
AAATACATGGATCGTTACGGCCTACTTTTAAGCTGCTGATGGATTGATTAAGTCGCGGATCTTGCTCGGATTCTTCTTCAGGGAAAGTGCCATCAATGTAATACCACAGCCCATCTTCTTTCACGAAGCGTGAACGCTCGCTCAGGCAGTAGCGTTGGCCGTCTTCATTGAAATAGGCGTTGAACTCAACAAAGCCTTCATTTTCATGGCTGCCAGCTTCTGCTTTGACGACTTCCAGTTTGCACCAATCGCTGTCGATCGATTGTGCGATACCTTCACGTTGTTCTTCTGCGTTACAACTTGGGTGATATGTTTTCACAACGTAGTCAACGAGGCCTAGCACATGAGCGCTATAGCGAGAGCGCATTAACTGTTCTGGTGTTTTGACGTCAGCGTGATTGTTGTGCGCAATTTCGCAACACTGTTGGTAGGTACGGTTAGCGCCGCAAGGACAAGAAGAAGCCATAAGATGAAATCTCGTTAGGTAAAGCGATGAAACAAATAATCCCAATAGAGTGGGA
>NZ_JAWOWP010000931.1:0-520 GCF_033340555.1 Vibrio sp. 1069
TGAATGCAAAAGTAGACGCTATGGAAGCGCAAGAAGGTCGCCCTCTGAAGAAGAAAGAGAAAGACAACTTAAAAGATGACATCGTGATGGACTTACTGCCTCGTGCCTTTAGCCGCAGCAGCCACACTCACGTGTTGATTATGCCAAAAGAAGGCTTCATCCTTGTCGATGCAAGCAGCTACAAAAAAGCAGAAGACGTATTAGCGCTACTGCGTAAAACCATGGGTAGCTTACCTGTTGTTCCTGCGATTCCAGAAGTAGCAATTGAAACCACGCTAACAGAATGGGTTAAAACAGGTAACACACCGCAAGGCATCACCATGATGGACGAAGCTGAGTTAAAATCGGTGCTTGAAGAAGGTGGCGTGATTCGCTGTAAGAAGCAAGAGCTGACCACAGATGAAATCCGCAATCACATCGCAGCTGACAAAGTCGTGACGAAACTTGCACTTAACTGGCAAGACCGAATCGAGTTCATCATGGCTGAAGATTCCGGCATCAAACGTCTAAAATTCTCAGA
>NZ_JAWOWP010000932.1:0-520 GCF_033340555.1 Vibrio sp. 1069
TACATAGCGCGAGTAGGCTCGCGAAATTTGCGAAGGGTCTCTCCTGAATTTGCAACGCGAAGCGAGCAAACAGGGAGGGACGCTGAGTAAATTTGATAGGGGTATTAAGTGACAGCGTGATGAAAGATGAATGTTCACAACGAACATTTGGCTCCGAACTGACGCGCTGCGCTTGTCGCATCCCCACACCAGGAAAACGGCTTCGCCGATTTCCTGGTGTGGGGATGTTCAGTTTGGAAAACTCAAAGGCGTGGTAGTCTTATGAGTAGGTATGTTATTGGAAGGTGGTTCTTATGAATGGCCTATTTGTGATCATTGGTATTTCATTGTTGATTAGTGTTTTCGCGCTTTACTCTCCGCAGATAAGCGCATGGTGCGATAAGCAGCTTGCGAAAAAGAGAAAGTAAACCCATCACTTGCTGTATACTAATTGTGTTAATAATTCACACAGGTGGCTTTATGGGTAGAACAACAAGTGTCACCATTGGCGAATCGCTCGATGGCTTTATTGAAAAAATGA
>NZ_JAWOWP010000933.1:0-520 GCF_033340555.1 Vibrio sp. 1069
GGAAACATCACCCAAGCCCGCCACTCGAAATGCGTGACCAAGTAGAATAGCCAGCGCGTTGGATAATGTCAGTGGGAGAAGCAGTAACGCGATTGAAGCTAAGTCTGTTAAGTAAGATTTAGACCCAGCTCGCCATTGCTCTGCGATTACAGCCAGACGCTGAAAAGGGGCAAAGAAGAGTTCGCGGCGAGTTTGCATGGAGAGTTCTTTTGTAAAGTAGTTATCTTCAACTGCAGAAAATGCAGCCGTTAATACAACAGCCGAAACTCAGGCAAACATTGTTGATGGGTAATGTCGTTTTTCGTATTAAGGTCAAACAATGGGTACTAAATGCCAATAACAGCACGGAAAAGTTGCCAACTTAATTTAGCGACTATACATCGCTCGATCCAATGAGATTATTGACCTTCACGACAAACAAAAGGCATACATAACTTATGGTTATTACAGGAATTACCACTTACTCATAAAGCTCATTTGTTCCTCTTTTTATATAACTTTCGATGAACAACTTAGTAAT
>NZ_JAWOWP010000934.1:0-519 GCF_033340555.1 Vibrio sp. 1069
CGCGTTGCGATTCAAGAAGAAGTGACAGCACTAAACGACGAACTAAACCGTATCGCAGAAACCACATCTTTTGGTGGTAACAAGCTACTAAACGGCACACATGGTGCGAAATCGTTCCAAATCGGTGCTGATAACGGTGAAGCAGTAATGCTTGAGCTTAAAGACATGCGCTCAGACAACAAAATGATGGGCGGTGTGAGCTACCAAGCTGAAAGCGGTAAAGGCAAAGACTGGAACGTTGCACAAGGCAAAAACGACCTAAAAATCAGCCTAACTGACAGCTTTGGTCAAGAGCAAGAAATCAACATCAACGCGAAAGCGGGCGATGACATCGAAGAGCTAGCAACGTACATCAACGGTCAAACAGACCTAGTGAAAGCGTCAGTAGACCAAGATGGCAAACTGCAAATCTTTGCTGGTAACAACAAAGTAGAAGGCGAAGTGTCATTCTCTGGCGGTCTGTCTGGTGAACTAGGGCTAGGCGACAACAAGAAAAACGTTACGGTTGATACTATCGAC
>NZ_JAWOWP010000935.1:0-518 GCF_033340555.1 Vibrio sp. 1069
CAGAATATCTTGGCTGATGCGCGAATCATCCGGCACAACATATGAATAGCCGTACTCAAGGAAGAAGCGGCCAACAATCTGGCTATTGCGCTCTTCAAGTACGCGAACTAAGCGACCTTCACGACGACCACGCTTGCTGTTGTCTGTTGGTTGCACCAGCACGAAATCACCATGAATGATGTTCTTCATTTGGTGATGTGGCAGCAAAATATCATCGTCCTTGCCGACGCTGCCTTCTGGACGTACCCAACCGTGACCATCTTTGTGGCCAATCACGTAACCTTTCACCATTTCAAGTTTTTCAGGCAATGCGTAGCACTGACGGCGGGTAAACACCAGTTGACCATCTCGTTCCATGGCACGTAAACGGCGGCGCAACCCTTCGTATTGCTCTTCGCCCGCTAACTTTAAAGCTTCGAACAAGTCATTGCGGTTCATTGGCACGCCCGCTTGCTCAAGGAACTCGAGGATGAACTCTCGGCTTGGAATTGGATTTTCGTAATTTTTGGATTCACGAT
>NZ_JAWOWP010000936.1:0-518 GCF_033340555.1 Vibrio sp. 1069
TACTTTAATTCCGTTTTACCACATAGCAGCAGTGAAAAATCATCCCCTAGCTTATCGTACGCGTTGAGCACTTCTCTAAATCCTCTCAGGTACAAATAATCTTTAGTTAAGCCACCACCGCGATATACGCGCGAAGTAATGGTAAAGGCTTGAACGTCAGACGCTTTGTACTGCTCCTTCAGCAACATAAAGGTGTGGCGGAAATCGCGCTCTTTAATCATGGATTCTACAGCAAGCACGCGAAGAGCTAAGGTTCTTAAACGTTTGATACTGAAGTGTCCAGAGAGGTACTCACACAAAATTGCCAACCCTTCCTGCGTATTGGTATTGGCAGGGCAACCTAAACTAAGCACTTTAAGTGGCTGTTGACGGCCATTAAGCGTAGTTAGCAAATGCACGCCCATCTCGTGGTGTGCGAGCGCTTCAAGTTCGTCAGTTGTGATGTGCGCAGCGCTGTTAATCTTCACTCGAGAGCCTGACACCAAAGCGTTTGCTAGCATGCCATCTAAGATTTGAAT
>NZ_JAWOWP010000937.1:0-518 GCF_033340555.1 Vibrio sp. 1069
TCTGGTTTTGCGAATACTGATATTGATGATACTAACGGCCCACCGGCCTGTTGAGGAACCTGTAAAACGGAAAGGCTCATTGAAGCCGTATATTTTCTGGAGGTTCATCAGGCGCGGAACTCATCGAGGCGCGGGAATAAAATCCCATTCAGACGCCGGATAGATTCAAGCAAGCCAACTTGTCGTCAAAATCGGTGTTGCAAAAACGGGAGTGACCATAGATTCCGTTTTCTCTATTCGCCCCTTTGTTGAGATATGACCCGCTCCCCGGATCATGGCTTGGCCTTCTTCGCGACCCTGGCTACTGCACGGGCCGCCTTGAGGCACTCATCGAACACTTTCCCCTTTGCGAAGCTGGGTGTTCGGTCGAAAAAGAAGGTGGCTTCTTTCACCCCCAGCGAGACCGCATGAGGGGGAAATTCCTCCTTCTCCAGCGTTGCCTTGATGTGCTTGGCAATGAACTCGCGTGGGTGCATGGATGCCTCCGTTCTTCCAGAAACTGGTCTCATCACACAAAC
>NZ_JAWOWP010000938.1:0-518 GCF_033340555.1 Vibrio sp. 1069
GCAAAATTGAAGACACAGGTCCTTTGACGAGTAAGCGCATGGAAACGGTCGACCAAGAAACGCTAGACGCGGCAATGAATTTCATGGAGCGTCAAGTTAAAGCGAACAAGCCGTTCTTCTTGTGGTACAACGCAACACGCATGCACATTTGGACGCATGTGAAAGAAGAAAACCGTACAACAGGTTTCGGTGAATACGCAGATGGTATGGTAGAGCACGACAACATGGTTGGTGAGTTGCTAGATAAACTGGATGATCTGAAAGTTGCCGACAACACCATCGTGATTTACACAACCGATAACGGCCCGATGAACGCGACCTGGCCTGATGCAGCATTTGGTCCTTTCCGTGGTGAGAAAAACACTGGTTGGGAAGGAGGCTTCCGCGTGCCAGCAATGGTTCGTTGGCCTGGACACATTGCACCAAATACGAAATTAAACGACATTTTTGCGGGTGAAGACTGGTTCCCAACACTGCTTTCTGCGGCGGGTAACAACACCATCAAGCAAGACTTGCTG
>NZ_JAWOWP010000939.1:0-518 GCF_033340555.1 Vibrio sp. 1069
CTTTTTTTACTGCTTCATAAATGAAAGCAAAGAAGCCTTTCATGTCTGCAGTACCCAGACCGTAGAAGCGGTTGTCTTTCTCAGTGAGCTTATGGGGATCAAAGCTCCAGCGTCCTTCATCAAATGGCACGGTATCGCTGTGCCCAGCAAGCAGCAGACCGCCTTCGCCTTCGCCCATGCGTGCAATCATATTGTGTTTGCCTGGCTCGACTTCGATCACCTCAACATGAAAGCCAAGATCTTTAAACCAAGTGGCGAGTTTCTCGATCACTTTGGCATTGCCTTGATCCCAGCTTGGATCAGTCGAGCTGATCGAAGAGGTACTAATGAGTCCTTCATAGACCTCTAGAAAAGTTGGTAATTGCATGGATTCTTCAATTCTCCTATTGACAGACAGAGCACAAAAATGTAAAACACATATTAAATCATATTTAATGAATAAAAAATCAAAATAAAGCTAATTTTAAATATGAATAATCATTTAAAATAAAGCTAATTTTAAATATGAATAATCATTT
>NZ_JAWOWP010000940.1:0-518 GCF_033340555.1 Vibrio sp. 1069
GTTGTAAGTTGACCATGTTTGTCGATGAGCAACAAAACAAAATCCGCTATGTAAAAGGGGCGGATTCGCCAGTTAACCAAGGTATGCTATGCGTGAAAGGCCGTTTTGGTTTTGATTTCATTAGCAGCGAAGAGCGTTTAACGACACCACTGATTCGTAAAGATGGTTGGTTGCAGCCAGCAAGTTGGGACGAAGCGATTCAGCTAGTGGCTTCGAAGCTTTCGACCATCAAGCAAGATTTTGGTAACAACGCACTGGCCGGATTCTCTTCAGCGAAAACCACTAACGAAGATAACTACGCGTTTCAAAAATTCATCCGTCGTGAACTTGGTACGAACAACGTTGATCACTGCGCACGTTTGTGTCACGCATCAAGTGTGACAGGGCTTGAAGCATCGTTGGGGAGTGGTGCGATGACCAACGACATTCCAAGCATTAAGCATTCCGATGTGATCTTTATTATCGGTTCTGACACCACATCTGCGCATCCGATCATCGCTTCGCACATCAAACAGGCG
>NZ_JAWOWP010000941.1:0-517 GCF_033340555.1 Vibrio sp. 1069
AACTGACAAACAAAGGTCTAGTTCAGAAAGTTGATAGCAAGATCATTGAAGAAAATGTACCAGCTCAGTACCAAGACAAAGAGAATGAGTGGTTTGCACTTACGCTACGTACTCGTAGTGTTTACTCTTCTCGCGACCGTGTTGGCAAACTAGGTGCGGACTTTAACTATGCTGATCTAGCCAAACCAGAATACAAAGGTAAGATTTGTACTCGCAGCGGCAAGCACCCATACAACGTATCTCTTGTTTCTTCGATGATCGCTCACTACGGCGAAGCAGAAACGAAAGAATGGTTGGAAGGCGTGAAAGCGAACCTTGCTCGTAAACCTCAAGGTAACGACCGTGCACAAGTAAAAGCGATCAAAGAAGGTCTATGTGATGTTTCTTTGGGTAACAGCTACTACCTAGGCAAAATGGTTAACGACAAAGAGCAAAAAGCTTGGGCTGATGCGGTTTACATCAATTTCCCGAATCAAGAAACAACAGGCACGCATGTGAACATCTCTGGTATGGCGAT
>NZ_JAWOWP010000942.1:0-517 GCF_033340555.1 Vibrio sp. 1069
GAAAGTGGTGATTAGAGAAAGATCATCCGAGCGATACAGCGCGATCAAGCCATCTTCCTGCTTATTATTGTTTTCAATCGCGACGGCGACTAAACCATTAAATACAGCAACACTGTTGGCCGCGCCGATTTCAATACCTGCGGAAGTTCCAGCATCGGTTAGGTCAATAAAATCGGTTTGTGAAGGCGCACTGCTTTCGTTGAGCGACAACACATCCACACGTTTGGCTTGAGCATTGACCACGTAGAGTTTGTCCGTACACGCATCATAGTTAACGATTTCTGCGGCAGAAGTATCAAACGGCGCATCGGCGATAGATGACCCAACAAACGTCAAACCTTGGATTGAGGTTTCCCCAACAGCGGGTGAACTGATCGGCTTACATTGTGCACTGAAAGATGCGATAACATCGTTCTGTTGCGATGAACATGCGATGGCGAGCGTCGATAACGCCATTGCACCTATTGCCTTAAGTGGGGTGGTCATGATATCTCCTTATCAATCCGATATACTGTCG
>NZ_JAWOWP010000943.1:0-517 GCF_033340555.1 Vibrio sp. 1069
TTTTGCTGTTTTACTGGTTCAGGTGCCTTTTCAGATTCAGGCCACCAAGCCATGATGTTGATAGGCAAGCCAACACCCAAAAGCAAAGCAGTACCGATAACAGGCCATCGCTTCCAGAAAGGTCTAATGTCCTTTGCTTGCGCTTCCTGCACATGCTTGTTCGATTGAGAGTGGCTTTTGTAAAACGGAAAGTACTCTGATTTGTAAGAACGTATTGAAGTATTGACAACCTCACCGTTGCAACCATCTTGCACCTTTTTCGTGTATGAGTTGCTTGAGCCCATAGCCGTGTTTTTCGTGCATCGATAGGTCACTTCAATCATGTCCTTAATATCTCGATGCACTTTGCGGATGTTCTGAGTAAGCAGAATGATATCAACACCATAGTGACGATGAATCGAGAACCACTCAAGAATCGCAGCAGGAAGCCCGCGAGACGGCAAACTCATATGAGCCTCATCTACAACGTACAAAGGCCCCTGTCCTTTCTCATTTCGCCATTCATCCGAGTAATCAC
>NZ_JAWOWP010000944.1:0-517 GCF_033340555.1 Vibrio sp. 1069
GAACTGAAATTGTTCCGGAATACGACTGGTTTGAACTTGTTTACCCTCAACCGCAATACTCACGACTGCTGGGGTCACTTTTTCTAGCATCGGGGCTAGGCTTGGTAATTGCTGGCCATCAACACTTAGAGGCAGTGCTGCCGTGGCCGTTATCGGCGTGATAATGGAACTCAAACTTAAAGATAGAACGGTTAGCGCAAGCAATGGCTTTTTCATCCAGTAACTCCTCTTGAAACATGTCTGCCAAAAAGAAATATCCGCACTTTACACCAATAAGAATAAGCGTTTGGTCATCCATGACAGGGTACGTTTAGCCCAACCGATAGCGCATGCCATTATTCAAAGGCCGCAATAGACTGAAACGAATTGCCTGCATAGGTTTATGAACATCAACTTATCTTGATTTATATTTTTAATATAAGGTCTAGTTTGGATATTCAAAGGGTGACGGCAGTTCACATGCAAGTTAGAGAGGGATTACTGCAGAAAAGTTCAAAAAGGGTCGATACAAATTACG
>NZ_JAWOWP010000945.1:0-517 GCF_033340555.1 Vibrio sp. 1069
GCAGTTCCGTCTCTACTGCGCCCGGTGCAATAGTTGTAACACGCACATTTGATGCGGCCACTTCTTCGCGCACATTTTCTGAAATTGCATGAACTGCGAACTTCGTACCACAATATGCCGCGTGGTCAGGGAACGTCTTTTTACCTGCAATAGAGCTGATGTTGATTATTGTGCCACTATTGCGCGCTTTCATTGATGCAAGTACGGAGTGCATACCATTAAGCAAACCAAGCACGTTAACGTCGAACATACGCTTCCATTCAGCGGCGTCCTGCGTGTCGATCTGACCAAGCAACATTACACCCGCATTGTTGACTAGCACGTCAGCTGGACCAAATTGAGCTTCTGCTTTTTCAATCGCTGTTATCAAACTCGCTTGGTCAGTGACATCGACTTTTTCACATAAGGTGTTTGGTAAATTTAGTGCTTCTAAACGTTCTACGCGACGAGCCACAAGAAGGAGAGGGTGGCCTTCTTCACTAAAACGACGTGCGATAGCTTCACCAATACCTGAACT
>NZ_JAWOWP010000946.1:0-517 GCF_033340555.1 Vibrio sp. 1069
TCGATGTCCCAAACTTTATTCACCTTGCCTGAGATGCCATCGCTATCACTGTCATTTTCGTCTGCCCACTTAAGCAACGTCTCATCAGGAATACTTTCTAGCAAACCTAAACCAATCATAGGTGGCGCGACACGAGCGGAAAACTGCGTATCAGGGTGCATGTCCCCATAGCCTAAATCGGTAATTTTCAGCGTAGGCTTTCTCAACGTCACTTTGGTGCCATCTTTAAACTCAACGAGAACGTCCGTATAAGTAATAGCAATTTTGCCCTCCGGCGTTTGGTCTTGCAGAGCAAAATCTTGCAGTTGCCCACCATACGTAGGCTCCGGAATACCGCCATCCATGATGTAAGCTTTCTTCTGCTCTGGCGTCATCGCCGGGATACTCAAACGCACCAACATAGACACGGCATGAATGTCGTCTTTTTCAGGAGGATGCCCACGGCCATCTTTTATGTGGCAATTCTGACAACCATTGGTGTTGAAAAGCGGGCCAAGGCCGTCTCTTGCATCTGTAG
>NZ_JAWOWP010000947.1:0-517 GCF_033340555.1 Vibrio sp. 1069
AGCTGGTTATCAATCCATTCGTTTAGGAACTATGCGCGATGCCGCCAGTGGTTGTTATTCATTGTTGATGGTTCGCCAACTTGCGAATAAATCACAAACTTGGATTGATGATGCACAAGCATTGTTTCATGAGTTTTTGTCTGCGAGCCTTTCCCTTGTTTATCCTAAGTTAGAGCCGAGTCTGGCTAGAAGCTTGTTGCGTCAACCGATTCAACATCAAACCTTACATCCGACTAAGCGAGTATTGCTTCAAAGCTATGCGCAGGGTGGTGCAAGCTATGAATCGATTTTTGTGTGGTTACAACAGTGGCTGCGTCAATATGGTTTAGCGCCTGTTTCTGATTTGATGATAAGTAAAGTGTTCTTAAACCATGATTGGGGCATTTGTGCCAAACAATTTGGATTATCGGGAAGAAAGCAAGTTGAGCAACAGTTAAGAAGTGAGTTAGAAAAGTTGTTGAGTCAATTTACAGTGTAAACGCAACGCCTTATGGATTTACAGTGTAAATAGAGACGA
>NZ_JAWOWP010000948.1:0-517 GCF_033340555.1 Vibrio sp. 1069
GCCCATGCTCGACAGAAGACGATGTTTGCAAACGCTGAGCTTGTCCCTGTTCGTTGTCAAACACGGCTTTTGTAATCGCTTTTGCCACAGACTGCGTGCTGCCTTCACGAAATAATTTCCCAGTAGCTTCAAAGAAGCGCGCGACTGCACCACTTGTAGGGTTTGCGCGTGTAAACTCTTGAGTAGCAGCATTGATCGTATATTCCTTACCACCAATGCTGAGTTTGCCTTCATTTAGAATCTCATTACGAGCTTGTGGCATCGCCGCTTGCAATGCACTCACATTTCCAAAACTGATCATGATTTACACCCTTAATGTAGAGAATTGGTTAGCATCCATCACTGGCGCACTTGGCTCGTCACTGATTGTTGAGATGGTCGTGCTTTTTAACCATTCAGTGAAATTGCCGAGAGACTCATCTAACATCGCTGCATCCAGCCATTGCTGACTTAGATGAACAAAGCCAACAAAACCGACGTCCTCATCCCAGTAAACAGCTGGAGAGCCTTGAGTGAG
>NZ_JAWOWP010000949.1:0-517 GCF_033340555.1 Vibrio sp. 1069
ACTTCAAATTCTGGGTTCAACGTCGCGCTAGAAGCGTTTTCCTAAGCTTATTTGTAGACCTTCATAGCTGTCGTAAAAGTCTTCAAAACCCATATCTGCGACATTGTAGATGTACTCTGCGCGTAACCAGATATCTTTACTCATATCCCAATGAACTCCAGCTCCCACGTTAAACAGTGCGCCTGAATCGTCAGTAACTTTCTGGGCATTTGGAACATACATTTCTGCTTGAGTCCCCAAAGCGGTCACGCGGCCAAACAAAGAGAGTGGTGTGTCGCCTAAGTTGTCACTGGTCAATACCGCTGACATGCCTGCTTGGTAATAGTGCAAATCCAAATCTGTTTTTAGCGTGTCGTTCTTAAGCTCGTTTTGGGAGTAACGAAGTACACCTTCAAACGCAAGGTATTGATTAACATAATAGCCCCAGCCAACAGTGATATGCGGTGTGGAACACTCATTGTCTCTGTCTGATCCAAAATACGGCGTATCGAAACCAATGTTACCAGTACCCAGATAA
>NZ_JAWOWP010000950.1:0-517 GCF_033340555.1 Vibrio sp. 1069
CCTTTGAACTTTAATGAGATAGCAGATACCTAAGCATGCGATGGCACTGAAGGCATGCAAAACGCTTAACCCCCAATGATTTTCGAGCGATTGGACGATAGCGCCGTACACCAGTAGTGTGGCGGCAATGCTAGAACACAGAAAAACGATTTTCTTTTTTCTCGTCGAGCGGATATCCGCCATTTCTTCTAGGCGAGCCCCGGCCAATGTCGACATCTTCTATCCCTACTTAAATTGATATGTACGTCTATTCTAGGCGGTATTTTAGCGATAAATAGAATAACAAAATCGCCAAATGTGAACTTAGTCATGTTGCGAGGTGATTGAATCTTGTAAGGAATTTTCTGGGTGTGACGACGCCAAGGGTTTTGTTTATTACGATATCTATCGATATGTTGTCTGCAATATGGTGATGACGGTTACAAAGCTACCTTGATGTGTGCACGTTGATAAATACAGATAATGCATAAAAACGGCTGTTCGTGAGTCGATTCTCAATTCGCTGAATGGCGTCATT
>NZ_JAWOWP010000951.1:0-516 GCF_033340555.1 Vibrio sp. 1069
TCCATGATTACGTACATCGAGTAGTTCAGATAAGCGTCTTCAGTGAACTTGCGCATTGGCAACTGTTCAACGCCATCGTAGGTAATTTCTGTAGACATCCGTTAAACCTCTGCCAAATCGCCGTTGTTTTGTAGCCAAGAACGACGGTCATCTGCGCGTTTTTTACCTAGCAGCATGTCCATCATTTCCATAGTGGCTTCAGAGTCGTCGATCGTAAGTTGAACCAAACGACGCGTGTTCGGATCCATTGTGGTCTCGCGTAGCTGAATTGGGTTCATCTCACCCAGACCTTTGAATCGTTGCACGTTGATTTTGGCTTTCTTCTTCGACAAACGTTCTAAAATGCCATCTTTTTCATCGTCATCGAGGGCGTAGAAGACTTCTTTACCACAGTCGATTCGATACAGAGGCGGCATTGCTACATAGATATGACCCGCTTCAACGAGCGCGCGGAAGTGACGAGTAAACAAAGCACACAGTAGCGTTGCGATATGAAGACCGTCCGAGTCCGCATCG
>NZ_JAWOWP010000952.1:0-516 GCF_033340555.1 Vibrio sp. 1069
CGTCAAGCTCCGGGTGGTTTTCAGGTTTACACCTTATCAAACGGTGTGGATGTTTGGTTCCAAAAAGACGCAAAAGCCGGTGGCCGCGCTTACATCTACTTCACTAGCCAAGGGGGTAAAGCAGCCCTAGATAAATCGCTTTATCCAGCCTACGAACTGGCTGCCATGACCGCCGTTCGCAGTGGATTAGGAGAGTTTTCTGGCTCAGAGCTGGATGCCTATTTACGTACGAACAACATCGCTTTTGGTCCAATACTCGAGCCAACAGTGCATGGCGTTCAGGTTACGACGCAAAAAAATCGTCTAGTTGAAGCTTTGAATGGCTTGTACAACCTTTCGACCGAAATCAAGGTTGATGAACGCCAGCTTGCCGCGGTGAAACAAGAGTTTAAGCAAGAGCGCAGCGCTTTCTTGGAATCGCCTATGGGTAAGCTTATCCAAGTAGCGAACACCAGCGCTTATACGCCGGATAGTCGTCATCGCTTACTGAGCAGTGATGGTGCCGATACCGTCACG
>NZ_JAWOWP010000953.1:0-516 GCF_033340555.1 Vibrio sp. 1069
TTGACCGTGTAGAAGGCGTCATGTTTACCCTGCAAAGTGAGCAACGCGGTTCGGTTCAAGTCGGCACTCCTGTTCTCTACCGTCAAATGGAAGTTGGTCAAGTTACCGATGTTCGCTTGGGCGAGTTCGCTGATCGCGTGGTTTCCACCATCAAAATCAAGCCTGAATACGCGTATTTAGTGCGTCAAAACAGCGTGTTCTGGAATGTGTCTGGTGTGGATGTTTCTATCGGTATTACTGGTGCGAACATCAAAGCAGGTACGATTGATAGCCTCGTGCGTGGTGGCATTGCGTTTTCAACGCCAGAGCAATCACAAATTCCACCAGCAGCAAAACGTGGTCACTCTTTCTATCTTTACCCACGTGCCGATGAAAGTTGGGTTCAATGGAGAACGCCAATTCCTAAGCCCTAAGGCGGGATATTGATTCGATGTAAAGAGCAGCAATCGCTGCTCTTTTTTATGGTCGTTAACCTTGTCACTATTCGTTTCTGCTTCGCTTTCGTATATTATTTGC
>NZ_JAWOWP010000954.1:0-516 GCF_033340555.1 Vibrio sp. 1069
CAACACCACCGGCGAAGGACACCGGTACACCAATTGCCAGTAATACAGCGAAGCTGCCAAATAAGGTAAGAATTAATTGCCATTCCATTGTGGAACCCTCTAAGAATCAAGTTGTGAGTCGGTGACTAGGGTTTCACCAGACATTAATTGTTTGACGCGCTCATAAGCGAAAATCACGGAATAAAAGATCATCAGTGCGCCACTGATAGGCAGGCAGAAATAGATGTAGCCCATCTCTAAGCCCAATGCTGGGGTTAGCTGGCCAGTGGCCAATGTTTTGAGTGCTAATTGTGTTCCGCCGTGGACCAACACCACATAAGAGAAGAGCGCAATGGCCACTTGGATGACGATTTCATTCACCAGTTTTTTCTTGCCTTTGAGTTTCATCGTCAAAAGGTCAATGGCGAGGTGACGTTTGAGACCTGTGGTGTAAGCGGCACCAATAAGCGCCACCCACATAAAGAGATAGCGAGCCAGTTCATCCGTGACGGTGCTTGGTTTGCCGAGTACGTAGCG
>NZ_JAWOWP010000955.1:0-515 GCF_033340555.1 Vibrio sp. 1069
AAACGGCATCAGTCAACGAGCCAGGAATTGAGTCAAAGTTAAGTACCGCTTTCGAAACGCCAGAACCGTTACTTGCCGACGTGCCAGAGCTCGAAGAGTTACAGCCCGCCAATCCAAAAGCACCAAACGCAGTCATTGCGCTGATACCAAGGCCACCTTTTAAGATGCTACGACGAGATAGACTCGCTTCTAGTACTTCTTCAAAAGGCTTGTTATCGCTTTGGTTATAACGCGTTGCGTCGAAGGTTTCCTTGCTCATTTTTACTTTCCCGATCTTATAGTTAGTGAATAAATTGTTGAACGGCAAGAAGTTTGGAGAAGAAAAATGACAGAAATGCTCAATCTATATGAAACTTGTATTTCAATGATGTGATCACTCAATAAACGAGACACGGCAACTCCGTATCCCTATCGACTCTTCATATATTCCTCCTCTCTCACTTCCCACAGCGAGCAATGCAACACTCCAGAGCTCAAAAATCGTGCACAACGCCAACCTATCCTTAGGTTTGATT
>NZ_JAWOWP010000956.1:0-515 GCF_033340555.1 Vibrio sp. 1069
GCGAGATAAATTGACCTTCTCCGCAATCTCGGTGACCGACAACCGCGCGTTATGCCGGAGGATATCAATGATCTTGTGATCAAATTTGTCCATAAATATACCAAGCTTCCCTTAATTTTCTTATTCTATACCTATTCTAAATGCATAAGAAACCAACATTTTGTTGGATTTATTTAAAACAACCGTCATATTGACGGTGAACAAGCGCATTTTGTTTTTTGGAGTTCAGATATTCTATCTTCAACCCAAAGTCCAATTAAGGCGCAGCATGGAACGCGCACTTAAATAAAACGTCCGAGAAACGCATGGAACAGCTAAAAAAAGACATCTCTCTTATCTCCGGTATCGCCCAGTTGTCCACAACCTTGATGGGAACAGGCTTGTTTATGATTCCCGCTATCGCGGCAGGAATCGCTGGCCATTTTTCTTTGTGGGCTTGGGTCCTTTTATTCATCGCGATTTGTCCAATTGCGCTGACTTTTGCCCAACTTGGTAAGCGTTACCCGAATGCTGGC
>NZ_JAWOWP010000957.1:0-515 GCF_033340555.1 Vibrio sp. 1069
AATGACCAAGACAACCATTCGACTGATAACGAAATGGGCGTAGGCGAGGAAGATGAGGCACTACCAAGTGTTATTGACACTACTCAGCCAAAAGGTGACGCCAACCTAGCTAAATCAGAACAGGGCCAAGAGCCTAAAACGAATGCGGCCAAAGATAGCATTGGGGTTCGAGAGATTGACGGCAAGCTCTACATTGAAGTTGATCCAGACAATGCAGCGGTAGCAAGTAAGGACGGTAAACATACGATTCCTTATGCAGTTCTAGAAAAGGCTCGCAATCAGGCGAGCGAAGCGTCAAGCCGTATGCAGGAGCTAGAGCAACAGTTAAGTGAAGCTACAACCGCCAAGGAAAAACTACAGCTATACACCAAGCAATTAGAAGAAGCTGGCATTACGCCTGAAAAGCTACCTGAAGAATTGCTGAACGATGAAAATGCACTCAATGCGCTGCGTGATGAGTTGCCAGAAACGGCAGCAAATTTACTAACGGCGCTAGTTAAGCGTTTTCAAAGTAA
>NZ_JAWOWP010000958.1:0-515 GCF_033340555.1 Vibrio sp. 1069
TTCACTTTGGCCGTTTTAGCCATCACAGGGCTAGTGAGTGTCATTTCGATTGGCATCTACTTCTATTTCACTGGCGAACCGTTCACCACTCAATCCATCATCAGTTATTGTTTGTTGAGCTTTGTGGGCGTGCTATTGGTTGTTAGCATCAGCTCATTCATTCGTCTTAGTGAGCTAAACGCCAATGGTGGACGTGGCGTTGCAGAAAGTATCGGTGGCAAGTTGATTTCGACAGACACGTCAAATGCGAAACACCGCCAGTTACTCAATGTTGTGGAAGAAATGTCCATCGCGTCGGGAATTCCCGTGCCACCAGTTTATGTGATGGCGGAAGAGCACGGAATCAACGCGTTTGCTGCAGGAATGAGCATTGATGATGCTGTCATCGGAGTAACGCAAGGAGCACTAGATGCCTTTAGCCGTGAGGAACTTCAAGGTGTAATTGCCCATGAGTTCAGCCACATCTTAAATGGTGATATGCGGTTGAATACTCGTCTGATTGGTGCGTTATTTGG
>NZ_JAWOWP010000959.1:0-514 GCF_033340555.1 Vibrio sp. 1069
ATTTCTTCTTTGGTTTCACCAAGGCCCATCATCAGACCTGATTTGGTCGGTACATCTGGATGCTGTTCTTTGAACTTCTTAAGAAGCTCAAGTGACCATTTGTAGTTCGCACCTGGGCGAGCTTTACGGTAAAGACGCGGCGCAGTTTCTAGGTTGTGGTTGAAGACATCTGGCGGGTTGTCTTTCATCAGGTCAAGCGCCACGTCCATACGACCACGGAAGTCAGGAACCAGTGTTTCGATCTTGATGTCTGGGTTTAACGCGCGGATCTCACGGTTACAATCGGCAAAGTGTTGTGCGCCACCATCACGTAGGTCGTCACGGTCTACTGAAGTAATAACAACGTACTTCAGTTTCATGTCGGCGATAGTTCTTGCCAGTTTTTGTGGCTCTTCTGCTTCTGGTGGTAATGGACGGCCATGAGCAACGTCACAGAAAGGACAACGACGAGTACAGATTGCACCTAGGATCATGAAGGTTGCTGTACCGTGGTTAAAACATTCCGCTAGGTTAG
>NZ_JAWOWP010000960.1:0-514 GCF_033340555.1 Vibrio sp. 1069
ACACTGCATTGGGTTGCTGATTGGGCTAAATGCTGAAATCGAGCGGTATAGTGTCGGATTCTTAAGGCCAATGGTGAGCGCACCGTGTCCGCCCATGCTGTGGCCAGAGATTGATTTCACATCCGATACTGGGAAGTTGGCTTCGATGATGGCTGGCAGCTCTTGCGTGACGTAGTCGTACATATGGTAATGCAGTGACCACGGTGCTTGAGTGGCGTTGAGATAAAAGCCTGCGCCTTGGCCCAAGTCGTAACTTGCATCATCGGCAACGCCTTCACCACGCGGGCTGGTGTCCGGAGCAATGATGGCAATCCCAAGTTCTGCCGCCATACGAAATGCGCCGGCTTTCTGCATAAAGTTTTCATCGGTGCAGGTTAAGCCCGACAACCAGTACAAAGCGGGTACTGGGTTGGATTTGGTTGCATTCGGCGGTAAGAAAATCGCAAAACGCATGGTGCAGTTCAGCGCTTTAGAATCGTGCGTATATTGTTTGTGCCAACCGCCAAACACTTTG
>NZ_JAWOWP010000961.1:0-514 GCF_033340555.1 Vibrio sp. 1069
TCCATTATTTTTCCTTACCTATTTCCTACATGATAGTAGTGAAATGATCTTAACTTACATTTTATCGGGGCTGACGATAATCATGTCTGGTGTGTCTTATCTGACATTTGGTTTGGACAATCGGTATGATTACACCTTCTCCGATCGCGGGTTAGTCATAAAAAAACGACGTAATTTACCGAATTGGGTAAACTCCGCGGCTCAAGTCATGGGCTGGATTGGAGCAATAGTTTGTGTCGTGATGGTTGGAGTTGCTGGACCGATGGTTCTTGTCGGAGCCGGTGGCTTTATATTGGTTTCATTTGGTATGCTTAAACGTCAGCCTGATGAACCAACAGAAGTGAGGGTCGGAGAACGTGAAGACTGGCTCTTTGCTGATTACAATAAGAAAAGAAAAGTAATTAAGTTCTTTTTTAAGCATGACACATGCGAATATATTAATATAGAACATACTAAGATTTCACGCTTACACAACCGATTCCACTATTACGTATTTTTCAAAACCGTGTCTGAC
>NZ_JAWOWP010000962.1:0-514 GCF_033340555.1 Vibrio sp. 1069
TGCTTGCTGCTGTGGGTCAGAGTCGTTTGATTCAAACATGGGAGTCTTTGTTTGGTATTTACGGTATCAAGATTGGTCAAATGCTACTGACTCGTGCTGACTTGGATGATCGTGAGCGTTTTCTTAATGCGCGTGACACCATCAATGCGCTTGTGGCGAACGATATTATTCCAATCGTGAACGAAAATGATGCAGTAGCCACCAGTGAAATCAAAGTCGGCGACAATGACAACCTATCGGCTTTAGTGGGTATTTTGTGTGGTGCAGATAAGTTATTGCTACTGACAGACCAAAAAGGTCGGTTTACTGCAGACCCACGAAAAGATCCGAATGGAGAGCTGATCAAAGAAGTTAAAACCATTGATGACACGTTGCGTAAAATTGCTGGCGGCAGCGGTACAACACTCGGTACGGGTGGTATGGCGACGAAACTTCAAGCAGCCGACATCGCACGTCGCGCGGGTATTGAAGTGATTATCGCAGCAGGTAGCGCGCCAAACGTAATATTTGACTC
>NZ_JAWOWP010000963.1:0-513 GCF_033340555.1 Vibrio sp. 1069
CTTCAGAGTTTCTTGGTGTAAAGCTCAGCACGCTGCTAACTCATGTTTATGGAAGCATCCCAGAGCAAGTCGATATCGGCAGTTTAAACAACTATCACTCCACCTTATCTCGCAAAGATATTGTTCGTTATCAGCCAATTTTGGCGTACCAGCAAGATCATCATTACATCAAAGTGAGAAATAAAGGCCCTTACTGGGTGATATACCCTCTCAGTCAATATCCTGAATTGGATCATAATGAATATCATGCCCAAATGGTGTGGCAAGTTAATGAGATGAAAATAAAACAAAAATAATGAAGTTATCAGAAGCTTACCCAATTAAACAAAAAAATTATTCGACGACCAGCAAAATGCTCCTTTTGGTTTTTGCCACTTCTTTATTGCTCGCAAATGTCATATTGCTCCAACAAACTCGGGTCTTAGCGCAAAGTTTTACTGATGAGCAAAAACAAGCGACATGGTTTTTATTCCAGTTATCGAAAGAACTTTCTGAGCTCGTCAGTGAAGCACG
>NZ_JAWOWP010000964.1:0-513 GCF_033340555.1 Vibrio sp. 1069
ATACCTTCACCTTGCGCATAAGCGTGTCACAATTCAAACATGTTAAACCACATGTTGTGGATACCCGCTAGCGTGATGAACTGGTACTTGTAGCCCATGTCTGAAAGCTCTTGCTGGAACTTCGCAATGGTTTCTGCATCGAGATTTTTCTCCCAGTTGAACGATGGCGAACAGTTGTATGCCAGCAGCTGATCTGGGTACTCAGCGTGAATCGCTTCTGCGAACTTACGCGCCTCTTCTAGACACGGCGTCGCAGTTTCACACCAAATCAAGTCTGCATATGGTGCGTAAGCCAAACCACGAGAAATCGCTTGGTCGATACCTGCACGTACACGGTAGAAGCCTTCTTGAGTACGCTCACCTTCAATAAAGTCTTTATCATATGGGTCGCAATCTGAAGTTAGCAGGTCTGCCGCGTTCGCATCAGTACGTGCAATAACTAGCGTTGTTGTGCCAGAAACGTCTGCAGCAAGACGCGCAGCTACCAGTTTTTGTACCGCTTCTTGAGTCGGA
>NZ_JAWOWP010000965.1:0-513 GCF_033340555.1 Vibrio sp. 1069
CTGAGTTTGATATCCGTAACTATCGAGATTCATATATAAGAATCTACACTGGCCGTCACTAAGGGGCTAATTGTGTTGCTTGTTGCATTACTTGAATATTTTAAGTTGATATGCGCTTGGTTTAGTTAGGTGTATGGATTAAGCATTTAGTAGTGCTTGAGTTTATAGTGCAAAGGACAAAATAAAAAGAGCAGCTACCATAAGGCGCTGCTCTTTTTTATACCTATGATCCGTTCGGTTGAATTCGCCGTTTTCTAGCGCCCCATCCCAAACAACACTGTTTTAATCGTAAGGAAAGGAATCTTCACTTCCATCATCCAGTTTTGGTGTTTGATGTAGTAGATATCGTATTTATGCTTCCAAATAGCGTCTTCTACCGATGCGCCATAAGGGTATTTTACTTGGGCTAGACCAGTTACCCCTGGTTTAACGGCGTGACGAAAGCGGTAGTAAGGAATGGCTTTTTCCAATTCAGAGATGAACACCTCGCGTTCTGGACGAGGACCAACCATC
>NZ_JAWOWP010000966.1:0-513 GCF_033340555.1 Vibrio sp. 1069
GTGGCACCCCATCCCGGAGTGAAGGTCTCAGACTCAAGAACATCAGAGTTGCGCGATATGGCAATATCCAGATCAGCTCGTTCAGAGTTGATAATGGCATCACCCAGGTAGTTACCTGTCATCGGCACCAAGTAGATGTTGTCTTTGAAGTTGTAGTCGGAGGCTAGTTCAACGGTCGGAGCTGGTGGGTCAACCGCTTCGACATTGAAAGTCTCGTCGTTCAACGTCACCCGAGTGCCGTTACGGGTGAAAATACTTACCCGCCACCCCAGAGGGTGATCACCGTTCTCGGCCAGGGAACCTGACAACGAAGGAGATTCCGATAACGGGTCTTGGACCAGTCCATCGGGGATCTGCTGCCACTCGAACAGACAGGCACGGCTTGCACTACCAACAGCCTTGTTCGCGGCCTCTTTTTTCGCACGGTCTGCGCTGAGGGTTATAGAACAGTCTGGCCCCTTGCTCTGCTTGAAGTTCACATCAAAATCTTCAATGACGCGATTCACCTGAGCA
>NZ_JAWOWP010000967.1:0-512 GCF_033340555.1 Vibrio sp. 1069
GTAGTAATTTGTCATCGCAGACCTATTTATTGTTGTATTTTAATGAAATATCTAAGAACCTGATCCGGTTCTATTATAAAACTTGCTATTCCATAAAATTTGCAAGTAAAAAGAAAGTATACGCATTATGAAGCTGACTGATAAGTCATGTTTTCATCAAGTTGTTATAAAGGAAGAAGTCATGTCATCGTTTAAAACTCGTTGCCCATCTTGTGGCGGTTTAAATCGTGTCCCTAATGAGCGTGTTGCAGAATCTGCAACGTGCGGTAAATGTAAGAGCCCGCTTTTAGATGGCGCGCCTATTGAAGGTACACTCGATAACTTTTCTGCACTATTAGAAAGCTCAACGCCAGTTGTTGTCGATTTTTGGGCTCCATGGTGCAATCCGTGCGTCGGCTTTGCTCCTGTTTTCTCGGATGTCGCGCAAGAACAAGCCGGAACGGCTCGTTTTGTAAAGATTGATACTGAAGCCCAGCAACAGCTTGCGGCGCAGTTTGGTATTCGCAGCATTC
>NZ_JAWOWP010000968.1:0-512 GCF_033340555.1 Vibrio sp. 1069
GCGGTCTTCCAAGCCAACAGCCGATTCAACTAATGCAGACAATTGGTCTTGAGCATTATTGAGTTTCTCTTGTTGTTCGGAACGGAACTTCAACGCCACATCGATGCGATTGAGCATGGATTCTTTGATGGCGGATTTGATCACTGGGATTTTCAGTTCGCTAGATGTCATTTCACGGCGAGTGTCGTTCACTTGGCGCTGCAATTTGAGTAGCTCAATACGCGGAACAACGCCTTCATCCGCCAACGGTTGGGTGATATCCAGTTCTTTCTTCGCGTATTGGTAGCTTTGGCGTAAGTTGCGCACTCGCGCTTCAATCTCGACCAAGTCTTGCTGTTTTTGCTCAACTTGTTGATCGATCACCGACAGTTGGTTGCGTAGGTTATCCAAATCTTCGCGGTATTCTGCTTTTTGACGCTGAGTTAATTGTGGCTGCGTCTCTTCCAATACAGGTGGGAAAGTCAGTTTGCCGTAATCGAGAACGACGCTTTTTTCCCAATCTTGAATATTAA
>NZ_JAWOWP010000969.1:0-512 GCF_033340555.1 Vibrio sp. 1069
TCTTTATCCCGTTGATCGTAACCAACTGTATCATCATCGGTCGCGCCGAAGCTTACGCTTCAAAAAATGATGTGCTTCCTGCCGCATTGGACGGCTTATGGATGGGACTGGGCATGACCAGTGTGCTAGTTGTGTTGGGCTCAATGCGCGAGCTTATCGGCAACGGCACATTGTTTGACGGCGCAGACTTGCTATTGGGTGACTGGGCTGCAGCGCTGCGCATTCAAGTATTCCAATTTGATAGCAGCTTCTTATTAGCACTATTACCACCAGGTGCTTTCATCGGTGTAGGACTTTTGATTGCGTTGAAAAATGTTATCGACAGCTCAATTCAGGCTCGTCAGCCGAAAGAAGAAAAACCGGCCATTGAGCGTGCTCGCGTAACTAACGCATAATATAAGAATTCTAAAATCAAGGCTCTACCACTCGTAGGGCCTTTTTCATAAACCGCAAAGACGGGTTTGGAAGTCAGCAATGAACAAAGAAAAAAGAATAGAAATTCTTGAACGATT
>NZ_JAWOWP010000970.1:0-512 GCF_033340555.1 Vibrio sp. 1069
TTTAGATGCGCGCTTATTCCACGAGCAGCGCGAAGGATACGACGCCTTTGAAGCTCGAACTGGTTTAAAAGCATTAAGAATTGACGTTGAAAGCATTACTTGGAAACGCGTGATGGACCACAACGACCGTGCACTTCGCATGGTCAAAATTGGTTTGAACGAACATGGCAAAACCATTAACGGATTTGAGCGTAACGAAGGGTTTGATATTTCAGCCGCATCCGAGTTGATGGCCATTATTGCGTTGGCAAAAAATCTTAAAGACTTACGTCAGCGCATTGGCAAAATTGTTGTTGCTTATGATCTCGACGGTCAGCCTATCACCACAGAAGATTTACAAGTAGCAGGTGCGATGGCCGTAACGTTGAAAGAAGCCATTGCACCAACATTGATGCAAACGCTTGAAGGTGTCCCTACTCTGATCCACGCAGGCCCTTTTGCTAACATTGCGCATGGCAATTCTTCTATTATCGCTGATGAGATTGCGTTAAAACTTTCGCGTTACACGGTAA
>NZ_JAWOWP010000971.1:0-512 GCF_033340555.1 Vibrio sp. 1069
GTGTTGTGGGTGTGATTTATGAAGCGCGTCCAAATGTGACCATCGACATTGCCGCACTGTGCCTGAAAACGGGTAACGCCAGCATCCTACGCGGTGGTAAAGAGACGTTTTTCTCTAACATGGAACTTGTGAAAGTTATCCAATCAGCCCTTGCAAAAGCAAACTTGCCAGCCGCTTCAGTACAGTACATTGAAAAGCCAGATCGCGAGCTGGTTTCTCAACTGCTTAAACTGGAAGACTACGTTGATATGATCATCCCACGTGGTGGAGCGGGTCTGCACAAAATGTGTAAAGAGAACAGCACAATTCCAGTGATCATCGGCGGTTTTGGTATCAGTCACATTTTTGTTGATGAATCCGCGGACCTAGAGAAATCGCTAAACGTGGTTGAAAACTCGAAAGTTCAACGTCCTTCGGCATGTAACTCGCTAGACACACTGCTTGTTCACGAGAAAGTGGCGGCGAAATTCTTGCCAATGATTGTCGAGCGAATGAGTGACAAAGTAACGTTT
>NZ_JAWOWP010000972.1:0-512 GCF_033340555.1 Vibrio sp. 1069
TTGGCGGGGATGACCACACTTTGGGTGGAAGAGTTTAAATCCATTTACCCGAACATCAACGCGCAAGTTCAAGCTTCAGGCTCGTCAACGGCGCCACCTGCTTTAACAGAGCAAACGGCGCAGTTTGGTCCAATGAGCCGCCCGATGCGTTTGAAAGAAATCGAAGCGTTTGAGCGACAGCATGGTTACAAACCTACAGCGTTGCGCGTTGCTATTGATGCTATTGGTATTTTTGTGCATCAAGACAATCCCATTCAAGGTTTGAACTTTAATCAATTGGACGCGATGTTTTCCGCTACGTTGCGTTGTGGAGAAAGTCAGTTCATCACTAACTGGCAGCAACTAGGTTTAAAAGCCGAATGGGCGAAGCGCAACTTGCAGTTGTTTGGGCGTAACTCTGTGTCCGGGACGTATGGTTACTTCAAAAGCAATGCGTTGTGTGGAGGTGACTTCAAAACCCGAGTGAATGAACAACCGGGCTCGGCTTCTGTGGTGCAATCTGTGGCATCGAC
>NZ_JAWOWP010000973.1:0-512 GCF_033340555.1 Vibrio sp. 1069
AAGAAATCATGCATCATTTGATGAATCTCCTCTCCGTACGATTTTGTCATCGCCTATTCCGCTAGTTTTTCTAGTTCCTGTTGTTGGCTATGACGAATCAAATACTTCACCTTAGCCACGTTAGATGTGTTCATACTTAAGCTGGTGTATCCCAACCCAAGTAATAAGAGCGCACCAAATGGATCACCGGCTAATTCACCGCAGATGCACACTGGCACATGATATTTATCGCACACGTCATGAATCTGTTTGAGTGCTAACAGCACTGCCGGATGCATGGATTCATAGACATCAGCGACGCGGGAATTGTTCCGATCCACCGCCAGTAAATACTGAGTTAAGTCGTTAGTACCAACAGAGACAAAATCCACTCGATGCGCGATGGCAGGAAGCAGATATACCATCGATGGTACTTCGATCATCACCCCGACCTTTGGAGCCTGGATACGCTCATCAAGCAAGACAACTTCGCTGTAGGCTTGGTTGATCAGCGTCATCGCATCATCCAGCTC
>NZ_JAWOWP010000974.1:0-512 GCF_033340555.1 Vibrio sp. 1069
AAGTAAGGAAGTTCTACCAGATCAATTGTCGGCTCGTCGCGGCTTGGATTGACACCTGTCACGATGGCGTAAACCTCTGCTTTGCCAGAGATCCACGGTTCTTTGTCATCCGCTAAGCGAATTTTCTTCAGTTGAGTTGTTTGAATCGGAGCGACATCACTTGTCGCTGCGCTTTGTAGCATTGGTGAAGATTGTTTTTGACTCTCTGAATAATAAGGCTGAATTAGAGCTGGCTGACCCAGCTTTTTCATTTCTGCCTGCATCGCCTGTAAGCCTGCTTTGAGCTCTGCAGAGCTGTTGTTATCGACAACTAGAACGGGAACGTCAGGAAGCTGATACACATCAAGTTGATGAATTTGCCCGTAAACGTCAAACGCTTCGATGTATTGCCAGCTTTCATCATCCCCGCTTGGTTCAAAGGCAAAGAGTGGTGCAACGTCGCCATTGAGCCATGCTCCTAGCATTTTTTCGTTGGCTAAGCGCACTTCTAGCAATTGATCTGAGAATTCAGT
>NZ_JAWOWP010000975.1:0-511 GCF_033340555.1 Vibrio sp. 1069
TAGAAAGTTTGGGGCATTCCGTGACGGTCGCGATGACTGGGGAAGAGGCGTTAGTCAACTTTGTGCCGGATCAATACGACCTTGCGCTGTTGGACATTCAACTGCCAGACATGACAGGGTTTGATGTGGCGAAGTACTACCGTGAGCATTATGACCACTTACCTCCGTTGGTGGCGTTAACGGCGAACGTGATGAAAGATCGTCGAGAGTACTTAGAAAATGGAATGGATGACGCAATCAGTAAACCATTAGCTGTGCATGCTATTCAGTCAGTGATAGATAAGTTCTTTGTTGATCGAGTCGATAAACCCGCGGTGATTGTTAAGCCTGAAGTCAAGGAAGAAGCGGCGCCTTCTCCTGTGATTGAGACACATCTACTGGATCTGGATATGCTAGAGTCTTATGTGGATATTGTCGGCGTTAAACCCGTGTACGACAGCATCAAGATGTTTGAAGACATGATGCCAGATTACATTGAGGTATTAGACTCAAACATGACCGCAAAAGATCA
>NZ_JAWOWP010000976.1:0-511 GCF_033340555.1 Vibrio sp. 1069
TTCAATTAATTCGCTTGGGATGTATTGGTCAACGTTTCCGTCGGCATAAAGCGCACGCGCCAATGGCACTTTTTGCATTACTGGCACGCCTTCTTCTCGTGCAATTGCAATCATGCGTTTAGCCATCGCATCGGTTTCCATCAGAGTGATCACAGGTAAAGGTGTTTCGCCTTTTTTGTAGTACAGACCAACCGCGATGTGAGTCGGGTTCGTTACTAATACGTTGGAGCGCTTAACGTTTTCGCGTTGATTAGAAGCTTGAAGTTCTTGATGAAGCTGACGGCGTTTACTTTTGATTTCCGGGCTGCCTTCCATCTCTTTGTATTCACGTTTTACTTCGTCCTTGCTCATTTTGAGCTTCTTCGTGTGGTCAAACTTCTGGTAGGCAAAATCTGCCGCAGCGATCACGACAAAACCAACCGATGAAATGATCATCAATTGTTTAATCATGACTCCCGTCACCGCAGGGACACATTCCAATCCACAAGTTGGAATTTGCATTAAGGTGTTG
>NZ_JAWOWP010000977.1:0-511 GCF_033340555.1 Vibrio sp. 1069
TACCTGCATTGCTCATTTTGGTCATCTGATCTTGGATAACTCAAACAGCACTCGTCACGTATCACGCAGTTCTTCTGATTCAAACAAAGGCTTCGCTGTCATCATACTGATTGCGATTGTCTGCTTGGTGCTGGGTTGGTTAGGAACCTTGTTCGGCAATATGATCAAAGCAGCGATTTCGCGCCAACGCGAGTTTTTAGCTGACGCCAGTGCCGTGCAGTTCACTCGCAACGATCAAGGGATTGCGGGAGCGTTAAAGAAGATTGGCAGCAACGTTCAAGGCTCTACCTTAAACACGAAAGCCAGTGATGAAATGAGCCACATGATGTTTGGACAGAGTAAATTGTCCGGTTTCTCTAGTTTGTTCGCGACACACCCACCATTGGACGAAAGAATTCGAAGAATCGAACCCAATTGGGACGGAATCTACGCTCAACATTCTCATGCTCAAAACACGGCGTTTGATAACGAACAAGTCAGTGGCTTTGCCGTAGGTGGCGGCTCTCCTGCT
>NZ_JAWOWP010000978.1:0-511 GCF_033340555.1 Vibrio sp. 1069
GTCATGGTCGCCAAACCTGCAATGTATCTATTATGAGAAATCAGAATGGGCTTTAATAGTGAAGTCGTCAGATGCCCATATATACAAACACTAATAGTGAGTTTTTTATTATTTGCCAGTTCATTTAAGTTTTGTAGGAAAATACTTACAAAATAATCGTCACTTGATGATACCAGTGAATCTGGAACTACTAATATATATGTAGAGAGTTTCTTTATATTTGTTTGATGAATATCTTTTGCAAGCTTTATAGCGTTTGGCGCTTTATTTGTGAATTTGTGGCTAAGAAAAAAACACTGTTCAAGATAATTTTTAGATAAGTCATTGAATTTGCATAAGGCCTCATCATTCAATGCAGACAAAAAAGTTTCCTTGTCTGTAAAGCTTGTAAGTGAAGTGTTGTTATTTGCTGGTAGCGTACTGAACAAATAATCAATAACCATTTGCTTATGTGTAAATAAGTTTACATAAACAGAATTTATCTCTCGTTCAGAAGTAATTGCGGATAACC
>NZ_JAWOWP010000979.1:0-511 GCF_033340555.1 Vibrio sp. 1069
ACCGACTGCCATATCTTGGGCAAAAGAAAAAGCGAGAGATACTGGCATTCAAGGGGCGTTTTACGTCGCGGACTTGACCGAGAAAACGCTTGAGATTCCAGAGATCTATGATGTGGTGATCGACGGAAACTGTTTACATTGCATCATTAGTGAAGATCGGAATACTTTTCTAGGTCATATCTATAATTCTTTGGTTGAAAATGGCGTTTTCTTTGTGAGCAGCTTGTGTGCCAAAGACAGTAATAGCTACGAAATCACCAAAAATGACCATGTTTATCGACATGTATCTTCACAACAATCTTTGATTACGGAACTAGAACAGTCAGGCTTTCGTGTGGTTACTGCAAACGTCTACGAACGTGAAGAGATAAATCACATTACGATACATGCTGTAAAAGTTGTTTATTCATAATGAAATCGGTATTGTTTCCAGTCACGCCTTAGATAGCCATTATTAACTATTTATCAAACTCTTATCTAAGGTCTTTATTTCTATTTGCTTGCCGGAAAT
>NZ_JAWOWP010000980.1:0-511 GCF_033340555.1 Vibrio sp. 1069
AACTGTCACAAAGAAACACCTCTCAAGTAGCAACAATATTTGAGACCGCAAAAAAGCCCCGCATCGCGGGGCTTTCTTCGTTTTGAAAAGCGCGTTTCGTCCTAAAATGTGGATACATTAAGGATGAACAACCGCTACTTCACACACATCACATTCAACAACGACGTGCCGGTTAACTGATTTGGTTCTCGATCGGCAAACAAGCCTTTCTTATCTTTGCCCCAATACGGCAATTGCAGCGGCCATTTGTTCTTCTCCATCACACCAGAATCTCGCAACGCTTTAAATTCAGTCGCCGTGGCGAGCGACATGCCCAACTGCTGACAAATCTGTTGCGAGCTTTCGTAGTTGAGTCGATTCCACGGCTTACCATATTCCATATAAAACTGATTATCTAACAGGTAAGGCACGACATACGTTTTGCCATGTAGAGACGCTCGCAAGCGCACTTCCACCTCTCCATTGCTTTTTACGCTCGGTGCTGGTTTTGCTTTCGCTACCGGTTTTGTTG
>NZ_JAWOWP010000981.1:0-511 GCF_033340555.1 Vibrio sp. 1069
CTGATTGTATCTCTTTGGCACAGCAGGCATTTAAGCGCTCATTCCCTATCCCAAGCATCACATTCAACGTTCGCGGTAAAGCAGCGGGAAAAGCCTACCTTCAATTAAATCAGATTCGTCTCAACCCTATTTTATTTAGAGAAAATCCACAGGCGTTTTTGGAAGAAGTAATTCCTCATGAAGTCGCCCACTTAATCACCTACCAAGTGTACGGCCGAGTTCGGCCACACGGAAAAGAGTGGCGGGGCGTCATGGAATCCGTATTTGGTATTCCTGCCAACACCACACACCGCTTTGAAGTTACCTCAGTCCAGGGCAAGACGTTTGAATATCGTTGCGGCTGCATGACCTACCCGCTCTCGATTCGCCGTCACAATAAAGTTCTGCGCAAAGAGGCAACTTACTCCTGTCAAAAATGCCACCAGCCTTTGAATTTTACAGGTGTTCAACTTTCTTAATCTCGCCGGTGAGAAACAGCAGCGATCACTTGTTTATTTTTATTATTAACAGA
>NZ_JAWOWP010000982.1:0-511 GCF_033340555.1 Vibrio sp. 1069
AGTGTGGGTTCGGTAGGAATCGCACATCAAATACGTAATCCGCATCAGACGGAAGGCCGTATTTAAAGCCGAATGATTCAAACACCATCACCAAGCCTTTGCGATCACGTCCTTCTACTCGCATGCGAACTGTTTCACTCAGTTCATGCAAAGACTGACCGCTACTGTTGAGGATTAAATCCGCATGCGCTTTTAGTGGTGTCAGGATCTCTTTTTCTCGCTCGATAGCTTGATCGAGCGATAGAGACTGACCGCCTAATGATAGCGGGTGGATGCGACGAGTTTCGCTGTAGCGTTTGAGCAAGGTTTCCTTATTGGCGTCTAAGAAAAGTACGGTTACATCGAGTTCAGTTTTTAGCTGCTCTAACGTGCCAGTCAGTTCTTTGAGCTTTTTTGGGATGTTGCGGATATCAATGCTCACCGCAACATTTTGCTTGCTGTCAGCGATGGAATGCACAAACGCATCCAATAGGTTTACTGGTAGGTTGTCGACACAGTAGTACCCTAAGTC
>NZ_JAWOWP010000983.1:0-510 GCF_033340555.1 Vibrio sp. 1069
GTTCTTCGGGTTGCCTACGATGTCACGTACTGTAGCGAGTAGACCAACGCCATCACGTAGAGTGATCAAACCTTGTTGCTCAAGAAGCAGTAGTGAGCGACCTAGGTTGGTTGGATCGTTTGGAACCGCGATGCGTGCGCCATCTTGAATTTCATCCACTGATTTTACTTGCTTTGAGTAACCTGCGATTGGGTAAACAAACGAGTTACCTGCGATAGCCAGTTTGTAGCCGCGATCTTTAACTTGTTGATCTAGGTAAGGTTTGTGTTGGAAAGCGTTCGCGTCTACAGAGCCGTCATCTAGCGCAGCGTTTGGTGTTACGTAGTCCGTGAACGTAACCAGTTCAACGTCTAGGTTGTACTTTTCTTTCGCTACTTTTGCCGCTACTTCAGCAACTTGCGCTTCAGCACCTGCAATTACGCCAACTTTTACCTTGTTTACGTCCACTTCTTTATCGCCACAACCCGCTAGAACAAGAGCAGAAGCAGCAGTTGCTACAGTCAAAAGACC
>NZ_JAWOWP010000984.1:0-510 GCF_033340555.1 Vibrio sp. 1069
AGATGAGAAGCCAACCATACTTGCCAATCGCCAACTAAAGCATCGACGCCTGATTGCTCTAACGTATGTTCAACTTGTGCATCAGAGAAAAAAGTCGGAATAGGCACGACGACTATGTCTGCCGCCATCGCCGCCAAATCAACAATGGCCCAATCAATGCTGTTTTCTGCGCGTAGCGCGAGTGCTTTGATGTTCTGTGCAATAAGCTCGGCGGCAACGAGTTCGATCTTGTTTAACAATTCAGAGTAAGTCAGTTCAACCGTTTGATTCGCTTCGTAGCCGACAAGTGCTACTCGATCTGGTGTCGTTTTTGCCCATTTTGTAATGGCATCGAGGAGAATATTCATACATCACCTATATTCTGCGTTGTGTTTAACCAAGTTGTTGTGGTTGTGTTTGCGTTTTTAACGACGTTTACTTTTCTATCTAGGCTTGTTTGCGTTTTCTTTCTTGGACTAATCGAAGGCGTTCGAGTCCTTTTTGCAAATTGCCAGCTAACACACGCGGTTG
>NZ_JAWOWP010000985.1:0-510 GCF_033340555.1 Vibrio sp. 1069
TACGGTGTCAGCGACTCCACATCAACATAGTATTGCCAAACATGATCATAGAGATGATGTTGATTGGCAAACGGCGTAAGCTGCTTAGTTTCTTCAAGCGAGCACCAGCGATACTCCGTGTGTTCTTCATTAAGCACCACAGGTTGGTTTGGCGGACAAAATAACACAAAGCTTGGGATGACCAAGATTCGGTTCTCCTTCGCTTCGTAGAACTGTTCTAAAAAGTCCGCTTTATGTAACTCAACATCGTCAATCTGCGTCTCTTCTTTTAGCTCTCTCAGAATGGTTTGCCATCCTGTTTCACCAGCCTCTACACCACCAGCCACATGGCACCAATACCCGCCTTTAACGCGTTTGAGTAACAGAATTTTATCTACGCCATCAATTCGAGAGATGACAACGCCAGAGACATGCGTCGCTTGTATTGGGATCATGTGTGCTCCTTAAATATCTAGATATTTCCTAGATGCGCTCCATGCGCGAAAGAAAGATAAGTTGATTGAGAACCCA
>NZ_JAWOWP010000986.1:0-509 GCF_033340555.1 Vibrio sp. 1069
GGGCGCTGCCGAAAGTATTGTCGAGTTTCTTGAACTAGAGGTAGATCAAGTGAAAGATGGAACTCAATCTCGTGAACAGAACACGCCAATTCAAATCGAAGCTGAAGATTTGGTTGTTTTCAGCCCTGAAGGGAAACAATTGGCTGGCCCTCTGTCATTTTCATTGGAAGCCAATCAAAGCACTGCGCTTGTTGGCCCAAGTGGCGCAGGTAAAACCAGTTTGGTTAATACCATTCTTGGCTTTATGCCGTACAAGGGCAGTTTGAAAATTAACGGCTGCGAGTTGTCTCAACTTGATCTATCGACTTGGCGCGAAGCTGTCAGCTGGATTGGTCAAAACCCAATGTTATTGCACGGCAGCATTCGTGATAACGTCACGCTTGGTAAACACGATATTCCAGACACACAAGTGAATACAGTGCTCAACGATTCTTACGCAGCTGAGTTTGTTGAAATGCATGGCCTGGATTACGCAATCTCTGACCGTTCAGGCGGTTTATCTGTAGGAC
>NZ_JAWOWP010000987.1:0-509 GCF_033340555.1 Vibrio sp. 1069
CTTCAAAACTTGGATGGCGCCAATGGCCGCAAACCGTCACCAATACATGGTGCCTTTCATCCGTGCTTTCAGCGGCGAAAATCGCAACAACAACCGCATTTTCTGGCGTCGAACCGATGGCCGATTAATGGAACACGACGACTGGAACCGATTAAGCTCCGTAGCGCTTCACTTAGGCATTGGTAAAGACGGGCAAGAGTTGGTTTACCTCATCAACCAAACGAACGCCACTGCGCGATTTAAGCTGCCAAACGAGCGTAATCAAGAATGGGTAACGATTTGTGATACCAATGTGCGCAACCTCAATCCTGGGCACGCAGAAGGCGAAGTCTTACTGTCACCGACCTCGATGGTGATTTTGCATTACCAGCCAAAGCCAAATTCGCCACAAGGTGAGCCATTGCAAAGCTAGCCAATACAACACCTAAAATAAAAAGCCGATACAAACATCTGTATCGGCTTTTTTCATTGCTTGCAGACAGATACCCCAGCATACATCTTTGAACACT
>NZ_JAWOWP010000988.1:0-509 GCF_033340555.1 Vibrio sp. 1069
CCAACAGATTTGCTGTAAGACAGCGGTAAGCGTTGGAAGGTGTAAGCCTTATTTGGGACGGGACAAAACAGAAATAAAAAGCCACCGACTTGCGGTGGCTTTTTCTATTCTATGGTTTCAACATTGAAACTGGCTGAATCGCCGATATCAGTGAAGCTTAAGGATTGGACGCAATACACGGGTAATACGGCCAACCAGCATCATCAAGCCTGTTTTGAACACGCCGTGAAGTGCCATCAAGTGCATGCGGTATAGTGAGATATAAACAACACGTGCAATACGGCCTTCAACCATCATCGAACCTTTGGTTAAGTTACCCATCAAGCTACCTACTGTAGAGAAGCGGCTTAGAGACACTAAAGAACCATGGTCTTTGTACACGTAGTTTTTCAACTCACGACCATTTAGCTTCGCCACAATGTTGCTGAACGCTTGGCTAGCCATTTGGTGCGCAGCTTGCGCACGAGGTGGCACAAATGAGCCGGCTGGTTGTGTGCATTGCGCCAAGT
>NZ_JAWOWP010000989.1:0-509 GCF_033340555.1 Vibrio sp. 1069
TTTTTCACCAACTCTGACTGATGATAGGCGGCACCATCAAGCACTAGGTGAACTTTTTGCTCCAACGGATAATGCTCCTTTTTGAGCTTCCAGAAGAAGCGAACAATGCTCTCGCTGTTTATCGTGTCATACGTGTCTGTCACCGTTGCGCCAATATTTTGAAGCGGTAACGCACCGATAATATTAAGACGAGTTCGACTGCCTGTTGTCTCAATCACTTTGTCTTGGCCTTTACGTATCCAGCCAGAACTGAGTTTTGTTGACTGCGTAGGATGAACGGCATCCATGAACAGCACTGGGTCTTCGCTGCTTTTTAGCGTCTCGTTGTAGTATTCGATAAAGGCTTGCTGCATCTCTGGATTAAACTTGTGCGGTACACCTTTCGGCTTCTTATATGAAAAGCCGTGATGATGTAGCCATTTGTTCATGCCTGCAACGGTATAGCGAATACCAAACTCGGCTTTCACATAAGCGACTATTTGATGGGTATGAAAGTACGTCTTCTCAGA
>NZ_JAWOWP010000990.1:0-509 GCF_033340555.1 Vibrio sp. 1069
GTTGTAACATGGAACGACGACATTTTCTTGCGCTATGGACATTGATGTTTGCGCCATTTCTTAAAGCGGAAAGCTCAATGCGTCCGACGCCCACGAATTGTTGACCACCCAACTCTATTTGAAAGGACAGACGGGCAACGAATGGTGGGGTGGTAAAGCCCGTGACCATTTACAGTTTGAACCGATAAATATTGATGGGCGAATAGTCGGAACGTTCGATTTCGTGATTGCTTAATCTGTTTGATGTTCGCTAGTAAGGCATCAACTCAGCCAACTGCGACAAGCATTCTTTGTCTAGTATGGGATGAGGTTCGACACCAGTCACCAAAACAATATCCACCGACGGTAATGGAGGTAGATCTTCTAAGATCTTCAGATCATCTGTGACACTGATTCTTCCCATCGCACCCATCGCCATGCCAGAGCGAACAATGGCTCGCTGCGCAGAAGAGGTGTTACAACAAGCTAAGAGTTGATATGGCGTTCCTCTTTTGGTCAGCGCATTAATA
>NZ_JAWOWP010000991.1:0-508 GCF_033340555.1 Vibrio sp. 1069
ACAACGTTGAAACCATGAGAGTAACCTAGTGCAGCGCCTTCTTTCATTAGTGGCATCACCGTCTCAACAACGTTAGTGTGCTGTTTGTCTGGCGTTAAGTTAACAACCAGATCGGCTTGAGGAATTAGCGTTTCGTAGCTACCAACTTCAAAGCCATTATCTTTGGCGTTTTTAAACGATTGACGCTGTTCATCGATCGCAGCTTGACGTAGTGCGTAAGACACATCAAGACCAGAATCGCGCATGTTTAGGCCTTGGTTTAGACCTTGAGCACCACAGCCCACAATGACCACTTTTTTACCTTTCAGGTAATCCGCTTCAGATACAAATTCTTCACGGTCCATAAAGCGACAACGACCAAGTTGATCCAATTGCTCGCGCAAGTTTAGGGTATTGAAATAATTAGCCATCTGGGTGCTCCTTAAACATTCTTCCATAAAGGTCGGTAACCGTCTTACCGAATAACTTCATACTAAAACAGACATAACGTTGCTTAAAGTGATATATT
>NZ_JAWOWP010000992.1:0-508 GCF_033340555.1 Vibrio sp. 1069
ATTACGCGATTCAATTTGCGGATGTGAACCAACTCGTATCTATCGGCGGCTTTGCCTTTGGTTTGTCGCAACTGATTTTCTTGTGGGTCGTGATCAAATGTATTCGTGGCGGAGAGAAAGCGTCGGCCAAACCTTGGGAGCGTGCAGAGGGATTAGAGTGGACTGTGCCAAGCCCTGCGCCTCATCACACCTTTAGTACGCCGCCTAAAGTGGATTAACGGAACGAGAGGCGAAGAACATGGCAGAAAAATCATCCCACAAAAAGCTCACGATAAAGTTAGTGCTGGCCACTTTTGCCATGTTCGGGTTCGGTTTTGCGCTCGTGCCGCTCTATGACGTGATGTGTGATGCGTTAGGCATCAACGGTAAAACCAGTGATGTTGCAGCGATTCAACCTACGGGGATGCAGCCCGATTTGAGCCGGACGATTCGTGTGGAGTTTATGGCACACGTCAACCCAGATATGCCGTGGGAGTTTAAGCCGAAAGTCATTTCGATGAATGTTCAT
>NZ_JAWOWP010000993.1:0-508 GCF_033340555.1 Vibrio sp. 1069
GACGGGTAAAGACATTCAACGTTTAGTGAGCAAGTTTTCCCGCGTTATCAGCAATACTGGCTCAGATAAGCCAACCATGCATTGTGATGCGGTAGACAACATTTTCACGGTAAATTTGCTGACAATACCGGCTCCACACTCTGCTTTTTCAAGAAAAGTGGCAGCGAAGATGATGCAGCACCAACTAGAAAAACACTTAAAAGCGTTGAACTTCGACAACCCATTATTTTGGACATCCCTACCAACCGCCGCTGATGTGTGTAATGCCATGAATAAACGCGGGCTGATTTACTACTGCGGAGACGATTTTGGCGCGTTAGCGGGCGTTGATCATCAAACAGTGATGGAGCATGAACGCACGCTGATTGATAGCGCCGATTTTATTCTTGCTGCAAGCGACAAGCTGGCCGCTCGATTTCCGGATAATAAAACCACAACGCTGCCACACGGGGTCGATTTCAGTCTATTTTCAACGCCTGCAGAAAAGGCAAGCGACTTGCCGAACAAT
>NZ_JAWOWP010000994.1:0-508 GCF_033340555.1 Vibrio sp. 1069
GTAATTGACCAGTTCCGCCCAGCTTGAGTCAGATCTTTGTTCTCTGTCTGAAGGTCACGCACATCATTCCAATTGTAGTACTCTTCATCCGTCACGTTGAACAGACCTGCTCGCAACGTAAGATCTTTAATAGGTTTGTAGTACGCGGTGATATCTACAACCGTAGCAGCAGAGATAGGCAACACTTTATCGTCATTTATGTCGCTTTTGTCTTTAGAAGCTGTGTAGTTAATGGTTAACGTGGTTCCCCAGTTTTGTTCTGAATCGTAATTAAAACCAGCGACAAGGTTCCAAGGGTTAACACTGTTTAGTGGATTATTGTTTCCATCTTCACCTTCCGTATACGCCGCTGCTACACGAGAGCTAAAGCCTTCGATTGGCATGAACTTGTTCCACGAAAGTTGGTTTGAAAACTCAATACCTTTAATTGTCGCTTTGCCTATATTCACGTACTGCTGAATCGCAGGGTCAGTCACTGGCGTCCAAGTGCCAGAGACGGTTTTACTTT
>NZ_JAWOWP010000995.1:0-508 GCF_033340555.1 Vibrio sp. 1069
ATAGCTGCTTGTCCTTCTTCCATCGGGAATGGGTAAAGCTGCTCAATACGCACGATTGCTACGTCTTCTTGCTCGTTGTTGCGACGCTGCTCAAGAAGGTCGAAATACACCTTACCCGAACAGAACACGACGCGTTTCACTTTGCTTGGCTCCAAGTTATCCACTTCAGGGATCGCTGCTTGGAACGTACCTTCTGCAAGGTCTTCTAGAGTCGAAGTACAAAGAGGATGACGAAGCAATGATTTAGGAGACATTACAATCAATGGTCGACGCATTGGGCGTACTACTTGACGACGAATCATGTGGTACACCTGAGCTGGCGTTGATGGTACAACGACCTGCATGTTTTGCTCAGCACACAATTGAAGGTAACGCTCTAGACGAGCAGATGAGTGCTCCGGACCTTGGCCTTCGTAACCATGAGGCAGAAGCATCGTCAGGCCGCACAAACGTCCCCACTTTTGCTCACCAGACGAAATGAATTGGTCAATAACCACTTGTGCGCCGT
>NZ_JAWOWP010000996.1:0-508 GCF_033340555.1 Vibrio sp. 1069
GGCTGCAGTCAAAGAGCGTTTAGCAGAGTTGAGTGAAAACTTCCCAGATGGTCTGAAAGTCGCTTATCCATTTGAGACAACACCGTTTGTAGAAGCATCGATTCAAGAAGTAGTGAAAACGCTACTGGAAGCGATTGTGTTGGTGTTCTTAATTATGTACCTGTTCTTACAGAACTTCCGTGCAACGATCATCCCGACGATTGCTGTTCCGGTTGTACTCTTGGGTACGTTTGCCATTCTTTACGCGACAGGTTTCAGCGTGAATACCCTGACGATGTTTGCGATGGTTCTGGCGATTGGTTTGCTGGTGGATGACGCCATCGTTGTGGTAGAAAACGTTGAGCGTGTGATGCACGAAGACGGGCTCGATCCAAAAGAAGCAACTAAGAAATCGATGGGGCAGATCACTGGCGCGTTGATTGGTGTTGGTTTGACCTTATCGGCAGTATTCGTCCCTATGGCATTTATGTCAGGTTCGACCGGGGTGATTTACCGTCAGTTCTCGATC
>NZ_JAWOWP010000997.1:0-508 GCF_033340555.1 Vibrio sp. 1069
GGCACAACGATCTGTGAAAGCGTGGCTATTTGCCGCTATCTCGATGAAGCGTTTGAAAATGACTTAGCTCTGTTTGGCGCAAATCAATTAGAACGAGCACAGGTGGAAATGTGGCACCGTGTCGTCGAGTTCCAAGGCCTTTATGCGGCATTCCAAGCGTTTCGCAACATTACGGCGATCTATCAAGATCGTGAAAACTGTGTGGCAGCGTGGGGTGAAGAATCCAAGTCTCGCGTCCTCGAGTTTTTGCCAACCTTAGATAAACGTTTGTCAGAGAGTGAATACATTGCGACAGACCAGTTTTCCGTTGTCGATATTACCGGTTATATTTTCATTGGTTTTGCGGTGAATGGTTTGAGTATTGAAGTCTTCGAGAAGTACCCAAACATCGCTCGCTGGTTTGAACAAGTGTCTGCCCGAGACGCATTCCAAAGCTAATTTTTTCGCAGCGAGCGTTTTCTCTCTCGCTGCGTATTGAACGCCAATGACAAAAAGGTATTCAAATACT
>NZ_JAWOWP010000998.1:0-507 GCF_033340555.1 Vibrio sp. 1069
CGTTCAACTAGTGTATCGACTGCCATGACGGCAGGGCCGCCACCGTTAGTGATGATGGCTAAGCGTTCTCCACGCAACGGAACTGAGTGCGTCAGCGTCTCTACCGCAGCAAATAACTCATGCGTATTGCTAACACGCAGCATACCCGTTCTTCGTATCGCAGAGTCATAAATCGCATCGAGCGTATCGCCATCTTGCTGCTCGAACGTATTCATTTCTTTTGAACGACCAGCTTTCAACACCAATATACGACGATTGCGAGAAGCGGCACGGGCTGCGGACATAAATCGTCGTGCATCTTGAATGGAGTCGACATACAACAATATTGCTTCGGTATTGCCATCCATACTCAAATAGTCGAGCAAATCTGCAAAATCAATATCTTGCCCACGACCAATCGAGATAAATGAAGAAAACCCGATATTTTTGTCGTTGGCCCAATCTAAAACCGTGGTACAAACGGCAGCCGATTGAGAGATAAAAGCAATCTTTCCCGGCTTTGCTGCG
>NZ_JAWOWP010000999.1:0-507 GCF_033340555.1 Vibrio sp. 1069
GGGACAAACTGGTCAAAGCGGTAGGGCCTAGGGCTTTGAATGTGGTGACAAAAATCATGTGCCTGATTTTGGCAGTTATCGGCACCCAAATGTTCATCGATGGTGCTGGCGAAGCCTACAAAACCGTATTTGCCTAACTCTTCCTATATTTCCCAAATCCACACTTGTGTTGCGTCATAAGTGTGGATTTTTTGATCTTTAGTTTTCACTTTCTAAGGCAGAAATACATAGACTTCACCTATCTCAATAATAAGAATAACCAATTGTCGCTAATGCACGAATTTCATTACTCTTTTTCGAGAAATTAATGGGGGAAACATGGCAACGAAAGCAATTGTAGTGGAAGGTGGAGCGATGCGCGGCGTCTTTGCCAGTGGCGTGTTAGACGCATTTCTAGAGCGAGATTATAAGCCATTTGATTTTGCGATTGGTGTGTCGGCAGGCGCATCTAATTTGATTGGTTATCTGACCGATTACCCGCATCGCAGTATAAATGTGATTACAAAG
>NZ_JAWOWP010001000.1:0-507 GCF_033340555.1 Vibrio sp. 1069
TTGATGGTCCTGCTGCTTTTATTGAGACCAACGTCATGGGCACTTACCATCTTCTTGAAGCGGCGCGTCAATATTGGTCAAGCCTTGAGGAAGCGAACAAATCGGCGTTTCGTTTTCATCATATTTCTACGGATGAAGTGTATGGCGATTTAGAGGGTACGGATGATTTATTCACCGAAACCACCTCATACGCTCCAAGCAGCCCATACTCGGCGTCTAAAGCGTCGAGCGATCACCTTGTACGCGCTTGGCAGCGTACTTATGGTCTCCCAACACTCGTAACCAATTGCTCAAACAACTATGGTCCGTACCATTTCCCAGAGAAGTTGATCCCACTGATGATTCTGAATGCCCTCGATGGCAAGCCTTTACCTGTGTATGGTGATGGCATGCAAATCCGAGATTGGCTGTTTGTGGAAGACCATGCTCGCGCGCTTTACAAAGTCGTGACGGAAGGTGAAATCGGCGAGACCTACAACATCGGTGGCCATAACGAAAAAGCAAACA
>NZ_JAWOWP010001001.1:0-507 GCF_033340555.1 Vibrio sp. 1069
TTCCGGCAAATCGCGCGTGATAAACTGAATGTCATCACAAACTGCGCTGCCATTGACAAAACTTTGGTAACAGTTAGCGTCAGACAAAACGCTGACCACTGGTTTTTGGTTAGCAAGCATCACAAGTTCAAATTGATCCGATGCAGCGCCAATATCTTGCGCCGCATTTTGACCTAAATGACTCGACACAATACCCAGAGCCACACCTAGTCCGTCAACTTGATTATGGTTGTAGCGACGGTTTTCTACAGCCACCACAACTTTGTCATTTGATACGCCCACTTGAACATTAACGAAGCCTTCATTTTTTAACGCACTAACCAAAGAGGAAATTGACGCTTGTTGCGCTTTGTTTTGCTCAACGACTAAACGATCCATTAACGTCATATTATTCTTCGCGTAGTCGCGAGAGCGAGAGTATTCCGTTATCAATGGCATCGAGAGTGCAGCACTCCAAACGCTTGAACCATCCGATTCATGACCAGAATAAATCTGGTGGCTTAATGA
>NZ_JAWOWP010001002.1:0-507 GCF_033340555.1 Vibrio sp. 1069
ATCAGCGAACAGTTCAGTCGCCTTTTTAAAGTCGAGAATGGTAAACCACAGCTTTCCGTAACGATCATCAATACGAGTACCGCGCCCGATGATCTGCTTAAACTTAGTCATCGACTGAATGCCCTGGTCAAGAACAACCAGTTTACACGTTTTTGCATCGACACCTGTTGTCATAAGTTCTGAGGTGGTTGCGATAACAGGGTAAGCCTTTTTGGGGTTGATGAAGCTATCAAGCTGAGCTTTGCCGATTTCATCATCACCTGTAATTTTCATTACGTATTTTTCATTCTTAGCAACTTGCTCAGGGTTGCAGTTGATTAGTGCTCGACGCATACGCTCTGCGTGGTCAATGTCATTACAGAACACAATGGTCTTCGCCATCGGGTCGGTGCGTTTGAGGTAGCTGGTGATGGTCTGTGCAACAAGTTCTGTTCGCTCATCGATGACCATAGTTCTGTCGAAGTCTTTCTGGTTATAGATCCTGTCTTCGATAACTTCACCATGTTT
>NZ_JAWOWP010001003.1:0-507 GCF_033340555.1 Vibrio sp. 1069
TTCATCTTCAATGCCATTGGGCCGAATCTTCCGCAAATGGCACCGTATTTTGCTTTTTTGTTTTTAATTCCTGCTCCCATTGCATTTTTTAAGCAGTATCAGCGAAAGCATAATTATCTTGCGACGACGTCTCAAATCAGAGCAAACAAAAACACGACTCCGTTTAATTCCCTCAGCTGGATTGAATTTGAAAGCTATATTGGCGAGTACTTTAAGCAGCAAGGCTACAACGTTAAACAATCTTTCTCAAAGCAGGCGGATGGTGGGGTTGATATTTGGTTAACTAAAGACGGTGAGTTGAGTCTTGTACAATGTAAGCACTGGAAAGCTAGAAAAGTCGGAGTTCAAGTCTTAAGAGAAATGTATGGTGTGATGATCGACAATCGTGCTAGCAAAATGATCATCGTAACATCGGGAGATTTTACTTCTGAAGCTATCGCTTTTGCTCAAGAGAAGCGCCTGGGGTTGGTTAATGGTAGCGAGCTAGTCCACATGATTGAAGATGGA
>NZ_JAWOWP010001004.1:0-506 GCF_033340555.1 Vibrio sp. 1069
GACCAACACAGAGCTAAACACGATCAGCCACAACATTGCCAACGCTTCAACGTATGGTTTTAAAGGTGCGCGCACAGAGTTCGCAGCGGTATACAACGGCATGCAACCTGGCGGCGTAGAAGTTGCGTCTATTTCACAAAACTTCGATAAAAACGGTTCAATCACGGGTACTGGTCGTTCAATGGACTTGGCGATCAACGGCAGCGGCTTCTTTGTGACAAAAGATCACATGGGTCAAACGCTTTACACTCGTTCTGGCGTATTTGGTACGGATAAGAGCAACTTTGTAACAGCGAACAATGGCGCGAAGTTGCAAGGTTACAGCGTAGATAGCAACAACAACCTGATGACGGGTTCTGTAGGTAACATCCAAGTATCAACATCGTCACTCAACGCGAAAGCGACAGATAAGCTTGATTTTGTTGCGAACTTCGATGCAAGTGCAAAAGCGATTGATAAAGCGGTAACGCCGTTCGATCCAGCGGATCCAACCTCGTTCAACTCTT
>NZ_JAWOWP010001005.1:0-506 GCF_033340555.1 Vibrio sp. 1069
GCCACACATCCCCTAACCATTGCTGGAATTGGCGCTTGTACGGCTTGTCGTTGAAGTAATCCCCTAACACCTGCTCATCAACTGGCAACGCTTTCACATGGACCACGATCTTAGTCATGCGCCCCATCAGCATGTCTTTAAAAGGTTTGTCCGTATTCTCTGGATACGCGAGGGTCACATCGATGATGTTCTCAAACTGCTCGCCCATTGCCGCCAATGTGTAAGCAATACCGCCTGACTTGGGTTGCAACAGGTATTGGTAGCCCGCTTTGCTTTTACGCTGCTTCTCTTCAGTAAAGCGTGTACCTTCCACGTAGTTCACAACCGTGGTTGGAGTATGCTTGAACTTGGCACACGAACGACGTGTGGTTGCCAAATCTTGGCCACGTTTGTGAGGGTTACGAATTAAATACTCACGAGAGTAACGACGCATGAAAGGCATGTCTAAAGCCCAACATGCCATACCAATAAACGGCACATACAGCAGTTGTTGCTTGAGGAAAAAC
>NZ_JAWOWP010001006.1:0-506 GCF_033340555.1 Vibrio sp. 1069
TACAGATAAAAAAGTCTCTTCAGCCATCGTCATTCAGCCAATTATAGGTGAGCCATCTCGTCCCATTCGTCGTCAGTTAGCAGCTTGTTCAAATCAACAAGGATCAGAAGCTTACCGTCACGGTTGCTTACACCTTGGATGAATTTCGCGCTTTCGTCTGTACCTACAGAAGGCGTAGTGTCGATCTCAGAAGAACGTAGGTAAACCACCTCAGCAACGCTATCTACCAAGATGCCGATAACTTGACGCTCTGATTCGATCACGATGATACGTGTGTTATCAGTTACTTCGCCTTCCATCAAACCGAAGCGTGAACGTGTATCGATAACCGTTACAACGTTACCACGTAGGTTGATGATACCTAGTACGTAATCTGGCGCACCTGGAACTGGAGCAATTTCAGTGTAACGAAGAACTTCACGAACTTGCATTACGTTGATGCCGTACGTTTCTTCTTCTAGTTGGAACGTCACCCACTGAAGAACTTCGTCATTCGATGTATCTTT
>NZ_JAWOWP010001007.1:0-506 GCF_033340555.1 Vibrio sp. 1069
CTGAAGACATTTTGTCGATTTCATCCAGAAGGAAGAGAGGGTTTTTCACACCAACTTTCGACATTTTCTGAATCAGCTTACCTGGCAATGAACCAATGTAAGTACGACGGTGGCCTCGAATCTCTGCTTCATCACGCACGCCACCTAGGGCCATACGTACGTATTTACGGCCAGTAGCAGATGCAATTGAGCGGCCAAGCGATGTTTTACCCACGCCTGGAGGACCAACAAGACAAAGGATAGGACCTTTTAGCTTGTTAATGCGGTTTTGAACTGCCAAGTACTCCAGAATACGCTCTTTCACACGCTCTAGACCATAATGATCTTCGTTCAAAATCTCTTCCGCTTTCGCGAGATTTTTCTTCACTTTAGAACGCTTAGTCCAAGGTACACTTACCATCCAGTCGATGTAGCTACGAACTACTGTCGCTTCTGCGGACATTGGAGACATCATCTTAAGCTTTTGCAGCTCTTGCTCTGTCTTCTCACGTGCTTCTTGCGGCATT
>NZ_JAWOWP010001008.1:0-506 GCF_033340555.1 Vibrio sp. 1069
CACGACGCTCTTCCGATTTATTGCGAACCTTGTTTTACTTAGACTTAAAGCTAGCCATCAAGCGCCCTCTAGTTGTGATTTACGATTTTGTAACATTTTGTGAGATGATTTTAAACGCCTGGTTCAAACGTTTCATTTCTTCTTCACTTCCACGAGTATCTGGATGATAGAGTTTTGAAAGTTGTCGATAGCGGAGTTTCACTGCTTGGTTATCAGGAATGGTTTGTGGTGTGTAACCAAACATCGCGCAGGCAACCGCAACTTTATGATTGTCGGATTGGCTGCGAGTCTTTTTAAACTCTTTGAATACTTTCTCCAACTGACGCTTCAATTGTTTATTCGTGAACTCTAACTCTTTTACTTTTGCATTAAGTTGCTGAGTTTGGTTTGCCTCTTGGGAAGACAGTGGGGCCAAGGCTCGTTGTTGTTTCCTTAGAGTTACCCATCCACCGAAGCCTGCTAGAGCGATCACCAATCCACCAATAGCCAACCACATAATCGTGCCA
>NZ_JAWOWP010001009.1:0-506 GCF_033340555.1 Vibrio sp. 1069
TGCAGGCTATTAATAACAAGGTCAGAGGTTGATAAAATATAGTCACTATCAGGGGTTAATGTTGGCGAGGCCGGCGCAATATGAACCACGTGAATATTATCAGCGTCGTATCCTAATTGAGAAACAACATACTTGTAAGATTGGTTCACCCATAAGTTTCCTTGCGAGTGAGCAATATAAATTAGCTTTTTGCCTTTCCATGTATTGGAATCATTGATGAGTTTATGCTGCATCTGAGTTTTTTCAGTATCAGGTGAATCAATCGAAGTACTCAAGAGCTGCAAAAACTCACGAATCATCGTATTCATACCTTGGCTGACAAGGTCGGAAACAAACCCTTTAAACCATGAAAAAGTCGCACTAATTTTTTGGATGATGGAACTGTCCTGACGTCCGCTAACGATTTCCCAAAACGCTTCCCATCGATCAAATTGCTTTTGCCCCAACTCTTGTGTTCTTTGATCAAAAGTTTCAGCAAAATCAGCTAAGACATTCAACCCGTTACA
>NZ_JAWOWP010001010.1:0-505 GCF_033340555.1 Vibrio sp. 1069
TGAGATGATGAGGGCTGTCAAGATCATCAACAGCTACGATGAAATCCCTGAACGACTCACCACTCTACGACGCAATACAGTCAAAGAAGAGTTTGGGGCTGACATTACGGTCTCAACAGCTCATCGGTGCAAAGGGTTGGAGTGGGACTTTGTTCAGCTCTATGACGACTTTCCGGATGTCCTGGACCCAGAGCTCGACCCAATGGCCCGTGACGATGAAATAAACCTGCTCTACGTTGCATCCACCAGAGCGATGCGAATCCTTGCGTTGAACAGCGCTGTCGAGATGGTTATCCGCTACATCACCCAAAAACGCATGGTCGAGAAGCAGATGAAGATGGCCGCAGAAGCGACAGAAGTTGAAGAGGACACGACCAAATAGTTTGGTCAATTCTTTCACATGTGAAAGTTGACAAATAAAACGCTCTAAGCGCCCTAAATGGGCGCTTACACCTGCCTAATTTCACGCCTCCCACCTCTCCCATATCGAGCATGGGAAAATACG
>NZ_JAWOWP010001011.1:0-505 GCF_033340555.1 Vibrio sp. 1069
CTCTATCCAGAATCTGGCGCAAGAAGTTCAAGTCGCGACAAATGTTATCCAAGAACTTGAAGCGCACGGTAATAGCATCAACACGATTCTATCGACGATTCAAGACATTGCAGAGCAAACTAACTTGTTGGCACTGAACGCAGCGATCGAAGCGGCGCGTGCAGGCGATCAAGGTCGTGGTTTTGCGGTTGTTGCTGACGAAGTTCGCGTATTGAGCCAACGTACTCACGCATCGACCAAAGAAATCCAAGAAACGATCGAAATGCTTCAAGGTACAACCAAGAAAGCGGTTGATATCATGGGAGATGGTCGTCGTTTGGCTGATACCAGTGTGGATGACGCGAATTCTGCAGCAGCGAGCCTGACGCAAATCCACTGTGCGGTAGAGCGCATCAGCGACATGGCAACGCAAATTGCGTCTGCGGCGGAAGAGCAAGCATCTGTAACAACAGAAATCACTCGTAACACAGAAGGCATCCGCGACGTGTCGAACGAGCTTTCTGTA
>NZ_JAWOWP010001012.1:0-505 GCF_033340555.1 Vibrio sp. 1069
ATCAGTCAGTTGTTCTTTCCACGCAGCCAGAACGCAAGAGTAGTTGCTCTTGCACCAATCAACATCGAATGTGGTCTTCACACCTTCTAACGCTTTGATTGGGCGCTCTAAAATCAACTTGCTCCCAGTATAAGAGCGAAAGTACATAATGGCATTTTGTCGATTAAACGCATTCGATAAATACGCTTCGGCTTGATGCAGCGATTTGCGTGCGACGGCTTCAACGTAATTCAGCTTTTCGTACGGTGACAGCGAGTAAATCGCGTCTTGGAAGCTGAACTCAGTTTGAGCTTCCACTTCATCCACGCTCAAGCCTTTGTATTGTTCGAGCTTCGCTTCCGTCAGCAGCCCCATTAAAATGACTTTTTGCTTTATTTTGGCTAGGTTATTTGCGTAGGTGTTGAACTGCTTTACTTCATAAGAAATCAACACAGCGCCAATCATCATTGTTGAAGTTGCAAACAGTAACGTCGCCACAAAGAAAGACAGCGCGATGCTTTTAAAT
>NZ_JAWOWP010001013.1:0-505 GCF_033340555.1 Vibrio sp. 1069
AACTTTGCGCCCTCCGTTCGCGGGCAAGGTGTGCTTACTGCATTTATCGATTACATTAAAAGCCATCCATATCATTACCAAGGCGTTGAAGTCGCTATCATTGAAAACAAAAGCTTAGCAAAACGACTGTTGTCTCTTGGATGGAAGTACAAATCTCTGTTTAGCAAAATGTTCTTTGCTCATAAGCCTACGCTGGTGAAGGACTTTCAATCGGCTTGATAGTCACTGAGTCACTCCCCATGTAACCCAAGTAAGCGCTCAGTCAAAGTCCGTAAGCATATTGAGAAAAGTTTGGCGGTCTTCCGCTGTACTACCTCGATGAGCAGTGTATTCGACGTGTTCGTCCGCGCTGGCTTTCGGGGATAGATTGATGCCCCACAGCGCATTAATTTGGTTTGGCACGATGGAGTAACGCACATCAACAATTCGCATTTCGTCATCCGGGTCTTGCATTACAAAACCATTTGAAAACCAACGGAAACGTTCAATATCTTTCGCTTGCTGA
>NZ_JAWOWP010001014.1:0-505 GCF_033340555.1 Vibrio sp. 1069
TATCGACCAAACAACAATCCGTGTTTCGACTATTTCCAATACAAAGGCCGTTCTCGTTCTAACCGTACGTTGATCGATCGTAAAAATGTCAAAGCCATGCTTGAAGCACTCAACTCTGGCGAGCGTGTTTGGTATGCGCCGGATCATGATTACGGAAACAGACGTTCGACGTTTGCTCCGTTGTTCGCGGTTAAAAATGCCTGTACAACAACGGGCACTAGCTTGCTAGTCGATAATACAAATTGCGCAATTGTCCCATTTACGATGGTCAGAGGCGAAGATGGGCATTATACCTTGACGATTGATGCGCCAGTGGATGGATTTCCAAAAGACGATCCCGATAGTGCTGCGGCTTTCGTTAATAAAATCGTTGAAACATCTATCATGGCAAGCCCAAGCCAATACATGTGGCTCCACCGACGTTTTAAAACCAGGCCAGAAGGGGAAGACTGCTTGTATAAACCAAGACTTGTCCCTGCAATGGATATCAGTATTTAAAAAGAAA
>NZ_JAWOWP010001015.1:0-504 GCF_033340555.1 Vibrio sp. 1069
CTGGATATTTCGCGTTTGGAATCGGGTAAGTTGGAAGTCAATGTGCATGGCTTCGCGGTCAACGATGTTCTGGCGAACCTCAATGCGGAATTCAGCGCATTGGCCAAACAACAGGGGATCGAGTTCACTATGATCCCATCTTCTCTAATGGTGAAATCGGACCCTAAATTACTGCGCCGTGTGGTGCAGAATTTCCTCACCAATGCCTTTCGTTACAGCCCAAATGGTAAAGTCGCGCTGGGAGTGCGCCGAGTTCAAGGGCGTGTGCGCATTGATGTGTGGGATAACGGCATGGGCATCGAGGAAGAAAAACAGCAGGAAATCTTCGAAGAGTTTAATCGCGGAACGCAAGTGCGCTCCGATCAAGGCTTGGGATTAGGCTTGGCGATTTCCAAAGGGATTGCGCAGGTGTTGGGGCACGAAATTTCAATGCGTTCGTGGTTTGGTAAAGGCAGCGTGTTCTCGATAACCTTGGATAAGGCTCATCACGTTCAGCCACACCCT
>NZ_JAWOWP010001016.1:0-504 GCF_033340555.1 Vibrio sp. 1069
GACGGCCTGTTCTACATCAACAACCAATACGTGATGCTGCATGGTGTAAACCGTCATGACAACGACCACCTAAAAGGTCGCGCAGTGGGCATGGACCGCGTGGAAAAAGATCTGATTTTGATGAAGCAACACAACATCAACTCGGTTCGCACCGCACACTACCCGAACGACCCACGCTTCTACGAGTTATGTGATATTTACGGCCTGTTTGTGATGGCAGAAACCGATGTGGAAACCCACGGCTTTGCCAACGTTGGCGACCTAAGCCGCATCACCAATGATCCTGCTTGGGAAGCGGTGTTTGTCGATCGCGCAGTGCGTCATGTTCATGCGCAAAAGAACCACCCTTCTATCATCATGTGGTCACTCGGTAACGAATCGGGTTATGGCTGTAACATCCGTGCGATGTATGCCGCGACCAAAGCAATTGATGACACCCGTTTGGTTCACTACGAAGAAGACCGCGATGCTGAAGTGGTGGATGTGATTTCCACTATGTACTCA
>NZ_JAWOWP010001017.1:0-504 GCF_033340555.1 Vibrio sp. 1069
TGAACTACCCACTAGAAAAACTTGAATTCAACCGCCGTGTAAACAAGTTGAACGTGTTGATGATCAGCGTAAATAACCTTCGTGCCGACGCGCTGAATCAAGAAGAAATGCCAAACCTCTACGAGTTTGCACAGCAAAACCAAAACTTCCGTAAACACTACAGCTCAAGCAATGACACCTACGGTGCATTTGGCTTGTTCTATGGTTTACCAACGAGTTACGCCTCTAGCATCAAGGCACAAGGTGCCTCGCCTGTACTTCTTGATGTACTTAAAGATCAAGGCTACACCTTCGGTTTGTTTAGCGGCAGTGGTTTTGAAGATGACCTTTATTCAGAAATCGTCTTCCGAGGTGTAAACCTAGCTGAAAAACTGGATGGTACTCAAGCCCATACCGATAAACAATCTATCGCCGATTGGAACATGTGGCTGACGGAAAAAGCGAACCAGCCTTGGTTCAGCTACATCGAAGTTACTACGGTAGATAATTTTGAATCTATCCCGT
>NZ_JAWOWP010001018.1:0-504 GCF_033340555.1 Vibrio sp. 1069
GCCGTGCAAACTCGCTTAGTTACAGCCAACCTTCGTTGTGATGCCAACATCGTCGCGGAAACCGCAACCGCACGTGACCCTCATCAATTTGCCGTATTGCTAGGCTTTGGCGCTACGGCGGTTTATCCGTATCTAGCTTATGAAGCGCTAGGCAAGTTGATTGACGATGGTGCCCTAGATAAAGACTACCGCGATGTTATGCAGAACTATCAGTATGGCATCAACAAAGGCTTGTACAAAATCATGTCGAAGATGGGTATTTCGACCATCGCCTCTTACCGTTGCTCACAATTGTTCGAAGCTGTTGGGTTGAGCCGGGAAGTGGTCGACTTGTGCTTTAAAGGCGTAACCACTCGCATCGAAGGCGCAAACTTTGATGATTTCCAACAAGATTTAACCAACTTGTCCCGCAAGGCGTGGGCAAAACGTAAATCGATTGAACATGGTGGATTACTCAAATACGTACATGGCGGTGAGTACCATGCCTACAACCCTGATGTGGTT
>NZ_JAWOWP010001019.1:0-504 GCF_033340555.1 Vibrio sp. 1069
AGCCGTCTTGCTGACGATGTCGAAACGACGAACATTGTTGTGACACAACTTGCTTCTACAACGAAAGACATCGGCTCTATCCTAGGTGTAATCCGCGATATCTCTGAGCAAACAAACTTGTTGGCACTGAACGCAGCGATTGAAGCGGCACGCGCAGGTGAGCAAGGTCGAGGCTTTGCGGTAGTTGCAGATGAAGTTCGTAACCTAGCGTCGCGCACTGCCGATTCAACGGAAGAGATTCAACGTATGATCAACCAGCTTCAAAGTGATGCTCAGGATGCAGTAAGCGCGATGGAAGCTGGCAAAGCGGTCACATTTGAGGGTGTGGCTTCGACGGATGAAGCAGTAGAAGTGCTGGTGAATATCTCTGAGCGCATTACGGATATCTCCGATCGAAACACGCAAGTTGCGACGGCAACGGAAGAGCAATCTACCGTGGTTCATACGATCAATCAGAATATTGAAGAAATCAACGCAATCAACGAGATGACAACTGCAACGGCG
>NZ_JAWOWP010001020.1:0-504 GCF_033340555.1 Vibrio sp. 1069
CAAAATGGCCACCAGCATCAACACGAACAAACTACCAAACAAGCGAATTTCTTTGGCGAAACGCTCCGAAAATTCCATCAGCTTATTAAAAAAGACGGCCGAGGATGCTTGCTCTGCGCCCAACCCCCAGCGCACGACCGCTTGGTAATCGAGCTTGATTTCAGAATCGCCATTCACCACCGGAGGTAATGGTTCTTGTGGGTGGTCGAGCACCTGTTCAAGTAATCTAGCCGCTTCAACACCTTGGCGATAACCGCTTTGAATCACGCCGCCCACCGCGCCATGACCCAATCCTACATCGTGCACCATAAACAATGGCGCGTTGGAGGCCTTGTTGATCTGAATCCAGTCACGTTCGCTGCCGACCACGCCATCTTTGTCGCGGTAGTAAGTCCAAAACAGCACCACATTTTCTTTATTGAGTTGAGCGATTTTTTTCTTCAATGCTTCAACATTGTCAGGGACAAGTTGAGTGATCTTGTTGCGATAACGGTCATGTTGTTG
>NZ_JAWOWP010001021.1:0-504 GCF_033340555.1 Vibrio sp. 1069
GAAAATGTGCTTCTGCCCGCTTTGCTTGATATGGGTGCATGCCTAACTCAACTAGAGTTTGACGACCAAGATCCAGTGCGCCTAAAAAAGTCTCACGCGAATAGTTTTGCACACCATGGCTCATCAACTGATAGGCCTCAACTCGGCTTCGAGCACGAGCGAGCAATTTGAGATTCGGAAAATGCGTACGGCAGATATCGACAATCGCCATCACTTCATCCGGCGAGTCTGTACAAATCACTAACGCTTCCGCTTTGTCTGCGCCAGCGGCGCGCAACAAATCGATTTGCGTGGCATCGCCATAAAAAACTTTGTAACCGTACTTACGCAGTAAGTGAATTTGGCTGGCGTCACTTTCCAATACCGTAACTTTGATTTTATTGGCGTACATTAAGCGCCCAACGATTTGCCCAAAACGACCAAAACCAGCAATGATGACGCGAGGACGACGATCAACCACGTGACTGGTGACGCTCTCTTCTTCCTGATTCAGCGTATGAGCGA
>NZ_JAWOWP010001022.1:0-504 GCF_033340555.1 Vibrio sp. 1069
AGCGTTGAACAGTTCGGCAAGCATCGAGAAGGTTAATGCCGCTTTGAACAGTCTGCAAGTGACTGCTGACTCAATGAGAGATTTCATCGATAACAACCCTGAGTATATGCGTTATTTGGCTGAACAAATGGCGGTTGAACTGCAGCCTTTAGTGGACGACATTGACCAAAAAACCGAAGCGCGTTTGTCTCAGTTAGGTGAAGAGCGACAAGCATTAGAAGAAATGGTGGCTAGAGAGCGCCAAGAGATCGCTCTGATCATCACTCATGAACGTGAGAAGTTTGCTCAGGATATGGATAGAGTGTCTAAAGAGGTTGTGAATCTCGCCATGACCAAGTTGATAGAATTAGTGAAGAGCACACTTGTCTACTTTATTCTGTTCATTGCTGCGATATTCTTCGCTCCGCTTGGTTTAGGTTATGTGCTTGGCAAGCGAGCGGCGGTGAAAACAAAAGTTAAACAAAGCTAACGTGTAGTTTAGATACAAAAAGAGCGCTAATGCGC
>NZ_JAWOWP010001023.1:0-503 GCF_033340555.1 Vibrio sp. 1069
AAGTGATTGCCGAGTTACTCGATGTGTTTGTTTCTCCTAGTGCTGTGAAGTTTTGATCATGACTGAATACACATGGTTAGCGCCGGCTATTTTGTGCGGCGTGATTGCGCTAATTGGTAACGTCGTACTGGGCCAGCAAGTCTTAAAGCGGCAGATCATTTTCATCGACCTTGCGGTGGCTCAAGTCGCAGCATTGGGTGCGGCGCTTAGTCATTATTGGCTAAACTCATCTACTTTGTACGTGAGGATTCCTTGGTTATCGGAATCTTGGCTTGGTGCAATGCTTGGCCCTTGGATAATGTCGTTATTGTTATGCGGATTGATTGCTGCATTAGAAAAGCGAAATCATCCGCATCTTGAGCCGATGATTGGCAGCTTGTTTGTGGTATCTGCCTCTTTGGCGGTGTTACTTGTTAGCAAAGACCCACATGGTGCTGATTTCATTCAAGGGATTTTGAATGGTCAGCTACTGTGGTCGACATGGCAAGATGTTTGGCCGTTGA
>NZ_JAWOWP010001024.1:0-503 GCF_033340555.1 Vibrio sp. 1069
CGAATGGCCCCGATGCGGACGTGGTCGTGGTGTACGCCAAAACAGATGCTGATGCGGGATCGCGCGGGATCACAGCGTTTATCGTCGAGCGCAGTTTTACCGGATTCAGTGACGCGCAAAAGCTCGATAAGTTGGGAATGCGAGGCTCAAACACATCTGAGCTCGTCTTCAACAATTGCAAAGTACCTAAAGAAAACATTCTCGGAGCACTCAATTGTGGCGTCGAAGTATTGATGAGTGGGCTTGATTACGAGCGCGTTGTTTTAGCTGCTGGCCCACTCGGCATTATGCACGCGTGTATGGATATCGTCGTCCCATACGTGCATGAGCGCAAACAGTTCGGCAAATCCATCGGCGAGTTTCAGCTTGTGCAGGGCAAATTGGCCGACATGTACTCACGTATGAACGCTGCAAAAGCGTACGTCTACACCGTCGCGGCGGCTTGTGATCGTGGTGAATGCACGCGCAAAGATGCCGCTGGGGTGATTTTGTACAGCGCAGAA
>NZ_JAWOWP010001025.1:0-503 GCF_033340555.1 Vibrio sp. 1069
GCCACTTAAAATGGACGCCCGTGATCGCTCTGGGCTACGCCGCCAGTATTGCCGCTCATTTGTGGATGAACGGCGGCTTGTTTACCTAATCCCAACGAACCTCAATGACACGCCTAGCTACTTAGTCTAACGATCCGATGGATGGTTCACGCCATCCATCACTTCAATATCACCCAATTCGTACGGGTTAAGGCCCTCTAAACATCCCACGTTGTAACCGTACTCACTTGGATCTGATCGGCGTTGATGGTGTGTGTAAATGCCACATTCACTACAGAAAAAATGCTTCGCGGTATGCGTATTAAATTGGTAGAGCTTTAAAACATCGTCACCTTGAACAATACGAATACCACTCAAAGGGACTGAAGCCACAATCGCACCTCGACGACGACACATAGAGCAATCACAGCGTCTCGGCTTTTCAATTCCGTTGGGTAACGTAAGTTCCAGTTCGACTTTTCCGCAGTGACAGGTCAGTCGATGCAGGGGGTTAATTTGAGTGT
>NZ_JAWOWP010001026.1:0-503 GCF_033340555.1 Vibrio sp. 1069
TTGATAGAAATGGTTCGCTAGCCTCTCAATCGCCTGTTGGTGTGCGAGTGCTTGAGGTATCCCAGCTGCCTTTAAATGTACATAAACTTTAGGGTTCTGCCCCCCGAGCGCAAAAGCGGCGATTTGTTGGTATTGTGTGAGGCTTTTCAGAAAATGCTCGGGTTTCTCAAAGGTGAGGATCGTCATTGTGCGCCTCCTGACATCATGGCAGTGAACGCTTGCCCATCAATACGTGAAGCGTTAGCGACATAAGGCGCATACACGTCGAACAAGAGTTGAGTATCACTGTGCCCAAGCATATGAGAGATATAAAGTGGGTTCTCATGAGCCGCAATATGGAGCACGGCAGCCGTGTGTCGGGTTTCGTAGGCACGGCGCTTTTTAAGCCCTGCTTTACTCAGTGTTGGGTGCCAAATTTTTTTACTCACCCAGTGGGTATCTAAGCCCTGGCCTTTCCTGTTGGTGAACACAAATGTATCACTGGTATAAGGGCTGTTTTTTTG
>NZ_JAWOWP010001027.1:0-503 GCF_033340555.1 Vibrio sp. 1069
CCTTCAGACTTTCGCTTCCATCCTGAGTATCAACATGAATGGTGGAACTACTTTGCGAAGCTGCAAGATAAGCAAGGTCGTACTTACAACGTGCAGTGGAGCTATTTTCGCGTCGCCACCGATGAACGAGAAACCAGCGGTTGGCAAAACCCGCAACTGTACATTTCACATGTTGTCGTGAGCCATGGTTCGCATGTGTGGAAAGAACAGCGTGTTGCGCGCGGTGGTATTGGTCAAGCTGGCATGACAAACCGACCATTCCGTTTATGGATAGATAACTGGACTTGGCGCTCATTAGGCTCTACACCATTTCCAGGCAACCTCAATGTTACAACGGACACATTCGGACTCGAACTGAATACCATGACAAGCGGGCCGTTTGTGGTAAATGGAGACAAAGGCTTTCAAGTTAAACATGCACTGCAATCTGTGGCGTCGTTTAGCTTTAGCGCACCGTTTCTTAATGTAAAAGGCACATTGAACTTAAATGGCCGCCTCATCCC
>NZ_JAWOWP010001028.1:0-502 GCF_033340555.1 Vibrio sp. 1069
TCAGTATTTGGGATTTTAGACATTAAAAGTGATGCAGCGGCACTGCGTCCTATCGCGTTAGAAATGTCGAAAAAGCTTCGTCACCGTGGCCCTGACTGGTCTGGTATCTACTCTTCAGAAAGAGCAATCCTAGCTCACGAGCGCTTGGCTATCGTTGGTCTAAATAGCGGTGCTCAACCACTATACAGCCCTGATAAAAAACTAATCCTTGCCGTTAACGGTGAGATCTACAACCACAAAGAGATTCGCGCTCGCTACGAAGGCAAGTACGAATTCCAAACAGACTCTGACTGTGAAGTTATTTTAGCGCTGTATCAAGACATGGGTGCTGATCTTCTTGAAGAGCTAAACGGCATTTTTGCTTTCGTACTGTACGATGAAGAAAAAGATGAGTACCTAGTAGGTCGTGACCATATCGGTATCATTCCACTTTACCAAGGTTACGATGAACACGGTAACTACTACGTCGCTTCCGAAATGAAAGCACTCGTACCCGTTTGTA
>NZ_JAWOWP010001029.1:0-502 GCF_033340555.1 Vibrio sp. 1069
GAACCTTGATGCCGTTTTGTTGCAGACGGCTCATTAAGCCAAGTGCCATGGTGTCGTTAAAACAGAATACTGCAGTAGGGCGTTTTTCCATCGCGGTGATCTTGTCTGCAACCAGTACCGCAGTATCACATTCAAAGTTACCTTCAAGAATCCAATCTTCATTGATTGGCAGTTTTGCTTCAGCCATGGCACGACGAAAACCAGCGATACGCTCTTGGCAAGCAAGTTTCTCAAAGTGACCACTCAGGCAGGCGATGTCAGTGTGGCCGTTATCGATAAGATATTTAGTTGCTAGGTAGCCACCTTCTTCAGAGTTATCGATGATCTTGTCCGCACGAGAACTCTCTGGGCCCCAATCCATCACAACTTTCGGGATGTCTGAATGACGATCTAACATCTCTTTTAGTTCTTCGGTTAGATCTGAACACATCACCAAAATGCCATCTACACGTTTCTCAGCAAGCATGCGGATGTAGTCGCGCTGTTTCTCGTAGATGCCGCC
>NZ_JAWOWP010001030.1:0-502 GCF_033340555.1 Vibrio sp. 1069
TAAGTACGACCATTTTCATCGTCAGGCATGATAAGCCATGCTTGGATATCTTCATTCAGTTTAGGTAATGGACTGCCATCGTACTTCGTGATGCCAAGTTTACTCCACTCCTGAAGATATTTGCCTTTTTCTGCCCCGCGTCCTTCTAGGCTACGATCAATCCCTTTCGGCACCTTCACTTGGCGCCCCCAAGTAAACTTATCGTCCCAGCCAGACTCGCTCAAGTAGTTAGCGGTAGACGCAAACACATCCGCTTCTGATTGCCAGATGTCTTTTTTTCCGTCTCCGTTACCATCGGCGGCAAAACGTAGGAAAGAGCTTGGCATAAATTGACACTGTCCCATCGCACCAGCCCAAGAACCTTTAAAATTATCTAGCTCGATATGGCCTTGATCAAGGATTTGCAGCGCCGCCATGGTCTCTTTGCGGAAAAATTCTTCACGACGACCTTCAAATGCCATCGTCGACAACGCATCAATTACGCGGAAGTTACCCGTAAACT
>NZ_JAWOWP010001031.1:0-502 GCF_033340555.1 Vibrio sp. 1069
TTCTTGCCTTTATTAGCTTTGAAACCTTGATGAGGAAAAACATTTCGAATTCGTTGTTGAACTTTCTTTGGTACGTCTTTAGAAAAGACCAGCCTCATTCCGGAGCGTTGGTTGTACACTTTGAGTTCACCAGTAAATGGGTCATGTTCGCCAATATCTTGTAAGTTATGTTTAAAAGATGGAGGTATATGCCCTTTTACCTTGCTCAAGTGGCCGTCATCAAAACTCACTTTTAACACGGGTCTATCCACGGCGATCAACCAGAATATGACGATTGCAGCAATTAATATCACATATAGCATCTAACACTCCTTAGCTGGATAGTAGCTTACTCAAGTCTTCTTTGATGGACGTAACTTTCTGGCTTGCTTTTTCACTTCTTGAGGCTTCTGAAAGTAGATATTCAATGGCATCAGACAGCGTACACCCCAGTTCATTAGCTCGATTAGATAATTTTTCCCAAACACGGTAATCAAGATCGATCGATTTCTTTTTGGTGTGA
>NZ_JAWOWP010001032.1:0-502 GCF_033340555.1 Vibrio sp. 1069
TCGCGGTGCAGAGGTCGTGCGCAGTTACTTAGTTGAAGACAGTTACGTAACAGAGTTACGTTTGGATATCCGTAAGATGGATAAGCTACGCGATTACGGTGAAGTTCAACAAGTGCCTGAGAAGCGTCAGCAAACCTTGTTCTAAAACCACTTCACTAAATAAACAGATAATCTTTTCGAGCGGCTGATTGGCAACAATTGGTCGCTTTTTTATGGGTTCGATTTGATGGTTTTGCCTAATGAGGAAGGAGAGGCTAGAGCGTTAGGCTTTAATATTGGTGCCTAGCGTTGAAATGGTGTGGGTTTTGCCGCCGGCATTGTAGGTCATACCGATCTTGCCGTGAGTGTGTTGAAGCATGTTATTGAGCTTGTTAAAACTCAATTGAGCACGGCTGAGGGATTCTCCATTCACGCGATTGACTTGTTGACAGTCCAGCACGATGAATTGGATTTGGGCTACAACCTGACTTAGGTGCTCATCTTCGGTAAGTTGATTGACATG
>NZ_JAWOWP010001033.1:0-502 GCF_033340555.1 Vibrio sp. 1069
TCTCTTGCTCCAGAACAACCTGCATGTGGCTCATCACTGCATGGCGATCTTCTAACTCTACACCGCTTTGCTCACGCAATTTTTCTAGCGCATCGTTAGCGGCAATCCAAGTTGGTGCAATGGCTTCTAGCTTATTGATTTCTGCCGCAGCATCTTGCTCTAGGCGACGCTGTTCGCTGCGTTGTTCACGCAGCTCTTCTTGCGTCATTTCTAGCGTTTCGATTTGCATCGCATGACGTTCGCGTTCTTGTTCAAACGTGATTTCGTCCGTCAGTTCAACATGGAACTGTTTTTGATATTCCTTGACCAATTCACGAGCTTGACGCTGTTGGTTTAAGCTACGTTCGAGGTCACGATGTTGAGCACGCCATTGTTGTTCGTTTTGTGCGATTTGCTGAGATTCACGCGCTTTCGTAATGACGATTTTCGCTTGTTCAGCCGCATCTTTACGTTCGACTTGCCCAACGATACTTTGTACAAGCTTCAGCGCAGTTTCAAATTG
>NZ_JAWOWP010001034.1:0-502 GCF_033340555.1 Vibrio sp. 1069
AAAGCGACTAAGGCCGACGACACGTACGGCAAAATCGGCGCGCTACTCTACATGTGTGACAAACACATTCCGCAACTGCTGGATGAAATGGGGCGCTTAGCTACCGGATTCTCTTACAAGGTCAACCAACTGCAATCGCAAGGTTTGGATCTCAACGGCAAAATCGGTAAAGACGTTTTCACCGATGTGAATTCTGAGCTGGTGGCTAAATCACGAGTGTTTACTGCACCAAACTCGAAAGCGGATGTTGCCGTTTATGTCGATGATATTTCAGCGTTGAAAGGTGGCGAATATGCGCTGCGCTTCGATGGTGATCGCTACAGTGTGACAACACCGAAAGGCGAGCAAGTTCAGATAGATATAGACCAGTCGGATTCTACCTTCGTATTGGATGGCATGAGAGTGCAAATCGGCGAAGGCCTTGCCGCTGGCGAACGAGTGCTGCTGCGTCCTACTCGCAGTGGTGCTGCCATCATCAAGATGGAAACCAATGACGCTAAAT
>NZ_JAWOWP010001035.1:0-502 GCF_033340555.1 Vibrio sp. 1069
ATCACGAAGACGACGAAGCTCACGCCATACCGTGACAGATGGACCACCAATAAATTGAAATTGACGAATTTGATTCACACGCGCCCAAGTCACGACACGTTCTGCCGCATCTGAGCCAGACAAAGACGAACCTTTGTCAGAATCAATGTGTTGACCGTCGATGTTTTTGCTCAGGTACTTAGCGACATAACCAACGGCTGAACCTTGCGACCAGTCGATAACCTCCGCTTTGAAACGGGCTTTCTTTGCGCCTTTTTCGTCAGGAGAGTCAGCCATAGCAAGACGACGAAACTCAGACGTCACAAATTTGCGTGCGGATTTTTCCATGAACAGCAACAAGTGGTGATGCGGCGTGCCGTCTTGGTGAGGCTCAACAATGCGCATCCCGTAAACCTTGATTTTGCTTTTATCAATCGACTTACGAAGATTCGCCCAAACGCCCATTAGGTAAGCGTGAGCCGCTTTCGCGTCAGGCTTGCCAGCCTCAAGCCATTTAGGGTTG
>NZ_JAWOWP010001036.1:0-502 GCF_033340555.1 Vibrio sp. 1069
GCTGATTTCGAAAGTGGCCAATAATAGCACGATTTTGGTGTCTTAAGCTGCTGGATGAAGGTGTGAAGTTGCGCTGTTTTGGCAACAAGTAGTGCACGCAGATTACGCCAATCAGTGTTACAACCATCATGACTTCGATGGCGACATCGACACTAAAGTTATCCGCTAACAAACCGCCGCTAATACGTCCTGCGATACCACCTAATGAGTTTGCTGCAATGTAAGTACCAATGGCCATTGAAAATGCGTGCTTATCAAGTTCTTCTGCCATGTATGCGACGGCAACAGCGGCAAATGCGGCTAAAGCGATTCCGATTAATGCTCGGCATGCCACCAAAAATATAAATGAGTCTCCGAGTAGCATCAACGCAGAAATGGCAGGAATAGAGAATAAGCCAACCATCATGACTGGCTTACGACCAATGGATTCGGACAAGACCGCCATTGGCACCAAACTGAATGAAAGCGCTAACGTTGAGGCAGCAAACAACCAGTTAACCCG
>NZ_JAWOWP010001037.1:0-502 GCF_033340555.1 Vibrio sp. 1069
GTTCTTGTGGACGGCGTATCTCAAGGTAACCAGTTCGAATCAGGGAATACGTTCATTAACTCTGCTCGCGTTAACGTGGATACCGACCTAATAAAAGCGGTTGAAATTGTAAAAGGTGCAGCATCGTCTCTGCATGGTTCTGACGCAATTGGTGGCATTGTTGCATTTGAAACCAAAGATCCGGCTGATTTCCTTAAGGGTCGTAACTTTGGGGGCCATGCGAAGTTCAACTACTCTTCCGAAGACAATACATTCAGTGAATCTGTTGCACTAGCGAACAAAACTGGCGATTTGGAATCTCTAGTTGCCTATACGCGTCGCGACGGCAATGAACTGGATAACTTTGGAGATCTAGCAGATGCAAGTACTGAAGCGAACAACTTACTGGTTAAACTTCAGTACCAAGTCAATGATGCACATCGTGTTGAGTTCAATGGGAATTATATTCGCAACAAAGGCAACGGAAAGCAGTCTTACAACGGTTATACGAATGCAACAAGTG
>NZ_JAWOWP010001038.1:0-502 GCF_033340555.1 Vibrio sp. 1069
CACGATGTCAGCGCGTAACATCAAGTTATGAACATTCGAACGAGGAATGATCACGCCCTGTCCGGAGTGACGACCTTTGATCACACACACATCATAGAAACCTTCGATTTTTTCGTTTACGCCACCAATCGGCTGCGCTTCACCAAATTGGTTCATTGACCCCGTGATCGCGATATCTTGTCGATTTGGTTGTTTAGAAAAAGCCGAAACCACGGCACAAAACTCCGCCATGCTCGCGCTGTCGCCGTCGACTCCACCGTAAGATTGCTCAAAGGTAATCGTCGTCGTGAGTGGCACTCGCGCCGTTTTGCCGAATACGGAAGACAGATAAGCCGATAGGATCATCACACCTTTTGAGTGGATACTGCCGCCAAGATCGACGCTGCGTTCAATATCGATGACGTCGCCATCGCCGTAGCATGTTGTGGCAGTAATACGGTTAGGCGCACCAAACATATAATCGCTGGTACTCAACACCGACAACGCGTTCACTTGCCCTATC
>NZ_JAWOWP010001039.1:0-502 GCF_033340555.1 Vibrio sp. 1069
GCGCTAACAAACGAGGCTAGTTCAATACCGAGAGGAAATGTCATCAGCGAGGCTAACTGTTGGTTAAGCATCACTCCCATTGCAACCGCAACACCAGTAGATAAAATACGTGTAACTTCTCGCACCAAAGCTCCAGGGCTAAGTCTCTGTGGATTAAAGAACAAGACTTTAGCAGCCGAAACTAGACTTGACCAAGTTTCACGGAGGAGTTTTCCAATCAACTTTTGAGTGGTGAAAAAGATGTTCATTATGGTCGAACTTAAGCTAGACAGGGCACCCGCTAAAGCCCCGTTTTTAAACTCTTCAAGAATATCTTTGAATCTAGTTTTGACCCTATCCCAAATTTTTAGTGCGGTAACCTTTAGCTTATTTAGGAACTTATCAAGTGTGAAGTTTTCTTCTTTATCTTTAAAGATCTGAGGAATTGCATCTTTTATTTCAAACCAAACTTCAGCAAAAACAAGCCCTAATGCCTGTCGAACCCCCATTGCGAAACCAGCTT
>NZ_JAWOWP010001040.1:0-502 GCF_033340555.1 Vibrio sp. 1069
GATTTGGACCCAAGTGGGGGTCGCCTGAAGTTAGAATATAGCTCTTCACCAACCGCTATTTAAAGCCTCAGTCGAAAGACTGAGGCTTTTTTGCATTTTAGCTACTCTATTTTCCTCCATATTAGCTGAGAATGGCTAGCCAGAAGATTTCTATCAGCAGAATCTCGCTTTGCGTATGAATTGTAAGGTTGGTGCAGATTTTGGTGCTTTAGACCACCCATGATCCCAATGCTTTTCGCGCAGATAAAATAAACCCCAGCTCAATGTCTGGGGTTGTGGTTTTCTTAATCCGCTGTTGTTATTGGGCGAGTGTTTTCAGGATTTCTTTTAGCTCGACGGTTTCTCGGATTTCAAAGTTCGGCGTTATCTCTGTTGGATTACTTGCGCCAGTCGCATTCACCCACACACTCAAAATACCCATGTTGTTTGCGCCTGCGATGTCTGCCGCTAGAGAGTCACCGATGTGTAAGGCTTCTTCTGGTTTGATGTCGACTAGATTCAA
>NZ_JAWOWP010001041.1:0-502 GCF_033340555.1 Vibrio sp. 1069
ATAAAAATAAATATATCGTGAATACGAACCTTTAAATTTATGAAACCAAAGGCTATCACTGTCCACAGACAAATGATCAATACTAAAAAAGCCAGTAGCTGTATAAGTTTCAGACTCAATGAGCCCACCATCAAATGGTGCTAACACAGGTAAATACCCATTAACTACATCGGGAAGATACAGCAGGTTTTTATCACCATTTCTACCTATGAATGCATCCTGCCTAGAGTAGGTTTTATCCACAAAACCAAAGTTAACAGCATTCTTTTCCTCTGTCGGGTCATCATTTACAAAAGATGCATTTATCCGAGCCCCAAACAACTCATGAATGACAGGAAAAAATGATTCATACTCCGTTAAATATTCTTTCGCTGCTACCGCAACATTGTTCATATCCGTTGTGTCGGTCTCTTTGGTCGTCACAATGGTGATTCTGAAGTAAACCGTTTCTTGTGTTTTTCTTCCGTTTACCGTCCCTTGAGTAACGTTAGCTGGCAGAGAC
>NZ_JAWOWP010001042.1:0-502 GCF_033340555.1 Vibrio sp. 1069
TCTTCTCCTATCGAAACCTACCACCATGAGCATGCACACCAAGAGCCTCAGTTTCAGTTACCACCGGGTGAAGCTTTCATCCGTAAAGAGAACAAAGGGCAGGGCTATTTCAGTTGTGGCTGGCTATTTGGCGCTGAATACAAGTTCGATTTTGATAAGCTGTTCTCGATGTTGTCTGACCTAACTGCCGAACGTGTGAAAGCGGTAGTCAACACCAATCAAGGGTGTTACGCATTTAACGTGGCAAATCGCGTGGTATCGGTCAACGAAATCAGCTTAGAAGGGTTTGAATCACGACTTGAAGTGATTGATTCTCAGCTTCTTCCTTGGGATGAACTAGAGCAAATATTACTGCAACTTGCGGGTATTGAAGGATAGGGCATTCGTCATTCTTCGCGCAAATGTTGGAATGAAACGGTGAATCGACTGCATGGCAGGGTTCACCGTTTTTTCTTTTATCGAGTTTCAGTGAGAAAAGTGAGATAAATCACTCAAATTCGGG
>NZ_JAWOWP010001043.1:0-501 GCF_033340555.1 Vibrio sp. 1069
CAAGTAAATCTTGCGCTGCCAGGCGTGCATCTTTTCCTTGCTACAATACTTGATACATTTGGTCAACAATCGGCATCTCAACGCCCATGCGTTGGGAGAGCATCCATACTTCTTTCGTGTTGCGGTAGCCTTCTACGACTTGGCCAATTTCTTCTTGTGCCGTGTCAACGTCTTTACCTTGACCGAGAGCTAAACCAAAGCGGCGGTTACGTGACTGGTTGTCAGTACACGTAAGAACCAAGTCACCTAAACCAGCCATACCCATGAAGGTTTCTGGTTTGGCACCAAGTGCAGCGCCAAGGCGGCTCATTTCAGCCAAGCCACGGGTAATCAACGCAGTACGTGCGTTTGCACCAAAACCGATGCCGTCTGACATACCTGCGCCAATTGCGATAACGTTTTTCACTGCACCGCCAAGTTGCATGCCGATGAAGTCGTTGTTCGCGTACACGCGGAAGGGTTTGCTACAGTGGATTTTCTCTTGCCGATCCGCCACGAACT
>NZ_JAWOWP010001044.1:0-501 GCF_033340555.1 Vibrio sp. 1069
AAAATCACTTCATTAGAATAAGCAGGTAGTGCTCGGCGTAACGCACTTGGCAAGATGATGCGTTTGTAAGTCATAAATTTACTCATGCCATACGCTTTTGCGGCTTCCACTTCGCCTTTCGGCAAACCGTTAATCGCACCACGAATGATCTCTGCCGTATACGCTGATGTGTTTAGTACAAACGCAACCAGAGCACAAAACCACGCGTGTTCCCATAAGGTATCTTTCACTGGGAAAAACTGATCCATGCCATAGTAAATCAGATACAACTGAACAAGCAGTGGCGTTCCTCGGAAAAAGTAAATGAATCCCCAAGAAGGAAGGCTCAAAGCGTAGTTGGTACTGTTTCTCGCAATGGCGAGTGGAACTGAGACGCACAAGCCAATCACCAATGAAATGCCCACCAGCCAAACGGTCGTCCAAAGCCCTTGAAGGTAAACAGGGAAGCTTTCAATAATCAACGAAAAATCCATTACTTACCTCGCATGAATACTGAATTTG
>NZ_JAWOWP010001045.1:0-501 GCF_033340555.1 Vibrio sp. 1069
AGACCGCTTAGGTTTGAGCGTGATAGAACGGCTAGAAGCAACCGTTGTCCCGCTTATTCTGCAAGGCAAGCGCATTTCGGTGACAGGCCACTCTTCTGGTGGTGCAATTGGTAGCGTGTTTGCGGATTACATAGAAAAGAAGTATCCGAAAAGCATCAAGCGCGTTGTGACTTTCGGGCAGCCTGCCATTGGTGACTGGACGTTCAAACGTCGCTATCGTCTGGCGCACAAAACCTACCGAATTTGTTGTGATATCGATATTGTGACGTTCATGCCTCCGGTGCCTTTTCTTTACTGGCACGTCGGAAAAATGCTGTGGCTGTACAATGGCAGAATTTATGAGAACACGCCGACACTCATTCGCCTCGGGCGTTCACTGTTTAGTTGGCTGATTCGTCCGTTTTCTTACCATTTAATGAGTAAGTACATCCGAAACAAAGACTTTTTCGATGAACGTTGACTGAAAAACCAAACGATAGACATAAAAAAGCCGGACTGATC
>NZ_JAWOWP010001046.1:0-501 GCF_033340555.1 Vibrio sp. 1069
ATCAAATAACCCAAATAGCGTGTAAGTACCCACTTACACGCTGTGTTTTTTTAATTCGCTTTGGTGATTTACTATGACTGATTCAGCATCAAACGTGGTTGAGCTCAAACAGGCTCAGTTTGTCTGGCCCGGTTCAGAGACCGCGGTGATCAATATTCCTGATTTGCAGATAGCGACGGGTGAGCATGTCTTTATCAAAGGGCCAAGTGGCTGTGGAAAATCCACACTTTTAGCTTTGCTCACCGGAATCAATACGTTAAGTTCGGGCTCGTTATCAGTACTCAATACGAACTTAGCGACGCTGAGCTCAAGCCGCAGAGATAGATTCCGCGCCGACCACATTGGTTATATCTTCCAGCAATTCAACTTGCTGCCGTATTTGAATGTCATCGACAACGTATTACTTCCTTGCCAATTGAGTAAAGTGAGACGAGATCGCGTGACACCAAACGCCTCCAAAGCCGAGCTTTTAGCACAAGCGACAACCTTGTTGGAGCGGCT
>NZ_JAWOWP010001047.1:0-501 GCF_033340555.1 Vibrio sp. 1069
CTCTACTGATGAGGTGGTAAATCGGATGGTTGAGCCGCTTCTTCACCTGCTTCTTTTGAGGATGCAGCAGACGATGAAGAAGATTTGGCTAGCTGACCACTCAAATCCATCGCACCATTGAGCAGCAAACTGATGGAGGAGAGAGATGACGTGACGCGAGACAGTCGCCCAGCTTTCGCAACAGCAATCGCGGCAAAAGCACTCAACCCAAGCGCTGTCCACGGGTTTTCTTGCACGAATCGGTTCGAGGTAAATTTGAGGGTTTGCTTATCCAGCAAGCATTGCTCCAAAGCCGCTTTACCCTCGATGCGTTTTATCTGCATGGCTCGGTCGAGTTTGGTTAGAGAACGCATGCCAGCCCTCCTGCAATTGGTCGGTTGTATTTTTGAAACCAAGGAAGTGCGTCAGCCGCTTCTGCCACCACGCCAACCCAACTAGCGCTAGACCTAACGACACAATAAACACGCCAACACTTAGCAGTAGTTGAGCGGTAAAGTGGTA
>NZ_JAWOWP010001048.1:0-500 GCF_033340555.1 Vibrio sp. 1069
GGCAAATGTGAAAAGCATGCAGCAAGGCTTGCTTCGTTTAGGGCAGGGTAGCTAATGAGTCTTGCACAGTACACGGCATTATCGTCGGACGCTCCGGTTAAAGCGGCAGCAAAAGAAAACAGTGGCATTGCGCCAAACCCAACGGATAAGAACAGCGCGTCTTCACTTCAAAATGAGTTCATCTCTTTGATGGTGGCGCAAATTCAAAACCAAGATCCGTTAAACCCGTTAGATGGCACAGAGTACGTCGGTCAGTTGGCGCAGTTCTCTCAAGTTCAAAGTACCGAGAACATGTCGAAGGTCATGCAAAACAGCATGGTGCTACTCGACAACATGCAAGTGCTATCGACCGCCGGTTTGGTTGGTCAAACGGTTTACGTGAATTCAAAAGAATTCGAACTGGGTGATGGTGCGCAAAACGGCAAAATCGAACTGAGTCATGGTTCAAACCAAGTGACTTTAGTTGTGAAAGATCAGTTCGGTCAGAAGACGAACGTACC
>NZ_JAWOWP010001049.1:0-500 GCF_033340555.1 Vibrio sp. 1069
GATAGAACTACCTATAAATGGCTTAGGATTTTGCAGCCGCTAATAATGCACCACAACCCATGAACATTGAACCGAATACTTTGTTAATTTTACCCATGATCTTGTCTGAACGGATAAAGCGTCCCATCTGCGCCGCCAACGTGGTGTAACCCAGCATTACGCACGCATCAATCACCACTGTCGTCACCCCTAGCGCCAACAATTGCGTCAGTTGGTCTTTTGCAGGATCGATAAACTGTGGGAACAACGCCACCAAAAAGACGATCGATTTAGGGTTAGTCAGGTTAATTAAAACGGCTTTATACAATAATGCGCTACCTGACATCTCTTTGTGACTCTCATTGGCAATCAAGCCGGAAGTATCACGCCATTTCTGAATACCCAACCATACAAGGTAAGCCGCACCTACCCATTTAATGATAGTAAACGCAGTTGCCGATTGCGCCACCAGCGCACCGATGCCAGCGCCAACCAAGGCGATGTGAATCGCGAGTCCGATT
>NZ_JAWOWP010001050.1:0-500 GCF_033340555.1 Vibrio sp. 1069
TCGATTTCTTATAATTTTTCACTCGGTTGCCGAAGAGTCTTCAAATAAAGTGGCGGCAGTTGTTGCGCAAAGGTAATTCAGTTTTGGCGGAAAAGATGCCCCAAAAAGCCTTTGTATACACCCGAAGCATTTGGCGTTTATTCGTACATAAATCCAAATGCTCAAGGTGCAAATCGACTAACCGACTAATAAATACATGGACTTAATAAATGAACAAAAAATTCCTAGCGGCAGCAATCGCAGCTGCAACATTCGGTACTCAAGCAGTAGCAGTGGAACTTTACAATAACGATGGCACTACGTTCTCTATTGGTGGCCATGTGTCTGTTAACCTGAACGGTTCAGAGCAAGGTGATACTGACGTAGGCACAAACTCTCCACGTATCAACTTCACAGCAACTCAGGATCTAGGTAATGGCTTTACTGCAGACGCTCGTGGTGAGTGGGCACTTAACTACCTAGATGGCGGCGAAAACTCATTCAAAACTCGTCTTGGTTAC
>NZ_JAWOWP010001051.1:0-500 GCF_033340555.1 Vibrio sp. 1069
CAAAGCAATGTGAGGAGGAAGCCCCAAAGACAGCAAAGCAGGGACGGTTAGCATCCCTCCACCACCTGCGACTGCGTCAATAAATCCAGCAACAAAAGCGACTAGCGCCAACACCAACAGCATTGTCGGCTCTATCATTTCCATAAATTCTTATTCTTCTAATATTCTATTTTTCGTTTAAATGGCGGCAGTGAGTCGATAAGTGCTTGCCCGTAGCGTTTGGTTACGAGGCGTCGATCCAGAATGGTCACTCTACCAGAATCTCGTTCTTTACGCAGTAGGCGGCCCACGCTCTGGATCAGCTTTTTGCTCGCATCAGGTACAGTGATTTGCATAAACGGGTTGCCGCCTTTCTTTTCTATGTATTCTGAATGCGCTTGTTCTACTGGAGAGGTAGGAACACCAAATGGAATTTTGGTGATCACTAAGTTTTCCAGTAACTCTCCTGGCAAATCGAGTCCTTCCGAAAAGCTTCCTGTACCAAAGAGAACGCTGGTTTT
>NZ_JAWOWP010001052.1:0-500 GCF_033340555.1 Vibrio sp. 1069
AAATGGTCCAAAATACGAATATCCACCAGCGCCAACGCATCAATTAATCGCCTTGTAATCCTGCGGTCTGCCTGGCTTGGCTCGGCGACACCGGACGGGTGGTTATGCGCCAAAATCAAAGCAGCCGCGTTGTGGTGCAGGGCTCTTTTTACTACTTCTCTAGGGTAAACTGATGCAGCATCCAAGGTTCCTTCGAATAAAATCTCATCTTTTATTACTCGGTGTTGGTTATCGAGGAAAAGAATGTAAAAAGCCTCTCTTTGGCGGTCTCTTAATATAGAGGAGAGATATAATTTAGTTTGCTCAGGGCTGGTTAAGGCGTCGCCACGCTTGAGGGTTTCCGCCAAATATCGCTGAGTCATTTCTAACACCGCTTGCAATTGCACATATTTGGCCTGCCCTAACCCTTTATGCTGACAAAACTCTTGTTCTGAAGCAGAGAACAGCTGCCTAAGCGAACCAAAATCTTGAATAAGGAAATCGGCCAACTCAATCACGTT